>CADDZC010000003.1 GCA_902812365.1 Acidobacteriota bacterium | reverse complement strand
GCGTAGGATGGGAAAGGGCATTTCGTGTGGGGCTGAAGTGTTGGCCGCCCGCCGCCGGTTTCATCATCCCTTAGCTCTAGCGCCAGTGGTTGATTCCGACAACCAGAATCCAGATCGTCTTCACAGTCTCCCGCAACCAAGTTTTGGCATACTCGCGCTGGCGCCACCAGCCACGAGGCCTGAATTCCCGGCTGGCGACAGGGTAAACCACCACTGAAAAGGCGGGGCTGGCTTCTTTCAGGGTTCTCCTCCAAATCATGCGAGCCCGCCGGGTGTGAAAATCCGACGTCACCACAACCACCGAGTACCAGCCATGCTGCTCGAGACACCGTTCGAGCGCGACGGCCTCCTCGGCCGTCGAGTTGACGCTCGGATCGAGCACGCAGAACGCGACGCGTTCCACGAGTCCGCGCGGGTAAACCCTGTCCAGGTATGACCGGGCGATCTCCAAAAAGGGCTCATCCCACGCGTTACTCTGGGGAAGGCTGATCAGCACATGATCCACCCGCCGTTCGGCCAGCAGATCCATTGCCGCCGCGCGACGGAGCCGCACTTCTTCCGCCGCACCATCCAGCATGACAGCCACATCGGCATGGGAAGGTAGGGGATCGCGAACAACCAGCCACCGGCCGGCAAAGCGGAGAGTCAGCAGGACGGTCACGACGGTCAGGGTGCCGGCGGCAAAAAGGAACCGAGGCACGAATCGGAGACGCCGCCGGCTCTCGAACGGGTCGGCCGCCTTACTGGGCATGGATGCTTTCCTTGCCAAGCTGAGAGTGCAGGACGCGAGCCGTCTCTTCAGCCGATTGCGCTTCGGCATGGCGGCCGAGGCGCCGCAACACGCGAGCCTCGCGCTCCAGAGTCGAAATCCGAACCGGCACCGCTACGTCGGAGCGGTCGAGGAGGTTGACGGCGCGGGCATAGAGTGGTTCGGCCTGGGCGTCGCGACCTTGGGCCTCAAAAACCTCGGCTAGTTTGATCAGCAAGGCAGCAAGGCTCTGATCATCCCCGCCCGCCTTCTGCCGAATCGAGAGGGCGTGCTGGTAAAGCGATTCCGCTGCCGCGTATTTCCCATCGGCACAGTAAAGCCCGGCTAGATCGCTAAGGCTTTCCATCACACGCGGATGGGCTTCCCCGAAGGCCTTGCGGCGAATCTCGATGGCACGGGTTAACAACGGTTTGGCTTCCGGGTATTTTCCTTGCGCGGCGTAAATGGCCGCAAGACCGCTCAACCCTTCCGCCACTGCCGGATGATCTGCCGTGAAGGCCTTTTGCCGGATCGCGATCGAACGGCGGCACAAATCTTCGGCTTCGCTGTACCGCCCTTGGGTCTTATAAAGCAACGCCAAGTTGTTGAGGCTCGTGGCGAGCGACGGATGCTCCGGCCCTAACGATGCGCACTTGATCTCAAGCGCCCTTTGCAACAGTTGATCCGCCTCGTGGTACTTGCCTTCGGTACTGTAAAGCGTTCCTAGATTGTTGAGACTTTGGGCGAGGCTCGGGTGGTCGGGTCCGAGCGTCGTATGCTGGATGTCCAGGGCGCGCCGCAGGAGCTCGGCAGCCGCAACCGTCTTTCCCATCCGGAGGTAGATCGACGCCAGATGGTTCAGCGTCGAGGCGAGTTCCGGGTGCTGGGGCCCCAGCCACTTTTCCTGAATAGCCACGGCGCGCTCGAGGTGTTCCCGCGCTTCGGCGTTCGCTTCGGATCGCCGCAAAATCAAGGCAAGCCGGACCAACAGGGAGGCGACATCGGGATGGCTGCTACCCCGGTGTCGCTCCAGGATGGCTAGAGAGCGCCGGTAGAGCTCCGCCGCTTTCGCATCGTCTGCCCGGGCCTCGCCAATCAGAGCCAGCTCGCTCAGATCAAATGCCACCGCCGGATGCCCTGGACCGAGATTCCGTTCATCGCTGGCCAGCACCTGGGAAAAAAGCGGCTCGGCCCGAGCCCAGTCGTTCTCTTCCAAGCAGAGTTCGGCAAGCCGCTTGGCCAGGAGCACAACGTCGGGGTGCTCGGCTCCCAGGGATGTTTCGCGGAGGTCGAGCGCGCGCCTCCAAGCCGCTTGGGCCTCGCTGGTGCGGTTTTCGATCCGATAAAGAAGTCCCAACCGATTCCAAATTGGCGCTAGGCTAGCGTGTTGAGGTCCGATGGATCGCTCGGCGTCCTGAAGCATGCTGAGTAAAGTAGCCTCCAACGGCCGGCGGGCGGGACTCGCCGCCGGCGCAGCCACACTCGCGGCGCGTTCCCCGGCGCCGGAGGCTTCCAGGGTGGCGTGATCCAGGGGCAGCGCGAGGGGATGAGGTGAGGGCGGAGCAGAAATCGGCGGGTCTGCCGCCAATGTTGGAGCCGGTTCGGAGACTGAATTGACGGGCGGCCCGCTCGGGTTGGAACTAGTTTCTGTCGCATGCTCGACCTCATCGTGGGACGCCGAAGGCACTTCGGGGAGCCCGCCGTCTGTTTCGGCAAGGGAGGCCAGGCGTTCGAGGGCGCGGGCGACAGCCGTGCGATCGGGCTTGGTGCCCTCGTTAGGGACAGCCATCGGGGAGCTCTGGCTGAACGCGGGCATGGCCAGTGAGTCCGCGCCGGCGTGGCTGCGGGGCGGACGGGAGACGTCCGCGGGCGAGGAATAGTCGGATATTCCCTTCGGCCCCGTCTTGGGCTCGGCGGGGAGCGCGCGATCCGCCAACGCCTCCGATTCCTCGCCCCGTCCCTGGCGGCGGTGCACCTCGGCCAGATTATCGCGAATGATGGCCACGTCGGGATGTTCCGGGCCGAGCACGGCTTCCTTAATGGCCAGAGCCTGCTGGAAGAACGCCTCCGCCTCGGCCAGCATATTCTGAGCGGCCGAAAGCGCGGCGAGATTGTTGAAGCAAGTGGCCACGAACGGGTGTTCGGGGCCGAGGGCGTTGATCCAGATATGGAGCGAGCGGGAAAGCAGCGGCAAGGCCTGGCGATAATCACCCTGGGCCTTGTAGAGCAAGGCGAGGTTGTTCAGGCTAGCCGCCACGGAAGGATGTTCGCGGCCGAGGGTATCTTCTTCGATAGCCAGCGCGCGCCGGTAGAGCGGCTCGGCTTCGTTCAGCTTGCCTTGGGCGGCATAGAGCGCGGCCAAGTTGTTCAGAGTTTGGGCAACGCTCGGGTGCTCCCACCCCAGCGCGCCTTCGCGAATGGCAAGGGCCTCGAGAAAAAGCGGTTCGGCCTCTTCCAGACGGCCCTGGGCGCGACAAGCCTCACCCAGATTGTTGAGGCTCGCGGCGCGTCGGGCGTCTTCGGGCGCAAAGGTCGCGGCTTCCCGCAGGGCGGCCCGGTGGTGCTGTTCGGCCTCCGCGTAGCGCCCCTCGTTATAGGCGCGCGTACCGGCTTCGTTGAACTCATCCCACGCCGACCGTTCAGTGCGGGAAATGTCGGATTCAAAAAATCTCGTCATTGCGGAGGCCAGCGAGATGGAAAAAGCACGTCTCAGCGCCACGGGTGAACCTCCGTCCGCTTCCGAGCCATCAAACCGATGCAAGCTATGTCCAATCGTATCAAAGTTCCACCTGATCCGCTGTACCCGGCGTGCCCGCTTTGGTGCCGAATCGGCATCCTACTGGACTCGACATGACGGCCTCGAACGTTGTAACCTCGCCTGCGCGGGTGAAAGTGAGTAAAGTTGCGGACGAGAGGCGATGCGCTGTCCGTTCTGTTCGACACTCCAG
Organism: Acidobacteriota bacterium; assembly: GCA_902812365.1. Taxonomy (GTDB): domain Bacteria; phylum Acidobacteriota; class Terriglobia; order UBA7540; family UBA7540; genus CADDZC01. The sequence continues at coordinate 99,570 of CADDZC010000003.1, read as the reverse complement.
GATCGGGTTGTAGACTCGCGTGAAAGCAAGACAGGCGACATGGTTCGTCGGCGGCGCGAATGCACGAAGTGCGGGCGACGATTCACCACCTACGAGCGACTGGATGAGATTCCGCACATGATTGTCAAGAAGGACGGCCGCCGCGAAAAGTTCGACCGGCAAAAGATCCTGGCCGGGCTGCTGAAAGCCTGCGAGAAGCGCCCGGTGGCGATGAATCAACTCGAAGAGATTGTCAACCAGGCGGAGACCTACGTGGCCGAGTCGCCTGACCGTGAGTTGTCCAGTTCGGCAGTGGGAGAACTGGTGATGAACCGGCTGAAAGCACTCGACAAAGTGGCCTACGTGCGGTTCGCCTCGGTGTACCTGGATTTCAAAGACGTCCGCGAATTCATGGATGAACTCAAGGATTTGCTGAAATCAAAGGGTAAGGTCTGAGGAGACGGAGCGCCAGCAGGAGTACGCTCCTCAGTTTGGCCGGCAGGATGCGCGTGGTCGGCGCGCGACCCTGGCGATGATCGGATGTCGATATTTCCTCCCCGGTGCTATCGATGGTTCCAAACATAAGCGCCAAAAGTGCGAAACGTTTCAAACTTCAATCGCTCATAGAACCGCACCGCTCTGCGGTTTGCGCTCGTGACGGTGAGGGAGACTTCACGGTGTCCTTGCTGTGCTGCTTGTCCAAGCGCGCGGGTCATCAGCGCGGTGCCGAGACCGCGGCCCTGGAAAGGTGTGGCGACTGCAATCTGGGGAATATGGGCGGTCGCCGGACGCACGGCCGTCAAGGCGAGGACCGCCGCCAGTTTTCGTGTCGGTCGATGAATGGCCACCAGCGAACCTTGTGGAATTTGGTTGCCGCAGCCTCGCAGGTGGGTGATGTTTTCAATCAGGCGGCTCGCGCCCCCTAGTGACGCGTATTGATCATTGATGAGTGTGTCCACGTGGTCCCGGTAGCTCTCGTAAAGGAGAACGGCGGCGTCTCGATCATGCGAGCGTTCCCAGGGCTCCAACGTAAATTCTCGCAACACATCGCGCCCGGCGTGCTGGCCGAGAGCGGCAGCCTGGTCCTCCAGCGCCCGCACCATAAAGCGCCGCTCGTAGGCTTCAAAGCCTCGGGCGCGGAAGCGCGGCGCTAGTTCGTCGAGTGTAAAATGCGGCAACTGCGCCTCTACCCGCACCGTTCCGGGAGTAGCCGTCACCGTCTCGATCACATGGTCCAAAAGGAGCCACGCGTGCTCGAAGGTGTGAGTTCCCGAGTCGACAAACAGATCGCCAATCAGACCTTTGCCGCGTTCATAGACAAAAAAGCTATAACCCTTAATCTGCTTTCCATGGACGAGGGCGAAACCGGCCAGCCGCTTTTCGGCCAGGCACCCGTAAATGAGTTGTGCCGACGCTCGATAGTCCCATTTGAGGCCTTCGTACCATGCGCGAGACTCTGCGTCGATCAAGGGGGCGAAGTCTGACGCTCTGAATTGACGAATGTCAATGATCTCGACCGCCGACAGAAGCCCTCCTCTCCGGCTTATCGGGTGGCCGCATTCAGGCACAGGGCCGGTCGGCAACTCGCCGCAAGCCATGCACATTTTGTGGTCGGGCGATGGGGCGAAAGTAAAGCGCAACATGGAGGAACCGCCCCTTTGCCGACTGCGCTGGCGCGCCGTCCAGGCTGCCCGAAACATTTCCTACCGCAGTATACTCTGAGGTCGCCGGTCGGAGCATAGATTTAGAAGCCGTGGAAGTCGGTGAATGTTGGGGACGCGATTTTCGAGACCGTGGAGACCGACGTGGAACCTCGGAATTCGGAGAGGCCTGCGGAGGCTTCCTGAAGCTGAGTCCTCGCAGGGCAAGACCTCGGCTGCGACGCCTGGGAGGTCGGGCAAGTGCTGGGCGGTGGTTGTGAGAGGCCAAGCCATGCCCCCACGGGCCGGCCTAGTGCCCCGACGATTCGCCACGAAGACGACGCACCGGACTGGGAAGGCGGGCAACGGGTTGCGGCCCAGTCGTTCGGGTACTGACGAGTTGCGGGCCTCGTCCGCAGGGTTAACCGTGCCATGAAGTACCCCATGCTGGCATTGGCGTGCTCCTTTGCGCTCGGGATCAGCCTGACGCGGTGCGGCGCGGGTTTCGTTCCCTCGAAAGGCGCGGCGGTGGCTACCGCATGCGCCGCCGTGTGTCTGGTGGTAGGTTTGGTGTTGCTCCGGCACGACCGGCGATGGTTAGCATTAACTTTTGCCCTTTCGGGTTTTGTGTTCTCGGGTTCTGCTGCCGCCTATCTGTTCGATCTCCGTTTTCCACCTTCCCATATTTCTCATCTGGCGGAATGGGGAATTAATCCCAAGGAGCCGGTGCGCGTTGCCGGGCGTCTGATGAGCGATCCTATTCAGACGGCTTTGGGTTGGCAATTTGATGTAGCTCTGACCCGCATGGAAACGGCTGCCGTGAGCCGGCCGGCGTCGGGGCGCATCCGCCTGTGGCTCGAATGGCCAAACGATCGTGGTCAACTCGCCCAAATGGCGTTGCCGCGCCTTCGATATGGCGACTGCGTTGTCGCGGAGGTTCGGTTGCGCCAGCCTCGGGTGTACCGCAATCCGGGAAGTTTCGATTTTCGCACGCGAATGCAGTCAATTGAAGACTTGTACTGGACGGGCACGATTCGCGATCCGCAGTTGATCCAGAAGCTTCCGAGCGCCGGTAGTCCGAGACTCTTCCCGCTGGTCGAGAACACGCGTCGCCAACTGCTGGCTGGAATCGACCGCCTGTTTCCGCCCTGGACGCGGCAGGGCGGCGATGGTGCCGTGCTCAAGGCTGTTTTGCTCGGGGACCGCTCCTCGTTGGATTCAGAAACGGTGGATCATTTTCGCAAAAGCGGCCTGTATCACCTCCTGGTGATTGCCGGTCTGCACGTCGGCCTGCTGGCTATGCTCGCTGGCGGGTTACTGCGTCTCCTGAGACTGAGGAAAACGCCAAGATTGGCCGTTCTGTTCAGCTTTTTGCTGGTGTACGCATTGCTGGTCGAGCAGCGCGCGCCTACGTTGCGGGCCACCGTCATGATCATGGCATTTCTGCTGGCGGGTTTGTTCGATCGCGACCATCGCGCGTTGAATGCCCTCGGCCTTGCGGCCCTTCTGTTGCTGGTGGATCGTCCGGCGTGGTTGTTCGAATCCGGCTTTCAGCTCTCGTTTGCCGCGGCCTTGTTAATCGCGGGCGTGGCGGTCCCGGTCCTTGAACGCTCGACTGAGCCTTATCGGCGGGCCCTTGAACAGCTACCGTCGCCAGAACGGGATGTTCTTCTGGATCCGCGCCAAGTCCAGTTCCGGCTGGACCTGCGTTCGCTGATCGCGGCGCTGGAGGCGCGGTGGAAGTTTTTCGACGCTCATCCACGGTTGGCGCAGCATGCCGTCACCTTATCCACTCGAGCTGTCCTCTGGATCATCAACATCGTGTGGTTCTCGGCCCTTCTCCAGGTGGGTCTCCTTCTGCCCATGGCCGAAACCTTTCATCGTGTCACGCTAGTCGGAATCGGACTCAATGCGCTGGCCATCCCCCTGATGACCGTCTTGCTGGCGGTTGGCTTCCCCACTATGGTTCTGAGCGCGACGATTCCGAGGCCGGCCGCATGTTTTGCCCGGCCAGTGGCTGGCATTGTCGAGATGCTTTTTGCCTTGACCCGGCTGCACCACGTGCCGGCGTGGCTGTCGTACCGTGTTCCGTCGCCGCCCGACTGGGTGGCTTGGGGTTTCGCCAGCTCCATCGTTGTGGGTGCGATCGCGCTCGGGCGCTGGCGGTCGATCGGTCTCGCCGCTGCGGCCGCTTTCGGTGTGATGAGTGCCCTGGTTGTGGTCTATCCCTTCGCGCCGGATCTTCCTCGCGGCATCGTGGAGGTGACGGCGCTCGACTGCGGCGGCGGCGACGCCACGTTCATCGTGTTGCCGGACGGCACGACGGTCCTGGTCGGAGCTTGTGGAGCGCCAGATGGATGGGGGCGATCTCAAGGCCGCCTTCGCGAACACGCCTGGGACCCGGGGGAGAACATCGTCTCGCCGTATCTTTGGTCGCGCGGTCTTAAGAAAATCGACATCGTGGTCGCGGCGGAGGATCGCAGCAGCGATTTAAGCGCAATTGATTCCGTGCTGAAGAATTTTCGCGTCGGGCAACTATGGCATCCTCCCTTGGCTGACGAACTCCCTGATCCGCGCTGGGCCGCCCTTCTGAGCGATGCCGACGCTCTCGGCGTGCGCGTTAGGGAAACGGCGGCCGGAGATTCCGTCCGCATCGCCAGCGCGCGGGTTGACATTCTTTGGCCACCGCGCCGTCTGGCCGCGCGGGCTCCGACCAGCCGGCGGGCTTCAAGCTCCGGTACTCTCGCGCTCCGGCTGGTCAGCGGAACACGCTCGGTCCTTCTGCCCGGAAGCATCACCGCTTCGGTCGAGAAGCAGCTCGTTGGCGCCGGGGCGTCTCTCGCGAGCACGCTGGTCCGGGTTGGCCATCAGGGAGCCAAGTTGGCCTTCACTCCCGAATGGCTCCGGTGCCTGCAGCCGAGAGTCGCGCTGATGGCGGTGGAGCGTGACAACGCCAGGAATCTGCCTGCTCCTCAAATCCTTGACGAGCTCCGGCAGGCCGGCGTGGCGGTGTGGCGAACTGACCTCGCCGGAGCCGTCACCGTGGTTATGAGCGAGTCGGCTATCCGGGTCGAGGCGTTTTCGAACCGCGTGACGAGTGCAATCGGGAGCTTCTCGGCCGGCCGCCCGCCAGGTAGCGGGCGCCGCGACCTCGCCAGCCTCAGGGCCTTTTGATGCCGAATTTTTCCAGGCGATACTGGAGAGTTCGAAATGTCATGCCCAACAACTGCGCCGCCCGCGTGATGTTGCCGTTGGTGCGCTGCAGGGCCTCCATGATCTTCGCTTTTTCGTGCTCTTCCCAACTGCCTTCCGGAATAATGGGCTCGAGCCCGTTAGCGCGCGCGGTCATGACGCCGGCGGCGGCCGGGCCGTCGGCCGGCTCGTGAACCGGCGCCGGTACGGCGCGCTCCAGTACCTCGGGTGGCAGATCGGATGCTTCAATGCGGTCAGTCTCGCCCAGCAGGACGGCCCGCTCAATGGCCCACTCGAGCTGCCGGATGTTGCCCGGCCAGGTGTAGGCGCGAAGCGCTTCCAGGGCTTCCGGTGAAATACCCTTCACCTTGCGGTTGGCGGCGAGGGCGGCTTTGCGCATAAAATGTCGAGCCAGCAGCTCGATGTCATCCGCTCGATCCCGCAAGGGCGGGCATTGAATGGGGATGACTTTCAGGCGGTAATACAGATCCTCGCGGAACTTGCCCTCCTTCAGCATCTGTTCGAGATTCCGGTTGGTGGCGGCGATAATGCGCACGTCGACTTTGATGGCTTCGCTGCCGCCTACCCGCATGATCTCGCGCTCCTGCAAGGCGCGCAAAATTTTGGCTTGCAACGCCAGGCTCGTGTCGCCGATCTCATCCAGAAACAGCGTCGAGTGATGGGCGCGTTCGAAGAGCCCCTTCTTTTGCTGATGGGCGTCCGTAAAGGCGCCCTTCTCATGGCCGAAGAGTTCGCTTTCGAGCAGCGTCTCGGTCAGCGAGGCGCAGTTGACGGCCAGAAACGGCTTGTCATGCCGGGGGCTGTGCTTGTGAATTTCGCGCGCCACCAGTTCCTTGCCGGTACCGCTTTCGCCGAGAATCAGCACCGTGTGAGACGTGGGCGCCACTTTCAAAATCATCCGCAGCATGGCCTTGGTGGCGGGGGAGTCGCCGATGATGGTCTCGCGCAAAGCGGTCAAGTGCTCGAAGACTTCGCCCACCACGCGGAGCAGCTTGTCCCGGTCCAGCGGCTTTTCCAGATACGTATAAACGCCCTTCTTGGTAGCCTCAATGGCCGACTGGATCGAGGGGTAACCCGTGACCAGGATCACGGCGACGGTCGGATCCGCTTGAACGATCTCGCTCAGCAACTGCACCCCCGTCATGCCGGTCAAGTTCAGGTCGGTGATGACCAGATCGAAGCGTTTCTGTCGAAGCAGGCGAAGGGCGACTTCGCCGCTCGGGGCGGTTTCGGTCTCATAGCCTTCGTCGTTAAGAATGTCGCGGTAGATGGCCCGCTGGCGCTCTTCGTCGTCAACCACAAGGATGGAAGCGCTCGGCATGGAGTCCGCTCAAGGTAGCCAGAAGAGGCGGCAACGCTGGTGACCGAAGCGGCCCGGAACAACGCCGGGTCTTACGCCCTAGTTGCCAGTCTGGGCGCCGGCCCTTGACCCGCATCCGCCCAGCCGCCGGGAAGCGGCAACTCCACCACCATGACCGTTCCCGGAGCCTGGCTGTCGGTCACGTAGATGCGGCCGCCGTGGTCTTCAACGATCTTCTTGGTAATCGCCAGGCCGAGTCCAAAACCCGTGGCTTTCGTGGAGAAGTAGGGTGCGAAGATCTTCTCCCGATCCTGGCGGGGGATGCCCGGCCCGGTATCGGCGAAGCGCAAAACCAATCTTCCTGCGGTCCCGTTTCCGGAAACCGTTTCCGCCGTTACGCGGATTCGGCCTCCTCTCGGCATGGCCTGCACGGCGTTGGTGAGAATGTTCAAGAAACACGTTTTGATCTGGGCCGGATCGGCTCTGAGCACCGGCAGTTCCGCCGGCAAGTCTTCGGTGATCTCGATATCCTGGGCGTGGGCCTGCTTCTCGACCACGGTGATCGCCTCTTGGAGAGTGGCGCGAACGTCGCACGGTGCGAACGCCGGCGGAGACTGGCGGCCCGCCGCCAGGAAGTCATTGACGAGACGGTTGAGGCGACTGACTTCTTCCTTGGCGTTGGCCAGATTTCTCTCGACCTCGCGGCGCGTTCGCTCATCGGCGCCCGCGTACTTGGCGCGCACCTGATCGATACTGAGATTGATGAAGTTGAGCGAATTGCGCACTTCGTGGGCCACGGTTCCGGCAAAACGCCCGAGCAGCGACATTTTTTCCACTTCGTTGAATCGCTCTTGCAGCTTGCGGTTTTCACGCAGGCGTTCCACCATCTGGTTAAACGTCTCGGCCAGCCGCCCCATCTCATCCGTCCCCGTCGTCGGAAGAGACACGTAAAGGTTGCCTTGAGCCACCTGGTTGGCCCCGGTCACCAGCATATCCACCGGTTTGGTAAATCGAAACGCCAGGTAGACCACGGCGATCAATCCCGCCAGCATCGTGGCGACAATCCAGAAAAAGCGCGTCAGGTAAGTGCGCCGCATCAGTTGCACCACCTCGTCGCCCACGCCCCGCGCCCGCACGTAACCAATCACCTTTTCGCCCTGCACGATAGGGAACTCCACAACGTAGGAGTGCTGTTCAACCCCCGGGTCGATGTTGATGTCCTTGAACTCCGCCTCGATATTGATGGGCTCTTGCTTCTCCGCGCGCCGTTTCTTGGGGTTGATCTTCTTGCCCACTTGGCGGGGATTGCTGCTCACCACGATATCGCCGGCGGGGGAGGCTACGTCGATCGTGAGGCCGGCGTCCTCGAGCGCCTTTTTGTACGCCAAATAGACTTGGTTGCGATCGGCTTTCGGCGGAATCTTCTGCTGGGTCAACTGGCTGATGGCCAGCAAGTCGGAAGTGATGCCGGTCACGTAAATCCGCATGCGGCGAATCTGGTAGACGTAAGTCCAGATCAAAATGGCGCTCGTACAGGCCATGGTGAGAAAAACGATGAGCGCCAGCCGCGTTCGAAAACGGAAATTGGGAAACACACGCATCCGGCCTGGCCTGATCCTCACGGGATTCCTCGATCCATCCCGACCATGATTCTATCGAACCGACGGGGGACCAAGCAAACCCGGCCGCTCGCTGCCCGACTTGCCGCCGGTTAGGGATTGTGCGCCACCGCCCGGGCGGTTTTGGTGACCTCGCGCTCGAATTTCATCACGCCTTTCTTCAGGTCGGCGTCCACGCGGACGGTGTCGCCGGGAAGCACGTCACCGTCGAGCAGTTTCAGGGCCAGCGGGTCCTGGATCAGCCGCTGAATAGCGCGCTTGAGCGGCCGCGCCCCAAACTGAGGGTCGTAACCCTCCCGGAACAGGAGCTCCTTCGCGTCCGCGGTCAGCTCGATTTGGATCTTGCGCTCCGCCAGGAGGCGTTTCAAGTTTTCGAGCTGCAGGTCGATGATCTGCTCGATTTGCTCCTTGCCGAGCGCGTTGAAGATCACGATCTCGTCAATCCGGTTGATGAATTCCGGCCGGAAGTGCCGCAACAGGGTCTCGTGAATCCGTTTTCGAAGCTCTTCGGTAACACCCCGTCCGCGTCCGTTTTCCCCCATGGCCTCGTGGATCTCGTGGCTGGCGATGTTGGAGGTCATGATGATGACGGTATTTTTAAAGTCGACGGTGCGGCCCTTGCCGTCGGTCAGGCGGCCTTCATCAAGAATCTGAAGGAAGATGTTAAAGACATCCGGGTGGGCCTTCTCGATTTCGTCAAACAGCAGCACGGAATAGGGCCGGCGGCGCACCGGCTCGGTGAGCTGGCCGCCTTCTTCGTAGCCGACGTAGCCGGGAGGCGCTCCGATGAGGCGCGCCACGGAGTGCTTCTCCATGTACTCCGACATATCGATGCGCAGCATCGCGCGCTCGTCGTCGAAGAGGAACTCGGCCAGGGCCCGCGCCAGCTCCGTCTTCCCCACGCCGGTCGGCCCCAAGAACAGGAACGAACCGATCGGTTTTTTGGGATCCGACAGACCGGCGCGGCTGCGACGCACAGCGTTCGCGACCAGACGCAAGGCTTCGTCCTGCCCGATGACTCGCTGGCGCAGCCGGTCTTCCATCTGCACCAACTTCGCCATCTCGCCTTCGAGCATCTTCGTCACCGGAATACCCGTCCACTTGGAGACGATGCGCGCCACGTCTTCCTCGTCCACTTCCTCCTTGAGCATGGGCTGGCCTTTCTGCCTCTCTTGGAGCTCGCGGTTCGCCTCGGCCAGCTGCTTTTCGAGGGCCACGAGCTTGCCGTAGCGGATTTCAGCGGCCCGGTTTAAATCGCCCTCGCGGGTGGCCCGGGCTTCCTCGGTTTTCGCCTGCTCGATCTCGCTTTTGAGCTGGCGGATGCGGGCAATGGCTTCTTTCTCGGCCTTCCATCGGAGCTTGAGGCTCGAGGATTGCTCGCGCAGTTCCGCCAGTTCGTGCTCGATGGCCTCCAGGCGTTCCTTCGACGCCGGGTCATCTTCCTTCTTGAGGGCCTGGCGCTCGATCTCGAGTTGCGTGATTTTGCGCTCGATCTGGTCAATCTCCGCGGGCATCGAGTCAATCTCGATACGCAGGCTGGAGGCGGCCTCGTCAATCAAGTCGATCGCCTTGTCGGGGAGGTAGCGGTCGGAGATGTAGCGGTTGGAGAGCATCACGGCGGCGACAATGGCGGAATCCTTGATCCGCACGCCGTGGTGGACTTCGTATCTCTCCTTGAGGCCGCGCAGAATAGCGATGGAGTCTTCTACGGACGGCTGGCCGACGTAAACCGGCTGAAAACGCCGTTCCAGAGCGGCGTCCTTCTCAATGTATTTCTTATATTCGTTGAGGGTGGTGGCGCCGATGCAGCGCAGTTCGCCGCGCGCCAGCGCTGGCTTGAGCATGTTGGAAGCGTCGACGGAGCCTTCCGCTGCTCCGGCGCCCACCAACGTGTGCAGCTCGTCGACAAAAAGGATGATTTGACCGTCCGATTCTTCGATTTCTTTCAGCACCGCCTTAAGGCGATCCTCGAACTCGCCGCGATATTTGGAGCCGGCCACAAGCGCTCCTAAGTCAAGCGCCACAATGCGTTTAGACTTCAGGGATTCGGGAACATCGCCGGCCACGATTCGCTGCGCGATGCCTTCGACGATAGCCGTCTTGCCCACGCCCGGCTCGCCGATCAGGACCGGATTGTTCTTCGTTCGACGCGACAGCACCTGGATCACGCGGCGGATTTCGTCGTCGCGACCGATCACCGGGTCCAGCTTTCCGCGGCGCGCCAGCTCCGTCAGGTCGCGCGCATATCGTTCGAGGGCCTGATACTTATCCTCCGGATTCTGGTCGGTCACTCGCTGCGTGCCGCGCACGGCCACCAGCGCTTTGAGGATAGCATCGTGGCTGACTCCTAGGCGGGCGAGAATCCGCGCGGCCGGGTCGGCGGGTCTTTTGGCGATGGCCAGCAAGAGGTGCTCGGTGGAAACAAACTCGTCCTTGAAGGGCTCCGCCTCTTTGAACGCCTGATCCAGGGTTTCCTTGAGGGCAACCGAGAGGTAATGGTCTGTCACGCCCCCCACCTTCGGCAAACTTTGAATGGCTCGCTCGACTTCCGCCGACAAAGTGGCGGAGGATACTCCGAGCCGCGACAGGATGGCCGGCATAATGCCGTCCTTCTGCTCGACGAGCGCCAGGAGCAGGTGGAGAGGCTCCATCTGCTGGTTGCCGTATCGGCTGGCAATCTCCTGGGTGGCCTGCAGGGCCTCTTGAGCCTTAATGGTCAACTTGTCAAAGCGCGTTGCCATGATAGGATTTCAACCTTTCTCAATGAATTCAGCTCCGCAACTGAAAATTTCTCAGCATTGCCGTGCCGTCTCGCAACGGTTTCATTCGCTGGTCGTAACCGCATGTGCGGTGAGTGTGCATCGGCCGCATCAGCCGTTATCGATGACGAGTGGGACGTGAAATCACGTCCCACTCGTCCGCAGATCAAGCCCGGGAGGCTGCGGCCTTCGTGCCTTCGCCCGCCACTTCGATTTTAATCGTCTTGGGCTTGGCCTCCTCGCGCTTGGGCATGGTCAAGGTGAGCACGCCGTCTTTATAGTGGGCCACCACCTTGTCAGTGTCGACCGAGTTCGGGAGCGCGAAGCTGCGAGCAAAAGCCCCGTAGGAGCGCTCCATGCGATGATAGTTCTCTTCTTTGGTTTCCTTTTCGAACTTTCGCTCGCCCTTCAGATACAGCGTCCCGTCTTCGACGCGCACCTCGACATCCTTCGGATCGACCCCGGGCAGTTCGGCCTGGAACACCAGGTTCTGGTCGTTTTCATAGATATCAACCGCCGGAGTCCACCCTCGGGTCGTCAGTTCGCCCTCTCCACTAAAGATCTGAGAGAAGGCCTCGTTGAACAGACGGTTAAAGCGTTCCTGAGTCGTGAGCAAATCACGAAATGGTTCCCATCGGACGATCGCCATGGTAGTTACCTCCTGTAGCGTTTTTCAAGTTCTTTCGCAGATTGAGAGTGAGCGGGGGCCAGCTCCGGAGCTGGCCACCCAAAACCTTTCCATTCAGCGGCTTCAGCCGCCCGTGCAAGGTTACAGCCGGAACGGCCAGCCCGCCCCGTCCAGCTCAATTCTTGCTGACGGCAATCTGAATCGTTTTCGGCTTGGCCTCCTCTTTCTTGGGCATCGTCAGAGTCAAGACGCCGTTCTTGTACTCAGCCTTAGCCTTGTCAGCATCAACCGAGTTCGGCAGAGTGAAGGACCGCGTAAAGGATCCGTAGCTCCGCTCGACCCGATGATAGTTTTCTTTCTTGATTTCATTTTGGAACTTCCGTTCGCCCTTCAGATACAGCGTCCCGTCCTCGACCCGAACCTCCACATCTTTCGGATCGATCCCCGGCAGTTCAGCCTTCATTACGACATCGTGGTCGGTCTCGTAAATATCGACCGCCGGAGCCCACGAGGCGCTCGCCAAGGTGCCTTCGTCTCCAAAAAACTGAGAAAGTGTGTCATTAAACAGACGGTTAAAACGATCTTGGGTTGTCAGCAGGTCTCGGAACGGTTCCCATCGAACGATCGCCATGTTTGTACCCTCCTATGCGGTTTGGTTGTACCTTCTTACTCTACGCCCTCATAGATGCTCGTCGCCGTAATTTAGTTGCTCTCAATCATAAAACATGAGTCCTATATTATCAATAATAAATGAAGCTTTGTTTTCAACATCTTATAGACAATGACCGCCAGCAACCTGCCAAATCGAAAGCCGGAGATCGTGGGATCCTCCGCTCAAACAGGGCGCATGGCTTCGTTCCGGACCGATTTCGGGTGGAAAAGTATCGTGGTTCGTGGTGATCGCTGTTCGGCTTAGCGGAGGAGGGCGCAGAGAACGAGAGGTGTCAAAACCGCGGCCAGCATCACGAGTTCGATGGCGGTCACACGAAGAATAGACAGGTCGCGGTCTTCGGGTCGAGCGCCAGAGAGAACGTTGCTGGGATGGCGCTTCATCAGTCAGCCTCAATCTCGATTTGCGGGTACCCCGAGCCCTGGTACCAATGATGGCCTGTAAGCAATTCATCTGCCACATGAACGAACATGGCCGTCTGGTCAATGTTGCCTCTCGGCAGGACTCAAAGCCACGTGATTCCAACTACTTACGTAACATTCCAACATCGAAATCTTTCCCCGTGAGCGTTTGACTCCATTTCAATTGCAGTTCATGGGACTAACCATTTGGTTTGTGGTCTAACCAAATGGGGAGTTCGAGTATGATTGCGGAAGGGCCTCGAGCACCAAATTGGTCGTGGTAAGCTCCGAGCTCGACGCCGGCGTGAGGGGCTTGGAGCCGCGGCCGTAACGGCGAAACCCGAGCGTACCATGGTTCAGGCTTCCGCAGTTGACCAGCTCTGGCGGAGACGGCCGCGACCAGCCAGGGAACGGCTCGTTGTCGGCCTGATGGCCGGCACGTCTCTGGACGGGATTGACGCGGCCTTAGTGGCTATCCACGGCTCCGCCAGCAGCCCTTTTGTACGGTTGCTGGCGTTTCAGACGTTTCCCTACAGGCCGGCGGTACGGGCCCGAATCTGGAAGGCAACAAGCGGAGAGCCGGTGACGGCGGGCGAGATCAGCGACCTGAATTTTCAGTTGGGTGAGTTGTTTGGCCGATCGGCGCTAAGCGTCTGCCGCAAGGCAAGGATTTCCCCATCTCGGCTCGCCTATATCGGATCCCATGGCCAAACGATCTTCCACCATGGCGGAGCCGACGGGCGGCGGCCCAGCACGCTGCAGATCGGCGAACCGGCCGTAATCGCGGAACTGACGGGCGCGCCGGTCGTGGCGGACTTCCGCCCGTCCGACATGGCCGCCGGCGGCCAGGGAGCTCCGCTCGTGCCGATTGTCGATTATCTGCTGCTGCGCGACCGACGGCTGGGCACCGTGGCGCTGAACCTGGGAGGTATTGCTAACATGACCGCGATTCCCGCCTCCGCCCGTCCCGAAGAGATCTCCGGCTTCGATACCGGTCCGGGCAACATGGTGATCGACGCCCTGGTTTGCGAGTTGACGGGCGGCAGGAGGAGGTATGACCGGGACGGGAGGATGGCGGCCCGGGGCCGGGTGCTGGAGCCGCTGCTCAGTGAAATGCTCCGGCTGCCTTTCTTTCGCCGTCCACCGCCGAAAAGCTGCGGTCGCGAGCAGTTTGGCAAGGACTTTATCGAGCGCTACTTCTGGCCGCAGCGCCGGTTTCCGCCGGCCGATTTGGTTCGGACGGCGACCGAACTGACGGCCCGCTCCATCGCGGAAGCGCTGCGGCGCTTCGTACAACCGCGCGGCCAGTTTCACCGCCTGGTGGTTTCAGGGGGCGGCGCGCATAACCGCATACTCGTGGAACGCATCCGCGAGCTCGCTCCCTGTCTCTCCCTTCATCGTTCAGAGGAATGGGGTCTCCCCGTTGACGCCAAAGAAGCGATCGCCTTTGCCCTGTTAGCCGACCGGACGTGGCATGGCCGGGCGGGGAACCTACCCAGCGTGACCGGTGCGCGGGGCAGCCGGGTGTTGGGGAAGGTGGTGTGGCCACCGGCCGTGCCGGCGTCAAAGCGCAGCCGGCCGGCAGGATGACGGTTCTGGCTCGGCCTGTCACCGGACGTGCGCCGGGCGGCAGTCGCTTGACGAAAAGACGCGCCCTCGGGCGCGTCTTTTCGTCGCGGCGGCGGGTGGGTGCGACTAAAAGCTGAGCCGCAGGCTGAACTCAAACTGCCGTTCGTCGATGCCTTCCCGAGCCAAATCCTGCACGCCGGTGACGGTCATGAAACTGCCCGGATCCGTGACGGCATTGGTGACGGGGTCGAACGCATTGGCATCGCAAACACAATTATCCGGCTGGCTGAAGTGCGGCGTGTTGGTGAAGTTGAACGCGTCCAGGCGGAACAGAAGCCGGTAGCGCTCGGTAATGACAAATTCGCGCTGCAGGCTGAAGTCGTAGTTGGCGATGCCCGGGCCGCGCAGAAAGTTGAAGCCCGTGTTGCCGAGCCGCGCGCCGCTGACGTCGGCGAACGCCAGCGGGTCGTAGAAATAACGGGCCGGGTCGGTAGCGCCGATGTAAGCGACGCGGGGCTTGATCTGGTCCGCTGTCTGGTTGCTGCCGGGGGTATTGAAACCGGAACCGCTGGCATAAACACTAAACGGAGCACCCGACATAAAGCTGGCCAGGCCGCTCACCTGCCAGCCGCCGGCCAGGTAACTCCAGGCGCCTCGGTTGGCCAGCCAACGCTGATTGTGGCCGAAGGGCAACTGCCAAACGTGGAGGATTTCGAGGTTGTGAGTGCGATCAAAGTCGGTCACCGTCTCGTTGAGATGCATGAGCCGGAACACCTGGAGCTTTTCGTCACCCGGGCTGCCGTCGCTGTTGTCGATGTTGGAGATCGCCTTGCCCCACGTGTAGTTGACCTGAAGCATCAGACCCTGAGTGAAGCGGCGCTGGAGGCTGGCCTGGAGGGAATCGTAGTGGCCGGAGCCGACCGGCGTGATGTTGATGGTCGGAGCGGTGCGGCCCCATTGGACGAACAAGGGCTGCCCCGCCGAGCCGGCCCCGATGATTTGGCCGGCGTTGAGGTCCAGGAAGCCCAGCTCGCGCACCTGCCGCGTGGCCACGTACCCGGCCTGGCCCGTGAAGCCCCATCGCAACTGCTTCTGGAGCATGAAGTTCCAGGACTGGACGTAGCCACGGTCGAAATGCTGGCTCGGATAGCCTTCGTAGCCGACGTCGAGCGGCAGCGGGATAATCCCATTCCCGTTGCTCGGCACGGCAATCGGAGGGATGCCGGTCTCGAGCGTTCCGGCCGGGAATAGATTCCCCAATGGGTTGGTGACGTTCAGAGGGACGGATATTGGGTAGTTGTTGCGCAGCGGCTCCATCGCCTCGTAGGGGTCGATGGTGATGCCGTACCCGGCTCGGATCACGAAGGTATCCGTGGCCCGATAGGCGAAGCCGGCGCGCGGTCCGAAGAGCTTCTTGCTGATGTGCACCCCGCAGCCGGCCGGCACCACTCCGAACCCGCAAAGCTTAATCTGGTTGGTGGCCGGGTCGTATACCTCGATGCCCCGGTCGGGCCGCCCCGGTATGGGGTAATACTCCCACCGCACCCCGTAATCCAAAGTCAGCTTGGGAGTGAAGTTCCAGCGGTCTCGAACATAGGCGGAGAAGAGATTGGCGTGGATGTGAAAGACGTCGGGAACTTGGAGGTTTCTTCCCAGAAAGTCGGCCTCGCCCAGCAAAAACGATCCAAGGCCATTGAACCGCGAGGTGTTGGAGGTGGCCGTACAACTTCCGGCGCTGACCGCGGTGCACGTCGACGTGGTGCCCTCGCCAAAGTGAAAGCCGCCCTGAGCGCCGTAAGCGCCGCTCAAGAACTCGGCCTGAGTCTGATTGAGTTCCTGGCGATAGAACTCGGTGCCGAAGCGGATGTTATGAGTATCCCGTATTAAGTTAAAGTTCGCGGCGTATTGGTACTGCGGATCGTGCCGGTAGTAGGGCATGAAGTTGTCCACCTGGCCGATCGTGTTGAAACCGGAGATGTCGAATTCCGGCCAGCCGCTCTCGAAGTTGCGGGTTCCGTTCGTGCCCGGAATGCCCAAGACCTTGCTGCCAAAGTTGGTTCCAAGGTCCCGGGGAACGGAAGCCGTGCCCTGGCGGGCGTACCCGAAGTGAGCATCCAGCAGGAAGTTAGGGCTGAAAGAATAGGTGCCCATGACCGTTGTCCGGTAGGTATTCCCGTATCCGTGCCCGGAGTTGCCTCCTTTACCAAAATGGTCCCCTCCGGCGTTCGTCGACTGAAAGACGGTCGGCGTGTCATTGATGTAGTGGAGCACGCCGAACGTGCCGATGAAGTTGAGTTTTGGGCTGGTGTTGTAATTGAATTTCGTATCGACCTGCTGGCGGTGGAAGACGCGACTGCCGGAGACGAAATAATCGCGCTTGACTCCGGGGCGGTTGGGGAGCGGGACAAAGGTCAGAATTTTCTGCGCGATCGGATCGAGCCGCGCCGTCGGGATGATATTGGGACAGCCGGCCGGATTCGTGCAGGCGGGGTTATAGGTGGGGCTGGCCGGGTTCGAGGAGGCCACAAACTGGGCGCGTCCCAGGCCGGTGGTGGGGTCGCCCGTCAGAGGGTCGTAAATCGGCGTTCCGGAGGCGGACAGGTCACCGGTGCGCATGGCCTGGGTGGGGATGGTGGCAAACGTCTGCGCGGTGAAATTGTTGAACAGGCCTTCGTAACTGGCGAAGAAGAAGACCTTGTCCTTTTTGATGGGCCCTCCGGCCGAACCCCCGAAGTCATTGTAGATATACTTCGGTTTGTTGCCGATGTTCTGGCCGGCGGCGTCGAAGAGCATGGGCCAGGCCTTCAAGTGGTTATCGTTGTGGTATTCGAACAGGTCCCCGTGAAACTGGTTGGTGCCGCTCTTGGTCTCAACGTTGATCGCCGCCCCGCCCGCGAAACCCTGTTCGGCGTCAAAGCTGTCGGTGACCACGTTGACTTGCTCGATCGAATCGAGCGTCGGAACGTACGAGGTGACGTGGGGCAGCTGGACGTTGTACGTGCTGACGCCGTCAATCCGCGTATTATTCTGATTGTTGCTCGTCCCGTTGACATTGAACGACAGCGAGCGCGCCGGATTGGTGGGATACGAGTGGCTATTGGTGGGAGGACTGAAGCCCGGCAGTCCGCGGTAAATCTGCTGGTAGTTCCTTCCGAGCGGCACGGGAAGGTTCTCGAGCACCGGAGCGTCGACATTGGCATGCACTTCCGGCGTGTCGGTCTGGAGCAACGGAGGGGCCCCGCTCACCTCCACCGTTTGGGTGACGGCCCCAACTTCCAGAACCGCATCCACGCGGGTCACGGCATTCAGCGTGACGGATACCCCGCCGCGGGCGTAAGTCTTGAAGCCCTCCCGCATGATCTCCACGGTATAGGTTCCCGGCACGGCGTCCGTAATGCTGTAGTCGCCGCTCGCGTTGGTCGTCGTGAGCTTGGAGACGTTCGTATCCTTGCTGACGATGCGCACCTTGGCGGCCGGCACGGCGGCGCCGGTCGAATCCGTCACGTGACCGACAATCGAACCGTACAGCACTTGAGCACTGGCTTTACGGGACTCGGTCAATGTCGCCATCGTGATCGCGCTGAGCGCCACCCACACGACGCATGATCCCTGGATCCGGGACGTGGTTTTCATGGTTCACCTCCGGCAAACAGTGGCCCGGCTTTCCGGCCGCGACGAGGGTGCGGCTGAGACGGACTCAAAACCGTTGGCAGTCGTCTCCTGGCAACGGCCTGCCCAGCCTGCGCGTCTGAAGGCCAGGAAGCGGGACCCAACCCTCCTCGGCAGTGTCATGGAAAGTCGATCCGCCCGGCTCGCCGAACCGGGTTCGGCGAAAGCGGGGCGAAGACTCCCAGGCCGACTCGCTCGTACCTTGATGAACGGGGCGCATGCTAGCAAAGGGGATAGGGGGGTGTCAAGGCGCTTTTTGCAGGCGGATATTGAAACTTTTCAGCAATCGGCCGGCCCGCCGAATGGCCATCCGGGTGTCGTCGCCACCCACCGCTCGACTCGAGACAATTATAATGGTCCCGTTATGGCCTCGGCGACCGCCAACCGATCGAGACAGGGTAGGCCATTGCCTGAATTTAAAAATGAGCCTTTAAGCGATTTCAAGGGCAATCTGGAACACCGCCGCCGCATGAAAGAAGCCCTGGAGCAGGTGCAGAACGAACTGGGCCGGGAGTATGGCCTGGTGATCGGAGGGGAGCGCCTGGCTACCTCCGGGAAGCTCGTCTCGCACAATCCGGCGCAAAAGGATCAGATTGTCGGCGTCTTTTCCAAGGGCACGCCGGAGCTGGCGGATCGCGCCATTCGTAACGCGGAGGAGGCTTTCCGGATGTGGAGCCGGACGCCGGCTGAGCAGCGGGTGGAGTTGTTGCTGGCCGCGGCCAGAATCCTCCGCGAGCGGAAGTATTACTATGAGGCGTGGCTGGTTTACGAAGTCGGGAAGACCTGGCCCGAAGCGGACGCCGATGTGGCCGAGGCGATTGATTTCTGCGAGTTTTATGCCCGCGAAATACTGCGTCTGGACGGCCCGCAACCCCTCACGCCGGTGCCGGGCGAGAAGAATTTCCTGCGCTACCTCCCGCTCGGGGTGGGAATCGTTATCCCGCCTTGGAACTTTCCCATGGCCATTCTGGCGGGCATGACGAGCGCCTCCATCGTGACCGGCAATACGGTCGTTCTCAAGCCGTCGAGCGACGCGCCGGCGGCCGGCTACAAGTTTTTCGAGGTTCTCGAAGAAGCGGGATTGCCGCCGGGGGTTGTGAATTTCCTTCCCGGCTCGGGCGCGGAGGTCGGCGACGTCTTGGTGACGCATCCGCGCACACGGTACGTGGCCTTTACCGGCTCGAAGGAGGTCGGCCTGCGAATCAACGAGCTGGCGGCGAAGGTCTCGCCCGGTCAAATCTGGGTGAAGCGCGTGGTGGCCGAGATGGGTGGCAAGGACTCGATCGTCGTGGATAGCGAGGCGGATCTCGACGCCGCCGTGGAAGGCGTGGTGGTTTCGGCTTTTGGCTATCAGGGGCAGAAGTGTTCGGCCTGCTCGCGGGCGATCGTGGTGGAGAAGGTCTATGACGCATTTCTGGAAAAGCTGAAGGAGCGGGTGGCGGAGATCCAGGTGGGATCGCCGCTCGATCCGGAAACCGACATGGGACCGGTGATCAACGGCAGGGCCGAAAAGTCGATCCTCAGCTACATCGAGACGGGAAAGAAGGAAGGGCGGCTCGTGGCCGGGGGCGGGGAAGCGCCCGGCCCCGGGTACTTTATCGAGCCGACGGTGATTGCCGACGTCGCTCCCCGCGCCCGCGTGGCGCAGGAAGAGATTTTCGGTCCGGTGCTGGCGGTCATCAAGGCTCGGAATTTCGACGAAGCTCTGGAGATTGCCAATAACACCGAATACGGCCTCACGGGCGCGGTCTACACCAAGAATCGCCAGAAGCTCGAAAGGGCCGCCGAATCCTTCCACGTCGGCAATCTCTATTTCAATCGCAAGTGCACGGGAGCTCTGGTGGGCGCCCATCCTTTCGGCGGATTCAACATGTCCGGCACCGACTCGAAGGCGGGCGGGCGCGATTACCTGCTGCTGTTCCTCCAGGCGAAAACCATCGCCGAAAAGGTTGCGCCTTAGGCTGGGCGAAACGGAAAGCGGGAGGTGAGGGGGGGTTCGTGTCCATTTGGAATTCGGCGCTGGGGCGCCGCCACAGCGTTATGGGATACCGAGTGCTGGGAGCGACCGCTCTGCTCGCCGGCTGTGGTCTGGGCGCATCCGGGGCGCGGCCGGCGACGGCCTACGTGGGGTCCGAAGTCTGCCAACCGTGTCACGCCGACATCTACCGGCGCTGGACGGCGACGCGGATGGCCAACGTGGTGCAGGATCCGAAGGCGAATCCGCACGCCTTTCTCTGCGATTTTTCGAAACCCAACCCATTCTGGAAGTTTCGGCGAGAAGACATTGCGTTCGTGTACGGGAGCCATTGGAAGCAGCGCTACTTCGTCCGGCGGGGCCATGACTACTATGTGCTGCCGGTCCAGTGGGATCTGGTGCATCAAACCTGGCTCCCGTATCACCCGAGCAAGGGCGAGGATTGGTGGGTGGCCGATTATCCTGAGGATCAAATGCAGCGGCCGACGGGGCCGCTGTGCGATGGCTGTCACTCGGTGAACTACGATATCGAGACGAAGAGCGTGACCGAATGGAACGTGGGATGCGAGCGCTGTCACGGGCCGGGCGGCGAGCACGTCAAGAATCCGGCCGATTACCGGCATAATATCGTGAACCCGGCGCGGCTCGATTTTGTGCGCGCCAACGACGTGTGCATTCAGTGTCACGCGCAGTTCCGGCCTCGGGCGAATCCCATCCACGGCGTCTACTACGACTGGGCCGTGGGGTATGAACCGGGCGGCCGTCTCGCTGACTTCGTGCGGCTGGAGGAAGGCCGCCTGGGTCAAGCCAGCTTTTTTTACTGGCCGGACGGCTCCGCCCACAAGAACCGCGAGCAGGGCAACGACTTTGTGACCAGCGTCATGTATGCGCGCGGGGTCACCTGCTTCGATTGCCATGATCCGCACGGAACCGACAACGACGGGCTGCTGATCAAGCCGGGCAGCGAAATGTGCCTCGAGTGTCACGGGCCGCGATCTCCGAACGGGCCCCGCGGTACCCTCGAGGAACATACTCACCACCGGGCGGGCAGCCCGGGCAGCGATTGTCTGGCTTGCCACATGCCTCGCCTGGCGACCGAGATTGCTGGATTCAAGGTCCACAACCACACGTTCCGGTTCATTTCTCCCTTGGAGACGATCCAATACGGCATACCCAATCCGTGCACGTCATGTCATGCGGACAAGAGCAACGAATGGGCCCTCGGCGAGCTTCGGCAGTGGCAGAACGAGTCGGCGTTTCGTTTCGAGCGACCGTAACGGGATCGCGCCGCGGGCACTACGTCGCGCGCGTTTCGGCCGGGTAGCCATAGAGTGTGCCCTCGCGGGCGCGGGCGACGTGAACATCGAGCAGCGCATTGGGGGGAGCGGCCGAGGCTGGGAGGCTGATCTTGAGGTAGTTGGTGCTCAGGGCCGAGCGGCCGTCAGAGGACGTTGACTCCAGCGTCAGAACAGAGAGGGTGCGGCCGATTTGCGATTCGAGAAAATTACGGTGTTTTTGGGCGGCGAGCCGTCGCAGTTCTCGGCTCCGCTCCTGGGCGACGTGGCTGCTGACGGGATTGGCGAGTGCCGCTGCCGGAGTTCCGGGCCGGGGGGAAAACGGAAAGACGTGGAGATAGGTGAAGGGCAACGAGTCAATGAAACGGGCGCTGGTTTGGTGGTCGTGCTCGGTTTCGCCGGGAAACCCGACCATGACATCGGCGCCTAGGGCGGCATGGGGCATCGCCTGGCGGATAGCGAGGAGGCGCTCGGCGTACTGGCTGGTCCAGTAGCGCCGGTGCATGGCGCGCAGCAGGCGGTCGGATCCGCTCTGGAGCGGGATGTGAAAATGCTGGGCCAGGCGGGGCTCCGTGGCGGCCAGGCGAATGAGGGCCGGGCTCACATCCATCGGCTCGATCGAGCTGATGCGCAGGCGCGGGAGGGCGGTTTCCGCCAGAATTCTTTCGAGTAGTCCCAGGAAAGTAATGGAGCGGTTGAGATCGCGCCCGTAGCCGCCCAGGTTAATCCCCGACAGCACGATTTCCTTGTAGCCCTGCCGTTCCAGTCGCCGCACCTCCTCGATGACGATATGGGGAGGGAGGCTGCGGCTGCGGCCGCGCACGGCGGGAATAATGCAGAACGAGCAACGGGCGTCACAGCCATCCTGAACCTTGAGCGTGGGCCGGGTGCGGTCATCGGCTAAGACCGGTGCAAAATGAAAGTTGTTCGAAATTTCCCCGACGGCGATTAGGGGTGAGACCGCCGGATGCCGCCCGGGGGCTTCAAGGTAACGGCTTTCGGCATCCGCTTGCCCGTTGGTATCCGCCGGCTCGGGGGAGCGGGCCGGCAAGCCGAGGATTTCGGCGATCTTGTGCTTGTGCGAATTTCCCACAACCCACGTGACGCCTTCGAGTTGGGCCAGTTCTTCCGGCGCCCGCTGAGCGTAACAGCCGGTAACCAGAATTTGACATTGAGGATTGGCGCGGTGGATGCGCCGGACCACTTGGCGGACTTCGGCGTCGGCGCGGGCCGTAACCGTGCACGTGTTGAGCACTGCCACATCGCACGCTTCGGGCCCCTCGGCCTCGTTCAGCCCGGCTTCCAGGAACAGCTTCCTGAGGGCTGCGCCGTCCGCCTGGCTGGCGCGACAGCCGAAACTGATCAACTGAAAAGTGGCTGCCACAGGGTTCCATTGTAACCGAAACATCGGAGGAGGAAGGGGGAAGAGGCGATCTGGTCAACCGCCTCTTCTTGTGAGGTTAACGCCGGATAGCGGGGGTTATTTGAGGGGGCCGGAGCAGGCCATCAGGTCAAAGGGACCGGGCTGAACCACGTACCCTCTCGGGTAGCGCAGCACGGTAATTTTGACGGGAATCAGCCCCCGGCCGATGAAGCCCAATCGGCGAGCGGCCGCCTCCGAGACATCAAGCGTGCGGCCGGCGACGTTCGGGCCCCGGTCATTGATCCGCAGGACAACTGATTTGAGGTTTTTCAGGTTGGTAACCCTCACGGTAGATTGCAACGGCAGTGTGCGGTGGGCAGCCGTCATGGCTTCCATGTCATACAGCTCACCGCTGGCCGTTTCCCCTTGAGATTCAACTCCATACCAGGAAGCCACCCCGAATTCCGTCGGATGGAGGGGCAGTACCTGGAGCGGCGCTTTAGGCTGGTAGGTGGCTGGCGGCCTGGCCTCCGACCTGGCGGATAAAGCTACCAGGGCGGCCACGGCACAGCCCATAACCAGATTTCTCATTCAACCTCCCTTGCGATAGTAAAATCCCCACCCAGTGTCTTTCTCCTGTAGTTTTACGAAGACTGGTTCTGTGTAGGGAAGCCTCAGGCTAGCAAATTGGCCGTCCGATGTCAACATAATAATTTCCACCCGAGAGTAACTGGATAGTATACAGCGGCGACCGTCCCTATTCTGCGGCTAAATCCATATAAGGTGTTTATTTTCTGCACATTATGGCTATCTCGGCGCGGCCAAGGCTTGGGTCAGTGGCCGGCCCTGCGCCCCGGAAGGTTGACTGATCCCAAGGGCGGCCGCGAGCGTAGGGGCCAGGTCGATCGGTTGAACGGCAGCCGCATAGATCCCCGGTTTGAAGGCGGATCCCCACAAAACCAGGGGTACCTGGGCGTCGTAGTTCCAAGGACTACCGTGGGTTGTGCCGGTTTCGCCGGTAACCGGTACAGCGTATGGCTCAAGGATCAGGAAAACATCCCCGCTGCGCTGGGGATTGAAGCTATGGGCAGCCTTTCTCGCCAGGTCCGTGTGAGGCAGAGCACCGGTGAGGAACTGTTGGCGGGTGAAAGCGGCCCGTACACCGGGGGAGGAGGCTGCAGCTTGAGCGGCGACTTCGGCGGCCTTGGTTAGATCTAACCCGTGTTTTTTCAGTGTGTTCCTGTCTAAGGAGATGTAAAATTCGCCGAATTTGTCCACCCAGTGATCCTGGCCAAAGACTTGATTCAGAGCCTCATTAACCCGCTGCTCTAACACGTCCACCGGAAAGTTGCCCATTCCCAGATGGTGTTGCCGGATATAGCGCGGGTTAGGAGCCACGCCGTGGTCGGCGGAGAGGGTAATCCAGACGTGGGAGAGGCCAATAGTTTGATCGAGACGATGGAAAAACTCCGCCAGATACCGATCCGTCCGAAGCGTGGTATCTGCCACTTGCTCGCTGTACGGACCATACGCGTGACCGACGTAGTCGTTGACGCTTAACGACACGGCCAGCAGGTCAGTTCCTGGACCGGAGCCGAGGTGCTCGCCCCGGATCGCCGCCAAAGCGAAATTCAGCTCTATCTCATTCATAACAGGTGTGTTATCCAACCATTCCGTAAATCTTTCGTCCGGACAAGGCTCCCCGGGCGCAGGCGCGAATTTCCTAAAAATTTCGCGGTTCGCTCCCGGAGTTTCGGGCAGCGCCCTCCAGTCTTGGCCGCAATAAGCCTTGGTGGGCAGCTCGGCGTTGAAGGCGGCTACCCAATCGGGAAGCTTTGCCAGGTAATACGTGCTGGTTACGAACCGTCCGGTCTTTGGGTCATACCAGTACGCGGCATTGGCAAGATGCCCGCCGGGCATGATCGAAGCCCGATCTTTCAACGAGATAGCGATAACTTTGGATTCAAAGCCCGTGGCCATGCGCAGCTCGTCGCCGATGGTGCTCACGGTAAGATTGCGTGGCGACATGCCGGGACCGGTCGCCCCCACGATCTGGACGCTCGGATCAGCCGCGCAATACACCGACTGATGGGCCGCGGCGTCCCACCACTCGTTTCCGACGATGCCATGAATGTCGGCATAGGCTCCCGTAAACAGGGTCGAGTGTCCCGGACACGTCGCGGTGATGGCATAGTCGTAACGACAATCGATGAAATCGGCTCCCGCCAGGAGCAGGTTGAACCCGCTGGCAACAAAGTAGGGCCGGAAATGCACCAGGTAGTCATACCGGAACTGATCGATCACCAGCATGACGATGAGCCGCGGCCGGGCGAGGTAGATCGTTCCCTCGGTCTGGCCGGCGAGGCCTGAGAAAGGAATAAAGAGCGGCAATGCCGCAGCAACGAGCAGCACGGAGAGAAGCTTCTTGCGCACTTGAGCCTCCGGGGGGACGCCAGGGACTCGGAGCAACGCCCAAGTGTATCAGAGAACGAAACCTCGGGCGCCGCGGAAGGGCCGGCGTGGCTTTCCGCGGAGGGAACGGGAGTCTTACAGCAAGCCCAGATTTCTCAACCAGGCGTGCCCCAGGGCGTCCCCGTCCAGCGGTGGCGATGGGCGGTTGGCTTCCTCAACTCGCTTGGCGTGAGCTTGCTCGTTTTGTCTCGCCATTTCGGCGAGCCGGGCCAGCTGTTGCTGAGAGGCGTTTCGATGGACCAACGCCTCGGCCTGCGCCAGCTTAATGCGCTCCTGGCTGCGGGCCATGAAATCGAGGTGCTTCTTGAGGTCGGGATGCCGGGCCGCTTCCGGCAAACCGAGCACGTGACGGCGAAACCGATCGAGTTCGGCGAATAGTTTGTCCAGATTGAGCGCGCCGGTTTCGATCGCTGCGGCCGCCTGGCGATCCGGCAACCCCGACGCGGGAGCGCCCGCACCGCCCACGGCCGCCGGAGCCTCGTCACCCGGCGCTGCGGCTGGCACGCTAAAGCTCCAGGTGTAGTCGCACGAAGGGCAGCAGAGATAGTTCCACGTTCGAACGAGGCAGTCTTGGTTCATACAACCCAATAACGCGCTCGGCTGGGTTCCGACCGGCTTCCGGCAGTTTGGACAAGCGACGTGAGACGGCATCGGCGCTCGGCAAAGCCAGCAGGGCGCGGCCGCGGCAGAGCGCGGGGCCACGCCGACGAGCACGTAGCCCGTGATCTCCGAATCGGGCACGTTCGGCCACCATAGCTTCAGCAGTTCGGCGTGAGGCAGGCGGCGGAAGGGACCGTACAGCGGGTCATGCAAGACCACGTCGTGCTTGCCAACATCCACCAGTACCGCATAATGACCCGCCGGCGAGTCGCTCCCCAGGCGGAGGTTCAGGATGGTGCGGATGCCGGAGTCGCGGCTGAGCTGCAAGACCTGAAGCGGGTGCCGCGCCTGAACGGCGAGGGCGGCGAAACCTCGGCTGAGGGCGTGCTGGACCATCAGATGGGTTGTCGAGCACAGACTTCCGAAACGGTTCACCTTGGCAATGGCCGGCCAGATCTCAGCCGGCGGAATCCTCAGGCCCAACGACCCATAGATCATGCTCAGGCACGCCGCGCCGCACCCCCGCTGGGCCTGCGCGTCGGATTGCCGCTCATACGGAATGGCAAACGGCACTTCGCTCATCATCGCCAGATCTCCGTGGCTTGCCCGCTTACGGACCGATCAACACCGTTGGGAAGCCGATCACGATCGCTCCGCCGTGAGCCGTCAGGTCACCCATTCGCGCCGCCGGCTGGCCGCCGATGAGCACCGTGAATGAGCCCAAGGCGATCACGTCAGGGGGTCCGGCGCAGGTAGCCATATCGCCGACGCGGGCCGCCGGCAGGCCGCCAATCAGCACCGTCGGACAGCAGGGCGGAAGAATCGGCCCTCCGACGTGGGGCACAAGCCCGGTGACCATCGGGCACACATGCATGTCGGTCATGCGCGCGGCTGGCTGTCCCATTTTCCCGGTCTCCTTATCGTGGCCGCCCCGCCGTCAGACCTAGCGCGTGACTTCCGGCCACCGGAAGCGCCCCTCGGCCACGGCGATCGCGAGTTCTACGAATAAGCGCTGGGTTTCGGCAATCTTCGCCGGTTCCGCTTGAGTGCAAGCCATCTTGACCGCCTCGGCGACGGATTTCGCCGCCGCAAACGGCGCGGGCCGAACGGGCGGAGCGCCGGGGCCAGCGCAGCCCACATCCGTCTGGTAAGCCGCCATGGCCAGGCGGCCCGCCAACGAAGACGGGCCGGCAGCCTCGGCGGGCTCCCGCGCCGCCAATCGATTCTCCTCGCTCGGCTCGAGCACCCATCGCGCGGCCGCGCGGCCGGCCGCGGCGTCGGCAGAGGATAACTTCCCGCTGGCGTGCTGCACGCATAGGCAGCCCCACCAAACGGCTTCGCAAGTCGGCAGCGCGTGAGCCATAAAGTCGATGCCGGCCACATATAACCGGTTGGCCAGCAGGGTCTCGACGAATTCCCGCGCTCCCATATCGTCGCGTAGCCAGCGTTGGGCCTCCTGGGGCAAGGGGAAGCGCCTGCCAATCTCGCTCGCCGTTACTTGGCCAAGCCGGAGCAGCTCTGGACGGTCCACGGTCCCGACTCCCGGGGCGAATTCGGCAGTTGATCGCGAATTCGCTAATTAATTTGGACGAGTATCCCCTGGATCGTTACGCCCGCGGGCGTCAGCGTGATGGTGCTGAGCCCGCCCGCCACCGAAAGCGTGATCTGGGTCAGGCTTTGGATGGTCACGGGCATGGAGCCGGCATCGACGGTGATACCGGTCGGCGTCATTTCAATGGTCTGGTCCACACCGGGTAACAGGCCGCGCTGGATGGTCACATTTTGCGCCTCCCCGACAGCGATCTCAACTCCGTTGGTCGAGCCGGACTCCGCCGGAGGGAGCGGCGGCGGACCCGCCGTGACGCGCACACCCTGGCTTCCGCGCACGTTCACCATGCCGTCCGTGCCCAGTCCGGGCGCCCAAATCTTGATCACACTGGGCGCTGGGATGGCGGGCGGCAGCGGCGGGCGGCTGAGCATCTCGATCTGATTGGCCCGAATCGAGTAACTGCCGTTTGTCGATTCGGCACGATTTGAAGAACTGTCGGGCATCGGAGACTCCTCCTGTTAGAGCGATTCGGCTAAAGTCGCCGCCATCGGTGCCGCGGCAATGGCCAGCAACACGGCGTTTTCTGTCACAAATTGGGCGATTGTCTGCTCGTCTGGTTCTTTTTCCGGATAGTCGAGGCGGAAGAGGGGCCGCAAGGCTTTGTCGATTTCCGTGTCTGCCTTCTTGTAGCCCATTTCGGCGAGCATAATCCCCACCAAGAGGGCATCAAGGAGAGCCTGGCAGACCATCGCCGAAGCGGCGCGCTTGACGTCATCGGAAGGGCCGTCGAATAGCCCGTACAGGATGCCCCAGGCGGCCACCACCACATAGAGGAGGCCACAGAGGTATTGGGTGATAGGGTGGTCGGTATCTTTGGCCGTAACGTTGATGGGCGTCGGACCGAGGTTGATCTGAAACGACTGCCCCAGAACGAACGATGCGCTCGTTCCAAAGGTCAACTGCATGTTGCCGCCCGGGCCGCTGCCGATCAGCCCCGCCTCGTATGGCGCCAGCCAGGTTCCCGGATCGCCCGCCCCCAGACCGCCCACAGGACTGACACAAATCTGAAGATTACTTCCGAAGGCGAGCTGGTTGTTGAGACCGAAGGCCACTTGGAGGTTTTCTCCGTAGGTCCACTGGGAATTGAGGCCGAGGATGGCGAGGGGCTTAGGATGGGGCATGGGGGCGGAGTCGTCGTCAAAGTGGCCGCCGCCGCTGCCGCCGCCGAGCGGCAGATTGCCAACGGTCAACATGCAGGCGCTCGAGACCCGCTCGCCGCGGTGACGGCCCGCATGTTGCATCTTGTCGTATTCCGAGTTGAAGCTCATGCTTCGCTCGGAATGAAAAGCCAGATGCTCATTGCCTTTCTCGTCGTTAAAGACAATGCCGTTGAAGTTCTGAAACGGGGCCCCGCGATAACTGGCGGATTTGAAGCCGGCCAGGCTGCTTTTCGCGGGTAGCCGATAAGGAGGCATGTTCTCGGCGTTGTACACACTGCCCACGATCAGAGGCTGATCGGGGTCGCCCTCTTCGAACACGACCACCACCTCGTGACCGACGCGGGGCCAGAAAAACGCTCCCCAGCGCTTACCCGCCCACACCTGAGCCACCCGCAGCCAGCAGGAACTGTCGCCGTCTTTTTTGCCTTCACGATCCCAGTGGAACTGCACCTTGATGCGTCCGTATGGGTCGCAAAAGATTTCCTGGCCGGCCGGGCCGGTGACGGTTGCCGTTTGGGCTCCGCTAATGAGCGGCTTAGGCGCCGTGCGCGGCGGCCGGAACGGCAGGGTGACGGGGATGCAGGTGAAGCGGTTGCCGTACTTGAAGGGCAAGTTTTCTCCGGCGCGGTAGGTTCCCTCGAGGCGGGCGTCGTGCTCGACACTCGTCAGAAGATAGTCGCCATCGGCGTCGAAGTGGCGCTCCAGGCTGAACTTGTGGCCGGCCACGAAGTTGGCGCAATCGCCCGCGCCGTGAATCTCCAGGCTGGCGCTCTCCTCCTGCTCCATGCGAATGCGGACGGCTCGGTCACGGTCTTTGAAAATGTGCTCGAGGCACTCGGGTCTCGTGCCGCCACTGCCGTCCACCCCGTCGAAGCGCTGGGCGTAGCCGCCGGGGTACTCGTAAACCTCGAGGCGGTCGTTGCCGCCCACGCTGAGCTTATGGGTGACCTGGCCCACGAGAACGCTGTCGAGAATCTCGGCTTTGGCCTCCAACGGCTGGCCCGGCAACTCAAAACAGTGGTCGCGCAAGGCGCAGGCCCCGGAACGCAGTTCTTGGGATTTTTCCCACGCCGTAATCCGCATATCATCCCGCACGCCCCCAAGCTCTTCGTCGTAAATGACGCTGCTCGGTCCGGGAACTGAGGGGTGGCGGTGGGGCATGTCGGTCACCACCATGCGGTGACTGCCGTCGCGGTGCTGAAAGTAGTAGTAGATACCTTCCTCTTCCATGAGCCGGCTGGCGAAGTTGAAGTCAGATTCCCGGTACTGAACGCAGTAGTCGCGCGCATAGTAGGTGCTCGCCAGCTCGTAACTGACATCCAGGCCGGAGAGCACCCGCTGCAGGATATCGGGGGTGGAGAGGCGCTGAAATATGCGGCTGCGGGCGGTCTTCGTCAGCAGCCAGAGCTTGGGGACCAGTTCGGCTCGAAAGCGGACGAACCGCTCGTCGCGGGCCCCCTGCGCGAAGCGCTTGATGATGCCATTGAGGTAACGGTGTTCCCCCTTGGCCACCCGCAGGGTGACCGTCACACTTTGCCCGAGGATGCGCTCAAACGGGACTTCGCTATCGAGTTCGGCCAGCAGCTCCAGCTGGAAATGAAACAACGCCGAGATCGCCTCGTAGCCCCGCACCGCGGTCAGCAGCAAGGCATCTTCGCCCAAGGGTGTGGTGATCGCCAGCGGTCTGTCGGCCTGCAGATACGTAGCCACGGCGCCTCCTCCAGGTCCTGACACCAACCAGTTATCGCGAGTCTTTCCTTTCGACTACCGGCTAGCTGAGAAATTACACCTATTGGCTCCGCAGCGCAAGAAATATTTGCTCCGTGGCCCTCGGGCGTGCCGTCGCGGCCGGCCTGACCGGGCTGAAAGCGGCGGGAGAGCGAGGGCCTTGCGGAGGGCGGAATGTATTATGATGGCGGCGTGAAGCAGGGCAGGGAAGGCTCACATTCACGGCGCGACGACCGGCGAGGATGAACAACAAACGCTCGTGTGCTCTCGCCGAACCCCGCGCCCGGCTCGGACACGCCGAGCTGGTGGCCCTCATTTTTTTCACGGTGTCGGGAGGCGCTTACGGCATCGAATCCTTGGTCGGATCGCTCGGCGCGGGCTGGGCGCTGCTGCTCGTTCTGGTGACGCCGCTCGTGTGGAGCATCCCAACGGCTTGGATGGTGGCTGAGCTGAGCGCCTTGTTGCCCGCCGAAGGCGGCTACTACGTTTGGGTTCGCGAGGGGTTGGGAGAGTTCTGGGGCTTTCAGGAAGGTTGGTGGACCATCTGTTACACCGCCGTTGACATGGCCCTCTACCCGGTCCTGTTCGTGGATTATCTGGCTTACTTTCACCCCTCGCTCCTTGCCCTGCCGCTCGCGGGGCCGGTGCCGGTGAGGGTCTTCGCGGCGCGCTGGCTGGTGGCGCTGGGCGTCGTCGTGTCCGCCTTTCTGCTGAACCTGCGCGGGGCTCGGCGGGTGGGTCAGAGCGCGATCGTCGCCATGTCTCTGGTGTTGGCTCCCTTCGCGGTGCTCACCGTCGCGGGATTCCTGCGCCGGGGCGCTCTGGGAGCCATGGCGGAAGCCCTCAAGGCGGGTTTCTCGCGGCGTCGCGGGGCGTCCCTGCTGGCGCTCGGACTCTCCACCGTGATGTGGAATTATTCCGGCTGGGACAACGTTTCCACGTTCGCGGGTGAAGTGCGCGACGCTCGCAGCACCTACCCGGCTGCCCTGGCGATCGCCCAGGCTCTCATCGTCGGAGCCTACGTTCTACCGCTTCTCGCCGGCCTTTCGGCGGTCACCAACCCGGCTGTCTGGAGGGAGTCGGCGGGATGGCCAAATATCGCTCAGGCAGTCGCTGGACCCTGGCTCGGGTTGCTGGTCGCCGCCGTCGCGGTGGTCTCCGCGTGGTCGCTCTTTAACAGCCAATTGCTCTACGTCTCGCGCCTGCCATATGCCATGGCCGTCGACGGCTGGCTGCCGGGGATCGTGGGCCGAGTCTCCCTTCGCCAGGGCGTCCCCGTCGTGTCCCTCGGCTTGGCGTGCGCCGTGGCCGCAGCTCTGGCCGCCTTCCCGTTCACCAAATTGGTCGTTTTGGACATTCTGCTCTATTCCGCTGAGCTGCTTCTGGAATTTCTCGCGCTCATCGCCCTCCGAAGGAAGCGGCCGGGCGCGGAGCGCGCCGTTCGCGTTCCGGGTGGTCTGCCTGGGGCGGTCCTGACGTCGGCCTTGCCGATAGGGCTCGCGGGCGTCGTGACGGTGGCCTGCGTCGAAGCCGGGGGCGCGGACTCATGGCAGGCGGGAATTCTTCTGGCGGTCATTCTTTCCGGCATCCTGATGTACGCGGGTCGCCGGCGTAGCTGCGAAGTCAAGCCCGCGCCCGCCGTCGGCGCGGCGTCGCCGGTTAAGGAGCAAAATGGCATTGCTGTTGATTAAAGGCGGGCGGATCATTTCTCCCGAAGACGGGCTGGACGCCCACCTGGACGTTCTCTGTGAGCGTGGCCGCATCCGGCAGATTGCCGCCGAGATCCCGATGTCATCGGCAGACGAAACCATCGACGCCACCGGCCAAATCGTGTCCCCCGGCTTCGTGGATATCCACGCGCACTTGCGGGAGCCGGGCGGGGAAGCCTCCGAGACGCTGGAAACCGGCCTTCGGGCTGCCGTGGCCGGCGGGTTCACGGCGTTGTGCGCCATGCCCAACACCTGCCCGGTCAACGACCGACCTGAACACACGCGCGCCCTGCTCGATCGGGCCGCCAGAATCGGCCTGGGGCGACTCTATCCTATCGCCGCGGTGTCGTTTGAGAGCGGCGGCGAGGCGCTGACGAATTTCTCCGAACTGCTGGCGGCCGGCGCGGTGGCGTTTTCGGACGATGGCAAGCCCGTCAAAACGGCGGCCCTGATGCGCCAGGCGCTCCAAGCCAGCCGTGAGCTCGACGTACCCATCATCGACCATTGTGAAGATGCCAGTCTGAGCGCCGGCGGCGTGGTCAATGAAGGCCCGGTGGCGGAAGCCCTGGGTGTCCGAGGCATCCCAAACGCTTCTGAGGATGTTGGTGTGGCCCGCGACGTGGTGCTGGCCGAAGCGACGGGCGGCCGGTTGCACATCGCTCACGTTTCGACGGCCGGCGCGGTCCGCACGGTGCGAGCCGCCAAACGGGGTGGCGTTCGTGTCACGTGCGAGGTGACGCCCCATCATTTCACACTGACCGACGAGGCGGTGTTCGAACACGGAGCGAACGCCAAGATGAATCCGCCCCTGCGCAGCGTCCGGGATGTCGAGGCTGTCCAATCGGGCCTCGCCGATGGCACCATCGACGCCATTGCCACGGATCACGCTCCCCACGCCGCGAGCCTCAAAGAACGATCACTGAGTGAAGCTGCTTTCGGAGTTACCGGGTTGGAGACCGCGCTCGGCCTGACGCTCACCAGGCTCGTCCATCCCCGCAAGATTTCGTTGTGGCAAGCGGTGGCACTCCTGAGCACCAATCCGGCCCGCGTGATCCCCCAACTGGCGCGTGCCGGACTCGGGCGCCTGCAGACCGGCGGCCCCGCGGACATCACCGTTTTCGACCCTCGCCTCACCTGGACCTATCGCGCCGCCGAGGGGCGCTCGAAGAGCCGGAATACTCCTTTCGACGGATGGGAGTTCACCGGCAGGGTGACGGCCACGATCGTCGGTGGATGCGTGGCCTATCGGCGCTGTTGACAGTTTTTGCTTGGTGTTAGCCTTCTACCAGCGAAGCGTTCCTTGGCTTTGCGACGCGCCCATTTTTGGTCAGGTCCCGTCGGCAGAGGCGGCTTGATGGAATCAGTTTTATGAACTTTTTACGATTGAGCGGACCTTGGACGTTGGGGGCGAGCCGTCACGACTCCGCGCCTACGGTTTCGCTCCCTTAAGCCGATCCGGCGCCTGGACAAAAACGTCGAGATGAACGGACGCGGTCGTTTTCTGAATATTCACCACGGAATCAACTGCATACAGCGGCTGTGGTCAGGGCAAGGGTGAAGGAGATGGCGGAAATGGTGCCTCGAAGCCACGATCGCCGATCCCGTCCGAAAAACTTCCAGCCGGGCCTTGACAGTCCCTTGCGGCTGTGTTATCAGTGAGCGCGCCACCGGAGTTCGCGCCTGATTGGAAATGGTTCCAGAGTCACGAGTCAGGGGCTCGGTCGGTGGCCTTTGGGGCGAAGCTGATTTTCTGAACGGCCGGCCGGCCCGGCGTGACAACGGCGACTGTGCCTGAGCGGGCGGGGCCGAATGCCCAACCGCGATGGTAAGGACAGGCAGCAGATCGGACGCCAGCCCTCGGGCTGGCGTCCAGAGTGAGGAGGGATCAACATGTTGGCAAGGGGGAAGAAATGGCCGATGGTTTGCCTGATCGGGATCAGTTTGGCGATTCTCTCCGCGGGGCGTCTGGACGGCCAAGTGCTCTACGGGTCGCTCGTCGGCAACGTGACCGACGCTTCGGGCGCCGCGGTTCCCGGCGCCACGGTCACGGCGGTGCAGACGGAAACCGGCCTGACGCGGTCGGCGGTGACGGATCGGGCCGGCAGCTACACGATCGCGACTCTTTCAGCCGGCACTTACGACGTCAAGATTTCGGCCCCGGGTTTCAAGACCTTTGAGAAAACCGACGTGCCGGTTGGCATCAACACCGTCGCCCGCGTCGACGCCTCGCTCCAGCTTGGGGCCGTGACCCAGACGGTGGAAGTGTCGGCGGCGGCAGTGGCCTTGCAAACCGATCGCGCCGATGTTCGTCACGAGCTGACCTCGACGACGATTCAAAACGTGCCCCTGGCGCCGGGCAACAACTTTGAGCAACTGTTCCGGGCGGTTCCCGGCTTTAATCCTCCCGTCAGCGCCCACTCGGTGGCCACCAATCCGTCGCGCTCCTTACAGTTCAACGTGAACGGCGCCAGCAGCTATGGGAATGACGTGCGGATTGACGGCATCAGCCAGTACAACATTTGGGTGCCCGAGAACGCGGCCTACATCCCGTCCGCCGACGCCATTCAGGTGGTCAACATCGTGACCGGCACCTTCAATCCCGAACAGGGCTTGGCGGGCGGATCCACGATCAACGTCCAGATCAAGAGCGGCACCAACCAGCTCCACGGCGATGTCTACGAGTACCATTACGACAATGGCCTCGAGGCGCGGCCGTATTTCTTTTACGGACGAAATCCCAAAGACGTCTTTAACCAGTTCGGAGGCAGCGTCGGCGGCCCGATCAAGAAGGACAAGCTGTTTTATTTCGTCAACGTCGAAGCGATCCGCCAGCGCCAATTTGCCACCTCCTTCGCCACCGTCCCCACCGTGGCGATGCGGAACGGCGACCTGAGAGGCTTGGATCTAGCTCAGCCCAATCCGGATGTAGTTTACGATCCGACTACCGGCAAAGCCGACGGCACCGGCCGAACCCCGATCGCCTGCAACGGCGTCCCCAATACGGTCTGTGCGAGCCGCATCAGCCCGGTGGCCGCCAAGATGCTCTCCATGCTCCCCCTGCCGAATAATCCCAACGCCAGCCCCAATGTGCCCCACAACAACTACCTTGGAGCGGCTGATGTGGCGTTCAACCGCCTCACGTCGGATTCCAAGATTGACTGGAACGCCACCGAAAAATTGACGATGTACGGCCATCTCGGCTTGGCCGATTACAACACTTTTAACCCTCAAATCCTCGCTCCCATCGGCGGCCCTCAGGCCAGCGGCTTTATCGGCAACGAGGGCAAGGCGTACGGTCACACCGTCAGCTTCAGCGTGACCGGCGACTACGTCGCGCGGCCCAATTTCGTGATCGACGGCAACTTCGGCATGACGCGCATGGTCACCAACTCCCAGCAGCTCGATCTCAGCCAGGATCCCGGCCGGGATATTCTCGGCATCCCGGGCACGAACGGCACGCGGCGCTTCGAGGGAAGCTGGCCGGAGTTCGATATCAGCAGCTTTTCCGTCATCGGCACCCAGCACAACTTCATGCCGTACTTCCGCAACGATCCGCAGTTTAATGGCACCGGCAACGCGAGCTGGATCCAAGGGCGGCACACCCTCCGCTTCGGGGTCGACGTGATCGCCCAGCACCTCAATCAGCAGCAACCGGAATGGAACGGCGGGGGTCCGTCGTACGGCCCGCAAGGCGGATTTGCCTTCGGAAGCGGGCCCACTCAGTGCAAAGGGTGTGTGGCCAAGGGCAAAACGACGCCGTCCAACGCTTACAACAGCTTCGCCACTTTCCTGTTGGGCCTGGACACGGCTTACGGCAAGAATATCCAGGTGCCGGATTTCTTCCACACCGTCACTCACGAATACGGACTGTACGTCGGCGATCAATGGCAAACGACCAGCAAGCTGACCACCACCCTGGGCGTCCGCTGGGAGTACTTTCCCATGCCCACCCGCGGCGGCAGCCGGGGCCTCGAACGTTTCGATTTCGCCAAAAACGAGACGGAACTGTGCGGGGTGGGCAACATTCCGACCGACTGCGGGGTGGCCATTAGCAAGCGAAACTTCGCGCCTCGCATCGGACTGGCCTATCGCGCCACCAACACGCTGGTGGTTCGCGCCGGCTACGGGCTCACCTATGAACCCTACAACCTGGTCGACGACTTGCGCACCAACTACCCGATCCTGATTCCGTTTTACGTCAGCAGTCCGTCGTCGCTGCTGGCGGCCGGCGTTCTGGACGGCACGAGCCTGGCGAACTCGCCGGTGGGCCAAGTGCTGCCCGTCGGAATCCCGCTCCCGGCCATTCCGAGCTTGACGACGCCTGAAATTCCTTTGCCGCCCAACGTGGCCGTGGCCACGCCGGGGGATTCGATCAAACGCGGCTACATCCAGTCCTGGAATTTCACCCTCGAAAAACAGTTGAGCGGCGGGTGGCTGGCGCAAGCCGGCTACGTCGCTTCCCGGACCGTCAACCAGCTCGGGATCCTCAACCTGAACGTGGGCAGCCCCATTTTGCCGCCGGGCTGCGTCCCGGGGACCTGCGGTGGCAATGCCAGCCTGCCCTTCTACAACGCCGCCTATGGAAACCGGACGGCGGTAACGTCGATCATTACGCCCATCACCAATAATCATTACGATTCCCTGCAGGCCTCGCTGATGCACTACTTCGCCCAGGGCTACCAGGTGCAAGTGAGCTACACGTGGTCCAAGACGATTGGCATGGCGGGGGTGGAAAACGAGAAGAACAGCCCTGCCATCCAAGTCCCCAGCTTCTCCTATCTGAATCGGGGCCTTTCGCCCATCGATCGTCCCCAGAACTTCGAGGCGGTTTTCATTGCGGATTCGCCCTTTGGGTCGGGCAAGCGCTGGGCCAGCACCGGGATCGGCTCTAAGATTTTGGGCGGCTGGGAGATTAGCGGGCTGCTGTCGGTCATCTCCGGGCCGGTGGTCGGCGTGTCGGCGGACGGCTCCTCGCTGAACGCCAGCGGCAACACCCAGCGCCCGGACCTGGTGAAGTCGCCCGTCCGGATCACCGGTCAGGTGGGCCCGGGCACAACCTGGTTTGACACCACCGCGTTCGCCGGCGTCACCGGATCGCCGCTCAGCGCGACCGATCAGCGCTTCGGCACGTCGCCGTTTTATCCGCTGCACGGGCCCGGCGTTTTCAATCTGGATGCCGGCCTTTACCGGAACTTCAAGCTCTCCGAGCGCTTCAACCTGCAGTTTCGGATTGAGAGCATGAATTTCACCAATACGCCGCACTTCTCCAATCCGGGCGGCTATTGCGGCAGCTACAGCGCCGCCACCGGCTGCTCCAGCGGTTCCTTCGGTCAAATCACGTCGACCACGAACTTGGCCCGCGACGGTATCGACCAGCGGCAGTTTGAGTTCAGCGCCCGCCTGAGCTTTTAGAGGTTCGGGCGGCTCTTCGCCGCCTTTCGACCGGAGGCCGTCCCGGCCCGAACGCCGGCCGAAAAGCTGTGGTATCGTAAGCCGGGGGCGGCGGAGCCGCCGGCGGCGCGGCGCCCGGCTTCCGGAAGCGGGGAATCGTACGGGGTTCATGTTGGGTCAGAGAGATTCGGAGGTCAGAAGAGGTTCGCCCAAGCCGATCACGATCCGCGATGTGGCCCGTCTCGCCGGAGTCGGGGTGGGCACCGTATCTCGCGTCTTGAACGGCGGCGCCAAGGTTAATCCGCTCACCCGGGACTGGGTGCTGGCCGTCATCCGCCACTCGGGATTTCGTCCCAATGCCGGCGCCCGGCGCATCCTGCGCCATCGCGCCGGGATGGTCTGTTTTCTCCTCAGCAACCGCGATTTTCTTCATTCGTTTCACGCCCGGATTCTCCAAGGCGTTGAGAACTACGCCAGCGCCCTCAAGCAACACGTGGTTTTTGCCGCTCTCCACTACAGCGAGAAAACGCCCCCTGAATCCATTCCCTTGCCGCCCATCCTGGAAGAGCGCGGCTGGGTGGACGGCTTGATTCTGGCCGGCACCATTTACCCGAATTTTCTCGAGCGCGTTCGCGCCATTCATCTGCCGTACGTCGTGTTTGGGAACAACGTGATTGCCGACGGCCGGCTGCGGTCGTTTGATCAGGTCTGCTTCGACGGCGCCAAGGCGGAGGCGGAGGCCACCCGTTACCTGATCGAGCAAGGCCACCGGTTGATCGCTTTCGTTGGCGACGTCTCCTATCCCTGGATGCGCGACCGCGAGAAGGGATACCTCAGCGCCATGCGGGCCGCCAATCTGCCACCCCTGAGCTTCACCGAGTCGCACGGCGGCGGCTTTCGCGAATATGGAGAGCGCATGACGGCGCGGATCATCGCCGCCGTTCCCCGTCCGACGGCAGTTGTGGCGGGCAACGACGAAGTGGCGTACGGCCTCTGGCAGGCCCTGGCACGGGCCGGGGTCCGCGTCCCCGAACAGATCAGCTTGGTGGGATTCGATGATCGGGAAGAGGCGCTCCTGACCGACCCGACGCTGACCACGGTGCGGGTGCACAAAGAAGAGATCGGCCGCGCCCTCATGAAGCTGTTGCTCGAGAAGCTGCGCCAGCCGGGGGCTCGGGCCGTCAAGCGTCTGGTGCGCACCGAACTGGTCGTGCGCAATTCCGTCCGGCGGTTGGAGTGAGGGGTCTTGAGCCGGGGCCGTGCAGAGCGGCGTCCATCCGCTTCTTAGCGGAGGGAATTAGCGCGCCGCCACCGTGCGGCTGCCGGGCTTCGACGCCGGCAGGCCTGACCGGCACAGCGGACACTCTGCCGGCGCGTAGTTCTTCACGGCCAGGGTCACCAAGGCGGCGTGCGGGATCTTCCAATCCACCCCGCCCCCGCTGCGATCGACGAGAGCTCCGACGCCCACCACGCGCCCGCCCGCCCGCTCCACGCTCTCGATGGTTTCGCGCGTCGAAAGGCCGGTGGTGATGACATCTTCCACCACCAGGGCCGGCTCGCCGGGTGAAAGCGTGAAGCCCCGCCGCAGCGTCATCACGCCCTCCTGCCGTTCGGCAAACAGGGCGCGGACGCCCAGCGCGCGGGCCACTTCGTGGGCCACCAGCACCCCGCCGAGCGCCGGCGCCACCACCACCGTCGCGCCCCAGGGCTGCATCCGGGCGGCCAGTTCCGCCCCGAGCCGTTCCGCCACCGGCGGGTGCTGGAGCGCCAGCGCGCACTGGATGTAGCGGTCGCTGTGGAGACCGGAGGAGAGAACGAAGTGGCCCTCAAGCAGGGCCGAGTGATCTCGCAGGAGGGCCAGGATTTGCTCGGGCGTCATCGGCTTTCCGCGGTGGCGGCCTGGGCTTGGCGCACCCAGACGATGTAGTCGGTGGCTGCCGGCCGGCCTCCGGCTTCCCGCACCGCGGCGGCGATCTGGCCGCGATGGTAAGCCGAGTGCATCACCAGGTGCAGCAGCACATCGCGCACCGGAGTCTTGAATTCCCGGCCCTGGGTGCTGCGATAGGACAGCGCCTCGGAGAGGCGCTCGGCGGTGAAGCCGGCGAGAAGCCGGCGCCAGCCCAGATAGAGTTCTTCGATGGCCGCCGCGCAGTTGGGGAGCGGGAGCGCCGGCCAGGGGTCGCCGCCGGGCGCGCCCGAAGGCTCGAAGCGCCCCAGCCAGATGCGCTCCGCTCCGACGATGTGGTTGAGAAGCTTCAGGGGCCGGTCCGCCGCGCCGCTCAAGGCTCGCACGCTGGCCAGCGCCTCGCGGTTGCCCCAGTAATCGTACTCGAAAAGTTGGCGGAAAAAATCCAGCGGGTTCATGACTCTCTCCTCCGGTTCCCCAATGC
The DNA here is from genome assembly GCA_902812365.1 of Acidobacteriota bacterium. Classification (GTDB taxonomy): domain Bacteria; phylum Acidobacteriota; class Terriglobia; order UBA7540; family UBA7540; genus CADDZC01. The sequence continues at coordinate 60,431 of CADDZC010000003.1, read as the reverse complement.
TACTTCACCCTCAGATGCACGCGCCGATTCTTCTGATAACAGTCCTCGGTGGCCTCGGTGCAGATCAGCCGGTCCTTTCCGTAAGAAATGGTGGACATGCGGTCGGGGCTGACCCCGAGGTTCGCGAGAAACGCCCGCGCCGCGTCGGCGCGCCGCTGGCCCAGCCCAAGGTTGTATTCCTCGCTGCCGCGCTGGTCGCAGTAACCCTCGATCACGAATTGAATGTTCGGATGGGCATTGAGGAGCTTGGCGTCGGAGGTGAGGGCTTCGGCGGCATCGGGGCGGATATCCGACTTGTCGTAATCGAAAAATGCATCCTTGAGCTCCGACTGGACACCGGCCGGACCCGGGCCGAGGTTCTCTTCGCGCACCGAGGCGGCTGGTTGTTCGGGCACGCTCACGGTGACGCGGGCGCTACAGGTCGTCTGGCCTCCCGGGCCGCTGATGTGGAGACTGTAGGTGGTGGAGCCGCCGGGCGTCACCGAGGTGGAGCCTTGGGCTTGCTGGGGGCCCAGTCCCGGCTCGAGTACAATCTGGGTTGCGGACTGGGTGGTCCAACTGAGGGTCACGGACTTGCCCTGCTCGACCATGGCCGGCTCCGCCGTCAGCGTGCAGGAAGGCGCGCTCGGCGCCGGGGGAGCTTCGGTGACGGGCGCGGGGGTCACGGGGGGCGGAATCTGGCGGTGGCAGGACAAAAGCCATAGAGCGGGCGCTGCGAGCAGCGCCAGGACCAGGGGCGCGGTTTTGGACATGAATTGTCGGCCTCTCCTTCGGAACGTGGGCTAACCGCAAGACCTTGAGACCAGCGACCCCGCCCGCCTTCGCGCTGCCGGCGTCACAGCGGGTTTCCCCTCGGAAGCTTAGTATACCTGAGATGTCGCGGAGTGGGTACGGCCGGAAGTGCCGGGGTGAAACTAGGGCGGGGAAGCCGCCGGGGGATTAAAAATTGTTGACAATCGATGTCAGGTCGATAATATATTCTGACATGACTAGCCCAATTCTCATCCACGACTCGAGCCGCTATACCCGTCCCGCCGCTTTCCCTAAGTCGCCTGCTAGGCGCAAGTCATTGAAAAATAGACCGGCCGAGGTTTGTTCGCGGAAGGATTTTACTAGGAAGACTATATTGACCGTGCTTCCGTGGAGCTTTCAGACTAGGCCGATGTCAGGCTGGTGGCGAGGGGGATCAAAACATCTTTATGTGGGGGAACGAAGCCACTATGTTGTTGAAAATAAGTAACCTAGTGGCTTCGCTGCAAAAACGAAGCCGCTAAGTTATTGAAAACCCGTCGAGGGTGTCACGGAAAGCCACTAGGTATATGAAAATAAGGCAGATACGCGAAAACGGTGGGCCAGCGATGTTTGTAACGCGTTGAAATTACGCGGGCAGTCTGCGGCCCTTCGATGAGCGCTCGCGTGGAAGCCACTAGGTTGATGAAAACAAACAAGATCGTTTGTCACCGCCAGCAATACGCGAGTCAGGCCGGACGCGAGCTAGCAGACTCCGGTTCGCGGAGTGCTCGAAAGTCCGCCGTCACGCCCGCATTTTCCGCTTGTGATATACTTGCCCGTATAAAATTAGAGGCTCGGGGTGACGCGATTCACCACCAGCCTCAGGGTAGAGTCTTATTACTGCCCCTATTTCTCAGCGTCCGGACAGGGTCTTACCGCTTCTCAAAAGGGAGGAGGTCATGCGACGCCAGAAAGTGGCTAGCTTCGAAGCCTGTATCTGTTTCTTGGCTATGGTTTTAGCTTTCGCGGCCGGGGTGGGCGTTATCGCTCCCGTGCCGGCCCAGGGACAGGAAATTACCGCCGGCATCACCGGGACGGTGACCGATCCTTCCGGTGCCCCGATTCCCAACGCCCGAGTAACCGCCACCGACGTGCTACGAGGCACCGCGTGGTCGACGCAAACGAATAGCGCTGGCTTTTATACTTTGCCTCGCATTCCCGTCGGCACCTACGACGTCCGCGTGGAGGCTCAAGGTTTTCAGACCGCGGTACAAACCGCCGTTCCGCTGCAGATCAACCAGACCGCCCGGTTGGATTTCCAGCTCAAGGTGGGAGCGGTGACCCAGACCGTGGAGGTGACGGCCGCTCCTCCGCTGCTCCAGACCGACACCATGCAGATCGGCTACGTCACCAACTCGCTCACCAACACCGAATTGCCGCTGGCCACGCGCAATTTTGTGCAACTGACGCTGCTCGCCCCGGGAGTCATCACCCCCGACCCCTCGAGTATGAACAGCGGCATGCGCACCAGCGGCGGCGGCCGTCCCTATGTGAACGGTAACCGCAAGGAAGCGAACAACTTTCTGTTGGATGGTATGGACAATAACCAGATATCGGACAACCTGACCGCCTACGAACCCAATGTCGACGCCATCCAGGAATTTAATATGATCACCAACAACGCGCCGGCCGAGTTCGGCAACTTCGAGGGCGGCGTCATCAACACCACCATCAAATCGGGAACCAATCAGATTCACGGGGATGCGTTTGAGTTCATTCGCAACGACGTTTTGAACGCCAACAATTGGTCGCGCAATTGGCAACATTTGACGAAACCCGCCGTGCGCTGGAACATGTTCGGGGGAACCATCGGCGGCCCCCTAAAGAAAGACAAGCTTTTCTATTTTGGAGACTACCAAGGCGAGCGGTTCGATAATCCGCCCGTCACCGGCTTCCTCACCGTCTTCACGCCCGCCGAGCGGCAGGGCGACTTTTCCGCTTTCTTGAATCCGCCTCCCGGAGTCAAAAAAGTCCAACTGATGAACCCGTGCGCCTCGTTTTCCGGACCCTGTCAACCGCTCCCGCCCGGCGCCAGCCCGCAGCCGTTTCCCAACAACAAGATCGACCCCAGCATGATCGATCCCGTGGCCGCCAAGCTGTTTTCGTCCAGCCTCTATCCGGAGCCGATCAACGGCAACCTGTTCAACAATGCCCTGAACACCTCCCACAGCGCGATCAACACCGATCAGGGTGACGTGAGGGTGGACGCGAAGCCTTCGGAGAAAGACAGCATCTTCGGCCGCTTCTCGATGAGCAACCAGCATAATCCGGGCTTCAACTCGTTTCCGCTGTTCTTCAACAGCTTCAACGATGCGCCGTTCCGCGGCGCGGTCGCCGACTGGACCCGCGCCGTCAGCCCGACGCTGGTCAATGACGCCCGCATCGGCTTCAACCGCGTCGTGCTCCATAACGGCGGACTGGACAAAGGCGAAGGCAACATCGCGCAGAGCCTGGGGATTCAGAACGGCAACGATCGCGGTCCCGGCCTGATGTCCATCCAATTCCCGAACGGCCTGGCCAGCTCGATCGGCAGCGCCAACATCGGCACTCAGCAGAACTTCGTCAACAACGAGTTTGAATACGAAGACACCTTGATCATCACCCGTGGCCGCCACATCATGAAGACCGGCGCGCAGTATATCCGGCAGCAGCTCAATATCTTCTATGCGGGTAATAACGGCCGTACCGGCTTTTTGGCCTTCGATGGCCAGTTCACGGGACTAGCCGAAGCCGATTTCTTCCTCGGTCTACCGGAGCACATCGGACGCGGCGTTAACACCGGGACCTGGGGGCAGCGCGACAACGTGATCGGCGCCTATTTCCAGGACGACTGGCGAGCGACCGATCACGTGACGCTCAACCTGGGCTTGCGCTGGGAGGACCACACCCCGTGGTATGAGGTCCACGACCGGCAGACCAACTTTTCGCCGTTCAGCGGCGTGCAGGAATTCCCCGGTCAGAATGGCAACAGTCGCGCCCTCTATAACTCGTACCATGCCGATTTCCAGCCGCGCTTCGGCTTCGCCTGGACTCCCGCGTTCCTGGGCAACAAAACCGTCTTCCGCGGCGCCTACACCATCTCCTCCTTCCTGGAAGGCACGGGAACTAACCTCCGCCTGCCTCTCAACCCTCCGTTTAACGAGGAATTCGATACCAATTACGCCAATCTCACCTTCCCCGGCTCGACCACGGATCAAGGCCTGTCGGTACTGGTTCCCAAAAGCAACCCCTTCGCCAATGCCCTGATCCGCCTGTGGGATCCCAACGTCCGGCCGTCCAAGGTGCAGCAGTGGAACTTTTCCGCCGAGCATCAGTTACCCGGCGAGACCCTGTTCTCGATCGGCTACGTCGGCCAACACGGGACCCACCTCATGGTGCCGATGCCCTATTTCCAAAAGCGGCTGCCCGGCATCGATCAATGCCCCGCTTCGTCGCCCGCTCCGTGCCCCAGCCCCTATCTGGCCGGGAATCCGGCGCTGGCAGTGATTCAGCAGATTTCCGGCACCGAGTCGAACGGGAAACAGCGTTACGACGCCTTGCAGGCCAGCCTGACCAAACAATACACCCAAGGCTTGCAATTCCAGGTCTCCTACACCTGGTCGAAGACCATGACTAATTCCATCGGCTACTACGGCGATGGCGGCCAGTCGGCCTCGAATTCCGCCTATTGGCAGAACCTTTACGATTCCCGAGCCGAATGGGGCCGTGCCTACTTTGACGCCACCCATAACTTCGTCACCTCTTACATCTATGAGTTGCCCTTCGGCAGCAAGAAACGCTGGGGCAGCCACTGGAATCCGGCCGCCAACGGCATCTTCGGGAACTGGCAGGTGAGCGGAATCTTGAGCCTCCACACCGGCTTTCCGGTCACCATTACGGCGCGTGACAAGTCGGGCACCAACTCGCGCGGGCCCCGCGCCAACTGCATCGGGCCGGCTGGCGGCAATCACGGTGTCGGACTGGGAACCACGTGGTTCAACACCGCCTCCTTCGCGCAACCTTTGAGCGGTTTCGGAACCTGCGGCAACAACACGGTGGTGGGGCCGGGGCTACGCGACTTCGATCTGGGCGTCGAGAAGGAATTCCCCGTGACCGAAGCCAAGCGCTTCGAGTTTCGCGCCGAATTCCTCAACTTGACCAACACCCCGATCTTTAATGCGCCCAACCGCTCCGTCGTCAGCTCCCAGTTCGGCGAGGTGCTGAGCTCGCAGGGCGCCCGCAATATCCAGTTCGGGTTGAAGTTCTACTTCTGAGGCCGCCGCAGCGTCATCATTCGGCCGCGGGAACGGCTCGCCGGGTCTGCGGCCGGCCCAGCCATCGGGTTCCGCGAGGACCCAGAAACGGGCGCTTCGGCTATAATCGCCGGATGGGCCGGAGTAACTCCACGGATCAGTGAGAGAGCGTTTGTACCTGGAAATTCAGCAGGCGGTTCGAGAGAGGTTTGTTCAAGCCGTCCGACAACTCTTCGGCATCGAGCTCGCCGAGCCGGTTCTCGGATACCCGCCCAGCTCCCGTTTGGGCGAACTTTCGATTGCCTCGTGTTTTGAGCTCGCCCGGGCGCTTCGCCAGTCGCCGCGCCAGATTGCCGAGCAACTGGCGCCTCGCTTGGTGCCGCTTGATGGCATCGAGCGCGTCAGCGTGGCCGGGGCCGGGTATCTCAATTTTCACCTGGACCGGGCCCTGCTGGCTCAGGCCGTCTTCCGGCACCGCGCGAGTGAAACCGGGGAGGGCCGGTCGAGGGCGGCGGAGGGGATATCCGCGGGGGCGGAGAGTGCGGAGGCGGCCGCCCGGGCGGCGAAGATCCTCGTCGAACACACCAGCATCAATCCCAACAAAGCCGCCCACATCGGTCACCTGCGCAACGCCGTTTTGGGCGACACGTTCGCGCGCCTGCTGCGCTACCGCGGCCGCCCCGTCGAAGTGCAGAACTACATCGACAATACCGGGGTCCAGGTGGCCGACGTGGTGGTGGGTTTCATTCATCTGGAGAAGAAAAGCCTGGCGGAGGTGCGCCGGCTCATCGACGATCCCAGCCTGCGCTTCGACTACTATTGCTGGGACCTCTACGCGCGGGTCTTTCAGTGGTACGACGGCCATCCCGAGTCCCTGGCGTGGCGCGCCGCCGCTCTCAAGGACATCGAGGAAGGACGCGGCGAACCGGCGGCCGTCGCCGAAGCCGTTTCCACCGCCATCGTCCGCCTCCACCTCGCCACCATGCGGCGATTGAACATTGACTACGATCTGCTCGTTCGCGAGAGCGAGATTCTGCGGCTCAACTTTTGGAGCCGCGCCTTCGAGCTGCTGAAGAGCCGCGGCGCCTTGCGCTACGAAGACGCGGGCAAAAATCGCGGCTGCTGGGTCATGAGCCTGGCGGGAAACGGGCGCTCGCCGGGCGAAGAGACGGCAGCGGACTCCGGCCCCGGCGAGGAGGAAGCGGAAGAAGACATCAAAATCATCGTGCGGTCGAACGGCACGGTGACCTACGTCGGCAAAGACATCGCTTACCACTTGTGGAAATTCGGGTTGCTGGGGGAGGATTTCGGCTACGAGCCGTTTCACACCTGCCCGGACGGTCATGTGATTTGGCGGACCGCAGTCGAGGATCGGCGCGACGGGCGCGCTCCGGCGTTTGGGCGGGCGTCGGCGGCCTACGTCGTCATCGACACGCGCCAGGCGTATTTGCAAGGTGTGGTGGCCGCGGCCCTGCGCGCCTTGGGCTACTCGGCGCAGGCCGACAATCTGCATCACTTCGCCTATCAGGTTGTGAACCTTTCGCTTCGCGCGGCGGCAGACCTAGGCATGGAGGTGACGGAGGAGGACCGGGTCCGCGACTACGTGGAAGTCTCCGGGCGCAAGGGTTCGGGGGTGAAGGCCGACGATCTGATTGACCTGCTGATGAGGCGAGCGCGGGACGAGGTCCAGGCGCGCGCCATGACCGAGGATCGGGCGGAGCAGGAGGCCAGCGCCGGCCAGATCGCCGTCGCCGCCCTCCGGTATTTCCTGTTGAAATATACGCGGCGCTCGATCATTACGTTCGATTTCCAGGAGGCCCTGGCGTTCGAGGGCGAGACCGGACCCTACTTGCAATACAGTGTGGTGCGGGCCCGCAACATTTTCCGCAAATTTCGGGATGCCCACCCCGAGTTTTCCGAGGCACGGCCCCTGGAGGTTCCGCTCGAGCAGCTCCGCACCTTTCTGAGCGGCGAGTCGGGCGGCGACTTTTGGGAGCTGGTGCTTGGGTCGGCCCAACTGGAAATGATCGTCGAGCAGGCGATTGCGGGCGAGGAGCCGGCCACGGTGGCCAAATACGCCTTTCGCCTGGCCCAAGCCTTCAACAATTTCTACCACCGGCACCGGATTCTTGCGGAACCCGACGCGGCGCGGCAGCGGTTCCTGCTTTTCGTGGTCGACATCGTCAGCCGGACGCTCGCGCGGTCGCTCGAGCTGCTGGGCATCGAGGTTCCGGAGCGGATGTGACGCTGAGTCTGGCGGCGCGGGAGATGACGCTATGCCGAGCAGAATTCTCAAGGGAGCTGCCAGCGGCGCCTTGTCGCTCCTGGTGGCGGCGGCGCTCGCTCACGGCCAGCGGCGGGCGAAAGTCTACGTGGTGACCGATCTTGAGGGCGTGGATGGCATCTTCAATTTCGATCTGCAATGCATTCCGCACCAGAGTCCTCGCTATGAAGAATCGCGAAAGCTCCTGACTGAGGAAACCAAGGCGGCTGTAGGCGGATTGATCGCCGGCGGCGCCACCGACATCGTTGTCTATGACGGGCACTACGGAGGGCAGAATCTCTCGGTGGCGGACTTTGACAGTCCCAAGGTTCGGCTGCTGCTCGGCCAGCCTATCTCTCCTACCCTGGAGTTGGATTCAACTTACACGGCGCTGGTTTTCATCGGGCTGCACGCCATGGCGGGAGCGAAAAATGCCATTCTGGCGCATTCCTACAGCTGGGACATTGAGAACATCTGGGTCAACGGCAAAGCCGTCGGCGAGATCGGTGGGCGGGTGATGCTGGCCGGCGCCTTGGGCATTCCGGCCATCATGCTTTCGGGCGATCGCGCCGCCTGCGAGGAATTCCGCGATCTGGTGCCCCGCGGGCGTTGTGCGGAGGTCAAGTCCGCTGCCAGTGCGAGCGCCGGATTCATGATGCCGCACGCGGCCGCCTGCGAGCTGATCCGCCGCCAGGCGCTCGAAGCGATGGTCCACGCCGGCGAGGTCGCGCCGTACTCGCTGCCGGGTCCGGTGGAAGTGAAGGTGGAGTTCACCACCAACGCCCATCGTCAGTTCGCCCCCCGCCCGGGCGTAGAGCAATTGGACGGACGCACCTGGGTCTTCCGAGGCCAGGACCTGATGGACGCCTGGCTGAAGTTTTCTTCCTTCTAAGGCCCCAGGCTCCTGGCTGCGGAGTGCGGCTGAGGGGTGGCAAGGCGGCGACGGTATTGCAGAATCGCTTCCACCAGGCCGCGAATGGTGAAGTCGCGCGCCTCGAGGTCCACGGTCAGGCCGAGTTCGCGCAGCGCGGCCGAGGTCACCGGTCCGATGGAAGAGATGGCCGAGGCGGAGACGCGATCGGCGAGCCGGTGCCGGGCCAGCAAGGAGAAGAAGTGCGCGGCGGCCGACGAGCTGGTAAACGTCAGCATGTGGGGCGGGGGAGACAGCAAGCGTTCGAGCTCTCCGGGCGCAAAGACCGGAGTCACGGTCTCGTAAGCCGGCACCACTTCCACGGTTGCTCCCCGCTCGCGGAGGACGCGCGGAACCAAATCGCGGGCCACCCGGGCGCGAGGAATCAGAAAGGCCCGGCCTTGCACATCGCGCCCCTCGAGCGCGGCGAGCAGCCCTTCGGCGCGATACTCCCGCGGCACGAACGCCACTCGCACGCCGCGCTGGGTCAGCTCCGCTGCCGTCGCCGGCCCGATCGCTCCGACTTCGAGATGGGAGAGATCGCCAATATCCCGGTTGCCCAGGCGCAGCCGCCCGAGAAACTTGCGGACTCCGTTCGCCGAGGTCAGAAGCAGAAAATGAAATTCCTTCAGGCGGGCGATGGCGTTATCCATCGGCTCCCAGGATGGAGGGTCGCGGATTTCGATCGCGGGGATTTCGACTGGCTCGGCCCCGAGCTGGCGCAGCGCGTCGCTCAAGACGCGTGCCTGCTCGCGGGCCCGCGTCACCACAATCCGCCACCCTTCGAGCGGCCGTTCACGCGCATCGACCTGGTCAGCTTTACTCATCCCTTTGAGGCCAAAGTTGGCGGCCGGCCGCCGGGACCCGGTTCGGAAAGCGTCAGGCCTGATGAAGCGAGGCGACCTCCTCCAGAATCCGGCGGGCTCCTTGCCTCAGCAGGTCCGCCGCCAGCCTCCCGCCCAGCTCCTCCGGCTTCCCAATCGGGCCGTTGCCGGCGGTTCGAATCAGCCGCCGGCCGTCCGGGCTGGCCACCACGGCCCGCAAATAAAGAGAGTGGCCCTCGGCGACGGCGTGGGCGGCCACGGGCACGGAGCATCCTCCGCCCAATTCTCGCAACAGGGCTCGCTCCGCCCGTACGGCGCGATGCGTCGTCTCATGGTCGAGCGGTTGGACGGCACGCTCGGCCGCCGCGTCGTCCTGCCGAATCTCGATCGCCAACGCTCCCTGGCCGACGGCCGGGCAAAGTTCATCCGGATCGAAGTACGCCGTGATTCGCTCCGCCAGGCCCAGGCGGCTCATTCCGGCGGCGGCTACTACCAGCGCGTCACACTCGCCGCGATCGAGCTTTTGCAGGCGCGTGTCCACGTTGCCCCGAATCGCGACCAACTTCACGTCGCGGCGCCAATCCAGGAGCTGCGCCTGCCTTCGCGGGCTGCCGGTGGCGACGACGGAGCCGGCTCGGAGCTCCTGGTAGCCGCGGCCGTCGCGGCTGATCAAAACATCGCGGGCGTCGCCGCGCTCGGGGACTGCGGCCACGACCAAGCCCGGCGGTTGTTCGGTCGGCAGGTCCTTACAACTGTGAACGGCGATATCGATTTTACCCTCCCGGAGGGCTTCTTCAATCTCCTTGATAAACAGGCCTTTGATGCCCGAACCGACCAGGGAGGAGGCGGGCAGCCGGTCGCCGCTGGTTCTGATGACCTCAATCTGGACCGAATGGCCGGCCGCCAGCAAGCGGCTACGCACCCATTGCGCCTGCCACAATGCCAGTTTGCTGCCGCGCGAGCCGATGGTCAATTGCATACGCCGCGACTTCCCGCGTCACTCTCCGACACCAAAAATCCGCCGCACGAGCTGGACGAGCTTGCCGTGCTCCGGACTTCCGGCCACACTCTTCAGTTCCCGCAGCGGCCCGTGCAAGACTTTGTTCAGGATGCCTTGGGTCAAGGCCTCGACGGCTTGGCGTTGGTCCGGCGTGAGCGTGGCGAGGCGCCCGCGGAAGCGCTCCATCTCGCTGTCGCGAATCTGTATCAAGCGCTCCTCGATGGCCACGATGGTGGGCGCGAGATCACGGGAGGCCAGGCGGCACATGGAACGCTCGACTTCTTGTTCGATGATCTCCTCGGCCCAGGCGGCTTCATGCTGGCGCTGCTTTTTATTGGCTTCGACGACTTGGCCCAGATCGTCGATGTCATAGACGAACGCATTCTCCATTTCGTTGATGGAAGGATCGATGTCGCGGGGCACGGCGATATCGACGAAGAAGATGGGCCGATTCTTGCGGGCGGCCAGCAGTCGCTCGGCCTGCTGGCGAGTGATGACAAAGTGCGGCGAGCCGGTGGAACTGATGACGATGTCGGCTTTCGCCACATACGGGAGCAGTTCGTCAAATCGAATGGCCGTGCCCTGGAACGCCCGGGCCAGTTCCACAGCCCGATCATAGGTGCGATTGGCCACGAAAATGGCAGTCGCCCCCGCGCCGAGCAGATTCCTGGCGGCCAATTCGCTCATCTTGCCGGCACCGATGATAAAGACGGTCTTGCCGGCCAGGCTGCCGAAAATCTTTCTGGCCAACTCGACGGCGGCATAGGAAACGGTCATCGCCGCCGTTCCCAGCGCGGTTTCCCGCCGGACCCTTCGCGCCACCGCCATGGCCTGCTGCATCACCTCGTTGAGCGTCCCCTTCAAGGCTCCAGCGTCGCGGGCCGCCGCGTAGGCCTGCTTGACCTGACCGAGAATTTGAGGCTCGCCAACGATCATGGAATCCAAGCTCGATGCCACGCGAAACAGATGTCGGACGACTTCGCGATTTCGATACCAGTAAAAATAGGACTCGTAAGCGGAAAGGTCGCAATGGTGGAAATCGGACAGGAATTGCCGGATGGCGCGCTGCGCCTCGACCCCCTCGTCGGCGCTCGCCGCGAGCTCCACGCGGTTGCAAGTGCAAAGAATAAGCCCTTCCTGTATGCCCTCGCGGCGGACCAACTCCGCGAGCGCCCCGCCGAGATAGCGATCTTGAATGTTCATCCGCTCTCGGACTTCAACTGGCGCGGTGCGGTGACTAATACCTACCAGAACGAGATTCATACCAAGTCCAAAGCGGCCCTGCGGCTCGGCGGAACGCCCGCGGCGCGGTCGCGCCCCCTTGCCGGGCAACTCTTCATGGCGTCCCAGTTCACAGCGACCCTCATCATGGCATTCTCCCCGACATCGGCAGGAATCCATGCTGGCGGCTCACAAACGTCACCCCGAGAAAGGTCACCATGATGACAGCAAATCCGAGGATGGCGCCGTAGGCCAACCGCCGGCCGCGCCAGTTGCCGCTGTACCGGGTCGAAAACAATACGAGGTAAATGATCCAAACCGCCAGCGAAGCCAGAATCTTGGGGTCCAGCTCCCAGGGGCCGCGCCATGCCCGGCTGGCCCAGACGAAGCCCGTCAGAATACCGAGGGTTAGCAAGAAGAGCCCCAGAACCAGCGACCGATAATAAAGTTGATCACAAACTTCGAGGGACGGAAGGCGGTAATAGAAGGCTCGCGGGGCTTTCGATTTGAGCTCGCGCTCCTGGATCAGGTACATGATCGCAGCGACAAAAGTTAAGAATAGCGCCGTATAGCCCGCGATCATGGCGGAGACGTGGATGACGATCCAAGTGTTGGAGAAAGGCCGAAAGTCTGCCGGGCGACCCCGGGGTGAAGCGGCGAGCAGGGTGAGGAAAAAGGAGAACGGGAGCATGAAAATGCCCAGCGAGGTAATGCGGTAGCGCAAGTAAGTCACAAAAAAGGCGAGGGTTACGCCAAACGCTAAAAGCGAGATCGCGCTTTCCACGTCGATGGCCGGCAAGCGATGCACGGCTCGAGCCAGGGTGAGGAGGGCTATGGCGTGCCAAGCCAGACCGACCGCAACGGCTGCCAAGGTAGATGAGGGGAGGGAAGGTCTCCGCCGCATCATCGAGGGCAGGGCCAACAAAATGCCCAATCCGTAGAAACCGAGGGCGCACCACAGCAGAGCCGATTGCATGCTCACTCCCCGATCATGAAAACGACCTCGCCTGAATATATTACCCCGATTCGGAGGCTCTGAGTCACCAACTGAGGCGGAGCGACAGTTGCACTTGCCGTGAGTTCTCCGCCGAACTGATCTTGCCGAAGTTGGAAGTGCCGACAATGAGACCGGGGCGATCGAAGTTGGGATGATTGGTGGCGTTAAACACGTCGCCGCGGAGGGTCAGGACCGTGCTTTCTGCGAGGCGGATATCCCGAGCCAGACTCAAGTCCCAATCGGCGAGGCCGGGGCCGGTGATGACGTTCCGTCCCTCGTTGCCGGGGATGCTGAAGGCACCGAAAACATCATGGTAGACCGGGGGCGGCACGAAAACAGCGGTGTTAAACCAACGGTTGGGGTTTCGTTGGTTGGCTGGAAGTCGAGGGTTACCAATAAGATCAGGGCGATCAGTGCCGTTGGAATCGGTGCCGCTCAAGGCTGTCGGGAGGATAGCCGTGAGGGGCTCGCCGGTTTGGAAGGTGACAATATTAGCGAACTTCCAGCCCGCGGCCAGTTTAGACCACGGAGCCGCCAGCCAACGCCGCCCAGCCCCGAAAGGCAGATCCCACGTGCTTGACAGGACCAACCGGTGGCGAATGTCAAAATCAGACAAGCCGCGTTCAGCCCGCAGATTGTAGTTATCCTGAGGCTGGTTCGTCCCTTGCAACCCAGAGGCGGTATCGATCGATTTACCCCACGTATAGCTCGTCGTCAAGGAGAGCCCGGGCTCGAACCGCCGCTCAAGCCGCACAATCAAGCCATTGTAATTGGAATTGACGTCCGTAGCCCGGATGAACTGATTGGGCCCCGGTTGCGGATGGTATCCTCGACGCAGCCCCGGCAGGTTGGGTATGCCTTGGTTCTGAAGCGCGCGGCGGGGCAATTTGTGGGCGTCGGAGCCCGAATAGGCTACGGACACGACGGTGTGGGGTGTCAGCTCATGCTCGATCGCGAGGCTATACTCGTAAGCGTACCCGTTACGAAGATTGGGAGGCGAAGAAACCGCATCCGGAGGCTGGTTGCCCAACTGGTAGGCTAGAGCATAGGTCAACGGCGGCGGGGCGTACGGCTGGCCGCAGGCGCCCGGCCCGAAGAAACGGCAAAGATCGAGACCGAAGAGAAATTCGGTGAGGGGTGGGCTGAGGCGGGTTTCAGCGGCGTAATCGAGTTCGCCGAGCGAATTGAACACACCGAATCCGCCGCGCCACGACGTTCGGCCGTCCCCGCGGAGGTCATAGGCCCAGCCGAAGCGGGGCGCCCAGTTGGACCAATCGGGCCGGATCAAGGACGGGGGCAACCCGGCCTGCTGCGAGGTCATAAACTCAAGTCCAAACCGCTGCTGAAGTCCTGCGATGAGCGGGGTCTGGATTAGACTCTGCGCCTGCCCGCGGTCGTTTCTCACGATGAAGCGCAAGGCGTCGCTCGGATCCAGAATCGAGGCGCGCCCGTCGGCATTGGTGGGCGGTGAATAGAATTCTTCCCGCAACCCGTAGCTGAGCGTCAGGCGGCGGGTGGCGTGAAATTCATCCGTCACATACAGCCCGAGGTAGTCGAGTCGATCATTTCCGCCCGAATTGCCGGCCTGGGCGAAGGAAAGAAACGGCCGCCCGAGAAGGAAATCTGCAAAGGCTGTTCCTGAAACCGAACTCGGTCCGTCGCTAAAGGAAAACAGACCCTGGCCGAAGTCTTCGACGAGATAAAACAACCGGAACCGTCGCACGTCGCCACCGAACTGGAGGGTATGGCGACCCTTCACCCAAACCAGGGCGTCCGTAAATTGGAACGTATTGTCTCGGCGAAGTTGCGGCTGGAAGATGTCACTGTCGCCGAGGTCCGCATAACCGGGCACGTTGATAGCCGGAATGCCGTCGTTGGTCGCCCCGGGCACCCGCCGGATACCGTGGCTTTCCAAAAACCCGGAGTGAATGTTCTGGGCTTCTTTGGTTCCGAAATAGTAGTTGTAGCCAAAGCGACAGTCATTGACGAGCGTGGGCCGAAGCGTACTCGTCAGACCCAGAGCCAGATTTCGCCCGCTGTCGTCCTTGTTGGTTCCGAAACCCGGCGGAGCTGAGGGGTTCTGGGCAAACGAATTGGGCACAAAGGGGAAAAGCTGAGCGCTATTGAAAAGCAGGAAGCGGGCAAAAAGTTCGTGGCTGGGCGTCAACTGATGATCAATCCGAAGGGTGAACTGGTCGGAGCTGACTTTTCGATCACCGACGTTGATCGTATTATTTTCCTCCGGCCCGGCACCGGGTTGGTTGGGCAAGGGGATGCGCGCCAGGATGGCGTTCGACAGAGGATCGATCCGCGACAGGGGAATCTGGTTGCCCGCAAACGGCCGGCCCGTCGCCGGATCGATCAGGGGCGGAAATGGCCTTCCCGTGAGCGGATTGAGGCCGCTGAAGTCGCCATTTCGCAAAGCGATCGAAGGCAACAGCGTCGTGTTGGTTATACTTTGGTGGATTCGCAGGCCCTCGTAATTGGCAAAGAAAAACGACCGATCCCGTTGAATCGGCCCGCCCAGGCTACCGCCAAACTGGTTCTGATGGTAAGGCGGGACGGGGCGGCTGGGAGCGTCGAAAAAGTTCCGAGCATCGAGCGCACTGTTGCGCAGAAACTCATAGGCCGTGCCGGCGAACCGATTTGTGCCCGACCGCGTGGCGATCTCCACCTGGGCGCCGGAGGTGACGCCCTGGGCGGCGGAGTAAGAATTCTCGACCACGCGAAACTCGCGGATAGCATCCACCGACGGGTTGACGGTGAGGCTATATGCAAAGGGCTCCGTGATGCTGACGCCGTCCAGGGTGAAATTATTGCGCTCCGAGCGTTGGCCGTTGACGGAGAATCCCAGCCCCAGGGCTGGGGTGTTAAATTGCTGCGTCGCGCCGTTCGGGTAGGGAGGCACGGTGCCGGCGGCGAGAAGGGCCAGTTGGGAGAACTGGCGGCCGTTGAGGGGAAGCTGGTTGACCCGCCGGTTGCCGATCTCCTCGCCGATCGCCGGTGAACCGGTGTCCACCAGCGCGGGACGCGCTTCCACGCTGATGGCCGTGTGGCGATGCGCGAGCAGCAGAGTCACGTTGACGCGCGCCGCTTCGCCGACCTCGAGAACCAAGCCTCGCTCGAATTGCGGGGTAAAACCTGGTTTCTCGACGCGCAAATCATAGGTGCCGACGGGCAACAGCGGAAAGCTGTAAGCGCCGTCGGCGGCGGCGAGGGTCCGGCGCGTCTGACCGGTGGCCTCATTACGCAACTCAACCAAAGCCGCAGGGACAGCCGCACCGGAAGGATCAAAAACGACGCCCTCCAAACTGCTGTTCCAAGACTGACCTGAAGCCGGGGAGAGTCCCGCGCCTAAGACCGCGAGACACCCGCCGAGCCAGGCTTGTCGGATGATATTGGTCATGACAGTCCTCACGCCAGGTCGCCCTCCGGCGGCGGTGCCATCCCAGCGGACACCTCGGCCAGAGCGGCTGGCTCAAAGCTGTTTTTTCGGGGCAAGAGAAAGAAAGGAGGGCACGCCAGAGAAATCGTTCCGCCGGCGCTCCACGGGCGCGCTGTCCCGGCGTCGAGGCTTCTCGAGCGTCGAAATCACCCCTGACCTTCTTCCATCCGGACTGTACCGTCGGCCCCGGAGTTTCACCGGATCGTGGGATGAATCGCAGTGGCCATCGCCATCAGCCCCTGTTCTTCCTCCCTCGCGGGCTGTACCGCCGATCGGGAATTGGGAAAAACCTCTTCCCTCACCCTGCCCCGAAGGTCACATCGAATTGTCTCGGTTAATATAGCACAATCATCGTTGCCGGCGCACCTTCCAACCCAGCACGGGAGAAAATCCGTGCGCCGCGCGGTGACGAACGCGACCCACGAACTCGCATACACGGCTATAATCGCTCACTCCACCATGGCCACGCTCGGGAAGAAATCAGGGAAATCGGCGGCAACGGTTGGCGCCCCGGCCGGTTCGCGTCGCTCGGGTGAGCTGTGGGCGCTCGGGGCAGTCTTTGGCTACGCGGCGGCGAACATTTTCGATCAAATGGCGGTCACGGCCGGCGATCCGCTGGTTGGGCCGTTTCTGCGCGGGCTGCCGAGTGTCGTGCTGGGCATCGCCCTGGTGATCAAAAATCGGACGTTCCGCCAGCTCTGGCCGGGATCGAAGGCGTACATCGGTCGCCGAGCGATTTTGCCCTTTCTTTGGGCAGGCTTCCTTTCCACCTTGGGCCTGTTCATCTATTACTTTGCGATTCGTCTGGGCGGCGTCGTGATTACCGTACCGGTGCTGGAGACCTGGGTAGTCTGGGGAACGGTGGCCGCTTGGTTCATGCTCGGCGAGCGACTGCGGGGGTTCTTGCTGTTTGGGTGGGCGCTGATCGGCGTGGGTCTTCTAGCCCTTATTCTCGGCCAAGTCCGTGGTGTCGCGCTGTCTCCGGCGTGGTACTGGGCCATGCCTTTGGCGGCGCTCTCGGCCGTCTCCTACGGCATTTCGGGAGTTCTGTGGCGGGACGGGCAGCTTCGCGGCGCACACCAGTCGACGGCGATCCTGCTCCAGTTTGTCACCAGCCTGGTTGTGGGGCTGGCGGGCCTGGCCCTGGCCGGGCGGCTGCGATTACTCGTTGAAACACCGTGGCCCAGTTGGCTCAGTTTTCTGTTGAGCGGGACGCTTTCGGGCGTTGTCGCTATTTACTGCATCTTTACGGCACTCCGGTTGATGGAAGTCGCGCGCGTCTACGCCGTCTCATCGCTGACCCCGTTGATGGCGACCCTCTTCGCGCATCGGTTCCTTCACCAGTATGTGAACAAGTTGATGCTGGCGGGTGTCGTGTTGATATGTCTGGGGGTAACGGTGACGCAATTGCTGCGCCACCAAGAAGCAGCGGAAGCCATCGGCGGCGACGGCTAAAAGAGTAGGGGGGCGCCCCTGTGGCCCGCATTCACAAGTGCGGTACCCGCCGGCTCTTGATCTCTTCCAGGTGTTGCCGGAGCTTGGCCAGCAATTCCTGGCGCCGGCCATTGTGCATCTCCTCCTGAAGTTCATTCAGGGCGAAGTGGATGATGTCGTGGTGGTGCAGCTCCTCGGGGGCCAGCTCGGCGCTGAATTCGAGCCAGATGCTATGGAGCAGGTCGATCTCTTTGGGCGTGAGATGCGGCGCGTGCGGCCCGAGGTAGGAGATGAACTCCCCGCCGCTCGGCGTGTAAATCTGGAGCGTAAACTGGGGTTTGGGGGCGGGCAAGCGTTCCCACGCCTCACCGACCCGCCGCGCCTCCTCCGCCGGCGTCATCTTGGAGGACGCTCCGAGCACGATCGTCGAGGACTCCAGGTTGGTGGCGGCGCGAACCATGGCGTCCCAAATATCATTGGCTCCCACGACCGCCAGCCGGATCGTCTTGCCGTATTGCTCAGCCATCTTCAGGGCACGGCTGAACAGTTCTTGCTCATTGATTGTAAAGAGTTGTTCGGGTTCCAGCGGGTGTTCTCCCGAGCCGGCGCGCAAAAGAATGCGCACGTGCAGCACCACCACGTCCTGGCGTTCCACATTGACGCGCCGCAGCACCTGGTCCAGATGGTAGAGCTTGTAATAATCGGGGACCATCACCAGGATGTTTCCGGGTCGACATCCCACCGTCTGCCGCGAGAGCTGCTCGCCGGATTCCAAATGGAACTGGTCGAGCCCCCCGTGCGCCAGTCCCCGCTTGCGGGTGATCCGCTCGGAGAAGGTGAAGACGGCGAAAAAAATGATGGTGAAGGCCACGCCCGAGATGGTGGCAATTTCCTTGGTGAACAAATTGATGACGGCCGTGGCGAATAAAGTTAGGGTAATGAGGCCGAGGCCGACCGGAATTTCCACTCCGAACAATTTAAAATTCATCGGCACGCGATATTCGCGCGGGCCCGGCTCCGTGTAGCGGAGCACCATGACGGCCAAGCTCTTCATGGCGAAGCTCCAGATGACGCCGAAGGCGTAGGCTTCGCCCAGTACGATGACGTTGCCGCGGCTCAACACGATGGTGAGTAGCTGAAGGCCGGTCACCAGATTGATGATCCGGTAGGAGGTGCCGAAGCGGGGATGAGGGCGCCGGAACCAGTCGGCCAGCACGCCGTCTTCGGACACGCGGTTCAACACCCCGTTGGATCCGACGATGGCCGTATTCACGGCTCCGGAAAGGATCATGATGCCGACCACGACGACGAAGGCGTGAAAGGCCAGCCGAGCCGGAAAGGGTCCGACGACATGCATGGCCAGGCCGGCGATCAGGTTATCTTTGTACGCCAGGCGGGCTGAGCGGTCGGGGATAATCATGAAGGCAAAGAAGGAGACCAGCGAAGTGAACAGCATGCTGTAGACGAAGACGACGAACGCCGTCTTCTTGAGATTGGGCAGTTTAGGGTGCTCGATCTCGCGGTACACCTGAGCCAGGGTCTCCAGGCCGCTCATCGCCAGCACCGAGTGGCCAAAAGCGACGAGAACGCCAATCACGCCGATAGCTTCCGGCAGATGGTGGAGCCAGCCTCTCGCCTCCGGCGAGAACGCGAGGTTTGAAGGCTTGGGCCAGGGAGGAAGGTGCTGGAATTGGGGTCGCGTCCAGATCGTATAGCCGCACCAGGCGATCATAAGAACCACCATGACGGTGGTGAAATTCATGATGCGGGCGGCCTTCTCGCTCGATTCTTCGATACCTTTGACGTTTTGCCACCAGAAATAAAGGGTGACCGCCACGGCGAAAACGGCCGCCGTCGTATTGGCGTTGACCGCGAAGCGGGAGTTGAAATAATGGGCGCGGTAGGCGTAGTCGAAGAATTCGTTAACAAAACCAGCTAAATATTGACCGGCGGAGACGCCGCTAATCGGGCCGGTCAAAATATAATCGAACATCAGCGCCGAAACGGAGAACTTGGCAAGAGTCCCCCCCATCGCTTCCTTGACCACGCGATAGACGCCGCCGCGCACGAACATGCTGCAGCTCTCGACGTACATCTGGCTGACGGCGTACGCAAACAGCATGACAGCGAGGATGTACCAGGGAGCGGAGGGTCCGATGAATTGCTCGGCAATGCCTCCGGCATAAAAGGCCGAGGAAGCCAGGTCATTGAGGACGACGGCCGCCGCGCGCCAAAAGGAAATGAACGTCAGCATGGCCGTCGTGGCCAGCAAAACTCGGGGCAGGGGGCGCGCGTCCCCGGCCGGGGCGGGACTCCCCTTATCGTGGTTTGCCATAAACGCTATGCAGCTCGCGTAATCCTGGGTGTCTGTCCAGCATCGCGTTGGAGAATCCGGCTCTTGCGGGTCAGCGTGACTGAGTCAAGGGGATTCTCTCACAGTTCGGAACGGATGCAAATAGTTTTTTCCGAAGGCCGGTCGTCACGAAGAAGCCCCGCCGAGCCCTACTGGCGCTTCCACAACGCGACGGTGTCGTCCTCGCCGCCAGAAGCCAGGTAGGTGCCATCGGGACTGAAAGCCACCGTATAAATGCGGCCGGAGTGGGGAGTCAGGATTTGCATGACGTTGCCGGAGAGCGTGTCCCAAAGCCGAATGGTTTGATCCCTGCTTCCCGATGCCACATAGCGGCCTTCGGGGCTGAAGGCCAGCGTCGTCACCGCCGCGCGGTGTCCAACCAGAGTGCGAACGACGTTGCCTGTGGTGAGGTCCCAGATTTTGACCGTGTGGTCGGCGCTGCCGGAGGCCAAATGCCTGCCGTCGGAAGTGAAGGCAACCGCGTAAACTGGTTTCGAGTGGCCGATCAGGATGCGCCCGAGCTGGCCCGTGGCGATATCCCACAGCCCGATGCTCCGGGCATTGACGGGGCTCGCCAGGAATCGCCCGTCCGGGCTGAAGGCGGCGTACGCAACGGGCTTACGATACGAGGCGAACGTCCGCACCGGCCGGCCCGTAGTAACATCCCACAGGTCGACCGTCCTTTCGTCGACACTCGAGGCCAGGAGTTGCCCGTCGGGGCTAAAGGCAATCGAATAGATCCACCCGGACTGGCGGCGTTCGGCGCCCAACCGTCCGGCCAGTGCCCGCCGGGCGACATCCCATAACTCCACGGTTCGGGCCGCCGTCGCGCCCGCCAGACGCTCTCCATTGGGACTAAAAGCGATCGCTTCGTAGCCTGTAGTCCCGTCGGAGAACGTTGCCACCTCGCGGCCAGCGGCAACGTCCCAGAGTTTGACAGTTTTGTCCCAGCTCGCCGTGGCGAGATAGCGGCTATGGGGGCTGAAAGCAACTCCGGTGACCCACCCGGTATGGGCGTCCAGTACCCGCTCGAGGATATACTGCGGAGGAGAGACCGGATCTTGCCCGGGGGTCTCCCGTGAGGCCAGTCCTGGCGAGACGCGACCGCCGGAAGCGCTTCCAGCCGTCGGTGATGGAAGTGGAGCGAGTCGGATGGCAACGGATGCCGTCTGACCAGCCGCGGCGTTGATCCGACTCTCCTCCGGAGAATACCCGTCGACAGTCAGACGTACGCGGTGCCAGCCCGGCTTGAGAGAGGTCAATTTCAGTTCACCCTCGGGGCCTATTAGTCCCACCAATGAGCCGTCCACAAACACGCGCGCGAACGGGTACGGTGCTTGAACGATAAGAGAAGCTTCGCCAGGTCGAGGCTTCAGCGAGGGTGCCGGAGCGAGGGCTCGGAGCGCCGCGATCAAGAAGTCGTCGGCGCCGGCCTGCCGCAGCTCCGCCTCAGCTTCCCGGGTCACGGCGAAGCTGATGCCGCGCTCGCGGGCGACCTCGGCCACCCGTACCGGTGCCACGTCGCCTCTCAGGAGCCCTAAAACGGCTTCTTTTGACAGGCGCCGGGACGGCGCAGAAGCCTGCGGGTGGGCGAGCGCTGCCACCATCCCGCCAACCAGGACGGTACCCAGGAGGCAGCCCATTTTTCGTATCATCGGCGCCATCGGGTCTGGCTGCCTTGAGGCTACATATGTAGCCCCTTGAGCCGGCGCCCGCTCCGCGCCAGCGGCACGCGCTCGGAATCTGGCTGGTGATCATCAGCGCCGAGCCGTTGATTCCAGCCCCGTCCGTTAAACACGCGGCTCTTCCCCAAGGTTGCGGTCTCAGCCCCCAATTGTTCCATCGTTCCGCCCCGACTGTAAACTCTTGTTGCGACGACAAAACTTCTTCGCTATGCTGGCCCAAGGCATGGCTTGGGAGCTTGAATTCGGCGGCTTCTTGTGCCAGCATGAGGCCGTTCAGCCATGAAACTGTCGGACAAGTACGCCTTAGGTGAGCTGCTCAGCGATGGGGAGGTGAAAACTTACGCCGCCCGAGAGGCGTCCTCTGGCAGCTCCGTGCTGGTCCACCGATTGAACTCCGGCGCCGGTCAGGCGGAGTTGATGCGGAAGGTTTTGCACTATTTGCGGAGTACGCCGCCTGGCGGGTCGAGCCAGATTCTCGAAATGGTGGAGGACGAGGGCGTGATCCATCTGGTCACGCGCCCGATTCCAGGTTTCAAGACTCTGAAAGACTGGCTGAACGCGCTGGGCCCGGAGGCGAAGCCGCCGATCGGGCCGCGAATCGATTCAAAGCCTTCGGCCGTTGCGCCCTCCCACACGATCATCGGAACTGGCACGGCTGGCTTAACGTCCAGCCAAGACGAAACTCTGCCGGCCGGCCCGACCGGTGAATTCACCCAGTTGTTCGGACGTCCCCCAAGTTCGGCCCCGCGAGAACCTGTAAAAGCGCCGCCCGGCCAAGCTCCTGAACCCAGCTCCATCGCGCCTCCTGCCCGGGCTGACGAGGCCGTTTTTTTGGCGCCGGCTCAACCGGCGCCTACCGGCGCCGGGGGAGGGATTGGCGAATTTACCGCGCTGTTCCGGTCGTCGGGGCCGGCAGCGGCGACTGAGGTGGAGAAGTCGAGCGCGCCTCCGGGCGAATTCACCCAAATATTCCAGTCGTCTCCTCTTGCTTCCCCGCCGGCAGCGGACAGTTTGGGCTCGCGTCCGGCTCCGACCAGCCAGCCGAAGAGCAATGAAGCAAAACCCGGTGAGTTCACCATGTTGTTTCGTCATCCGCTCGCGGAGCCTCCCGCATCCGAAGGGGGGGTATCGCCGTTCAGTTTAGCGCGTGAGGCGGAGCCCCAACGGCCAGGTGAATTAACGCAGATCCTGCAATCAGCCGGTCGTTCCGAGCCACTCGATGCACCCCAGCCCGCGAAACCGGAGTCCGAGCTTCCCGGCTCGGCCTTTCCGAGCTCGTCCGCCTCAGGTGACTTCACGAGCATCTTTGGCTCGCGTGGCGAGGGAGGCGCGCCGGCGCCCGAGTGGAAACCGGCGGGTGACTTATCGAGCACGATCATTGCGTCGCAGAGACCGCCCCTGGCTGTTCATCCTACTCCCGTCGCGGCCCCCGCAATCGGCTCCAAACCCGATTTAGAGGCTTCGAGAGCTGCCCCGCCGGTGCCGCAGGGTGGCGCGCTTGGCGTTAAGGTTCCGGCATCCGTTCAGCCACCGCCGCCGGTACCGAGTTCGCAGCGGCCCGACGGGCCGTCGACATTCCGACCCTCGCCTCCGAAGCCTCCTGTCAAGGTGCCACCGGCGGTCCCGGTGTCACCGGTGGTCAAACCGCCGGCAATCCCTTCGCCGGCTGCTGTGAAGCCCGCGCCGCCGGGACCGGGCTCGGCCTCGTCTTGGTTGCCGGTCGCTTTGATCTTAGGCGGCTTGGGCTTGGCTGTGGTTGCTATCGTGTTGTATCTCACGATGAAGTAGTCGGATCCTGGAAACGGGCGCGGTATCCCCATGCCATGCGCTGTTGGCCGCGCAGACGCCGATAACGTCACCAAACACTCGACAGCCACAACCGTGTCGCTGTTCGTTGGCCGGTGCGCTTCGGCGGATCTGGGTCAGGATCACACCAGGCCACTGAGCTCGGGGAGAGCATGGTTTGAATGATCCGCAAGCCGTCAAGCTCGGCTTCCGCTTGTTGGCCGAAAAGCTGATGCACGTTGATGCGGATTTGGTGTCCCATCCATGGATGAGGTACGCCATCGAGCAGTTCGCCAGGACCTCCGCTTCCCAGCGATTTCCCACCACCGACACCCAATCTCCGCCTGCCGTGGCTCCAGACGGCCACTCTCCGGCCGACCTTTGTGCGCCCACGCGGCTTATCCGCCGCCAGCGCTCGGAGTTCGTTCATTGGTGCATGGAGCAAGCAGGATGGCGAGGCACTTACAGTCCCGAAGCGGAATCATGGTTGAACTGGGGTGTGGATGCGAAGCCGGAGTGGGGGTGTTTGGTAATCTTGGAAGGCCCGAACGGTTACAACATCGGATTTCACCTCGAGAGCCGTTACGGACGCGAGTACGTGCTCGGCGGGTATGCCCCCTCCGGTCTCGGTGAGGGCATTTTCAACGTCGGCGTGGCGGGTTTTGGCCCTTGCTATCGTGTGATGGCCCATCGGTTGCCGCGATCGATTTCTTAGTCGATCGCGGCGCCCTTGCCCGGCGCTCATAACGCCATCCGGCGGTCCGCTAGATTGCTTCCGGTAATAAAATAATCAATTCCATTTGCGGGTTGGGGATATCCGCTGGCACGTAAGCCGCCAGATTCCGTGCCCGCCCCACCGCCTCCCAGGCGGCCCCGGACTGGTTGAGGCTGAAATACTCATAGTTTAGCTTTACCGGGATGCCACTCGGCGGCGACGGGACGTGGGTGAGCCGGACACCTGAAACCGCGCGCTTGACGAGCTCCTCAATATAGTTGGCCGAGCAGACCTTGATCAGAACGGGTGCTTTTTTGATGAGATCGCCCGCTTTCAGGTCGGAGCCGACCGCCAAATACATCTTGGTGTTGACCAGGTACTGGTCATTCTCGATGGCGGTGGCGTAAATCGAGGGTCGCACGAGCTTCAGAGGCAGCGAGACGCAGTGGGTGGGTACGACCGTTTCGAGCAGCTCGCGGAGCTTCTCGTCGAGCTCGGTGAAACAACCGCTCAACTCGTCATGGTCGTAAGCGGGAAAATCCCGCGCCTGAATCTTCCCTGAGAACGTTGTGAGGGCGCCCCCGAGCGACGTCATGAGCGCGAACAAACTTTCCGGATGCCCGTGGCGGGTCGAGAAAAGGTGGTTCAGCAGCGGAAAATAAGTGTTTACCGTGTACAGCAGCCAGAAATTAGAGACATCGGCGGCCGTAAAATCCGCGAGGCTCAAATTCTTCTGCCGGCGGAGCCCGGCCAAGCTGCCGCTCTTGGCAGACAGGATTCCCACCAGCCGCCGCAGGATCGACATGACGCGATCACTGGCCGCAATGTCCAGGAGCGGCGGGATGAACTGAGGGTCCAGCTCGTAGCCTCCGGTGGCGCTCGCCTTCACGCGGGCGATGCGCAGCGAAACCGTGCCCTGGCGGCTTTCGCCTTCCATTAGCAGGCGAAAGTTTTTTTGGGCCACCCGCACCGGTCGCTCCGAAGCGCCGGTGTTCTCGTCCCGCATCATCGCTACTTGCGCAAGATAACGCGTGTCGGCGTTTTGGCGGGCTAACGACACATTGAGGCTGCGCTCCCGATAGGGCGGGATCGCCAGATAGACATCTACGCTTTCCGGCTTCGAGGCAAAGTAAGGCTCCAGGGGCTTTGGCGGCGGAGCCGGATCAGCCTCTGGGATGTCAAATGGCAAGCCGTCGGCGAATAACCCCGAGGCAGTCGAGATCACAAAATGTCCGCCGGTCAGTTGCTCCTGGTCGATGCTGACCGCTCGAAATCCCCAAGGACAATAGGTGAGCGCCTCCAGGCGAAACTGGAGCGTGCTTTCGATGAATCGATCCTGGGTCTGTAAGTGTTGGGGGTTGAGCAGGGTGCCCTTGGACCAGATGACGGGTTGCAGGCGCTTCATGGCAACGCCAGAGTACCAGAAACGCGCGCTCGAAGGCAAAAGTCAGTACCCCGGCGGAGTCGCAGCTCTCAGCCTGATATCGACATGCCCCAAGCTGTGATTCCCCGCCGGATGGATCCTGAACCCAGCCGCCCACCGGTTCGTCCAGCCCAGCGTGGGTTGCGTGAGCGCCTCAGGAGCGAGACAATCGCCCCGTCGAGCAGGCTGAGGGTCGCGGCCCTTGGCGGACGCGGAAGGAAGGAGGAGCGTAGCGTGAAATCATCGCGGGGTTCCCTCGTTGAAGTTAACCTCGATGTCGAGCCGCGGGCGGCGCGGCCGACCCCTCGATCCTCCGGCGACACGCCTTTTCGCATCATCTTTCTGGGTGATTTCAGCGGTCGCGAGAACCGCGGCATGCTGGAGTTCGGCGACCGGCTGGCCGCGCGACGGCCGCTTGAGGTGGATCGCGACAACCTGGAAGCCGTCATGGCCCGTTTGAGTCCAACCCTGCGGTTGCCCTTGACGACGTCCTCCGGGCCGGGCTTGACCCTCTCTTTTCGCGACCTGGATGACTTCCATCCGGACCTTTTATGGGCGCGCCTCGACTTATTTAGCACGTTGCGCGCGGCCCGCGCTCGCCTGCTCGATTCGGGGACGTTCGAGGAGGCCGCGCGAGAGCTGGAATTATCGCCTCCCCCCACCCCGGCCGGCGGCCGCCCCAGCTCGCCGGATTCCCCGGAGCCCCCGGACGTGAGGGATCTGACTACCGGCAACCTGCTGGATCAGGTTGTGGAGGAAACTGGGGCGGCACCGGCCGAGCGTCCTCTCCGTGCCGCGGACGGCTTCGCCCGCTTCCTGCGCGACCTGGTGGCTCCGCATCTGGTGCCCGGCGCCGACCCTCGGCAGGCCGAACTTGTCGAGCGTATCGACCACATCGCCGGCGACTTAATGTGGGCGCTGATGCACCATCCGGACTTTCAGAACCTCGAGGCGGCGTGGCGGGCGCTTTTCTTTCTGATCCGACGGCTGGAGACGGGTAGGGAATTGAAGCTGTATGTATTTGATATATCCAAGGGAGAGATGGCCCGCGATCTCGCCCCGCCCGCCAGCGGCCGTTCGGCGGGCCTTTACCGGCTGCTGGTGGAGCAAACCGCGGCGACGCCGGGAGCCGATCCGTGGGCTTTGGTCGTGGGCAACTACGTGTTTGAGGCGACGCGAGCGGACGCGGAATTGCTCGGAAGGCTCGGCGAGCTGGCTCGCGCCGCCGGCGCCCCCTTCCTGGCCGCTACCTCGCCCTCGCTTTTGGGATGCCGGTCGTGGGCTGAGATCGCCGAGCCGGAGCACTGGCGAGTCCCTGACGATTCCGAGGAGTCGCGGGCTTGGGCCGCTCTGCGGTCGAGGGTGGAGGCGAGCTATCTCGGGTTGGCTTTGCCTCGGTTTCTGCTGCGGCTTCCTTATGGCCGGGACACGGAAGCCATCGAAAGCTTCAATTTTGAGGAAATGCCGGGCACCCCGCGCCATGAGGACTACCTGTGGGGCAATCCCGCCTTCGCCTTGGCGTTGCTGGTCGGCCAGGCTTTCCGCGAATTCGGCTGGGGACTGCGCCTGGGAGCCGGTTATGAGATCGCCGACCTGCCGCTGCACGCTTACCGGCGGGATGGCGAATCCTGTGTGACGCCCGTCGCGGAGATCATGTTGACGGAAGACGTTGCCTTGCGGATTTTAGAAAAGGGCATCATGCCTCTCGCCTCGCTGAAAGATCGGGACGCGGTTCGGCTGATGCGATTCCAGTCGCTGGCTGATCCGCCTTGCCCGCTTGCCGGTCGCTGGAGTTCGTGAGTTGAAGTCCCGACCTTGGCGGCGATCAGGTCGAAATCGCGGAGCTCTCACACCCTGCCGCCCGAGGTCCGGATCAACCTCCGAGCGGCGGGTTGTCAGTCGCCCGCGGATTCTTGCCCGGTTGGGGCTGCGTCATTTGTGGCTGATGCTCAAGCGACGGCATGATAGGATCAAACAGTATCGTGTGGGCAGAACGAAAGCTTTTAGGGAGGATTAATGAAGAACCATCGAGTGCAGCACGCCGCTCGGCTCGCGGGACCGGTGCTCGGACTGTGCTTGGCCATGCCGGCCTGCGGACAGAAAGCCCAGCCACCGTCTGCTTCGGCCCCGGCGGATAAGGTCGTGTTAAAAGTCGGCGGTCATCAGGTGACTGCCGGCGACCTGGAGTTTGTGATTAAGAGTCTGCCCGCCCAGTCTCAACAGGCGCTGGCTGCCCAGGGGAATCGGGCTTTGGGAGACCGCTATGCCATGATGCTGGTTCTTTCCGAAAAGGCGGAGAGCGATCATTTGGATCAATCCCCCGACTTTCAGAGGCAGATGGCATTCGAGCGGATGCAATCGCTGGCGCAGCAGGAGTACCAGAGCCTGGCGCGGAAGGTGAAGGTGACGCCCCAGGAGGTGAATCAGTATTTCTCGGCGCACGCGGCCGAGTTCCAGCAGGTTGATATCCGTCAGATTACGGTGCGCAAAAAGGCCCAAGGGTCCAACACCCCGGGGCTGGATGTGCAGCAGGCGCACAGCCGGGCGGACGAAATCCGCAAGGCGCTGAATTCCGGCGTTGATGCCCAAAAGCTCGCCGAGCAGTTCAAGGCCGATCAGAGCGTCATCATCGATCCGACCCCGCGCTCCGTAAAGCGACAACAAATGGCCCCGGAGCTCGCGGATAAAATCTTCGCGCTCAAGGACGGTCAGGTTTCCGATCCGATCGAGAACAATCAGGCGCTCTTTCTGATCCAGGTGGTGCGCCACAGCCAGGTCGATTTTAAGGAAGCTTCGCCGGAAATCGAGGCCAAGCTTCAGAACGACAAAATGGAAGCCGTGCTGGCTGATTTGAAGGCCAAGGCGGGCGTTTGGATGGATCCGAACTACTTCGGCGGTCCGTCCTTGGGGGCTCAGCCGGGAGCCGCCGACGCTGGCCGGAGCGCGGAAGCGACACCCCGCCGTAGCCGGTAAGGCGTTATAGCGCGCGGCATCTCCGCGCCGCGCATATCAAAATTGGACAACAGGGGACTCGAATAGATAGCGGGAGTTATTCCCGCGATGATGAGTTCCTTCTCATGCCGGCCATGGCTTTTTAACAGTTCTGTTGAAAAGCTTGTGGAAAAGCAGCCTTTCATGAGGGTAAGCAAGCATAGCGCAAGGGCTTTGTCCTCTTTGCACCATCCTGAAGCAACCGATCGCCATGGAGAGACCAAGCCTTGGTTAGGGATGAACTTGCAGAAAGGATTTACAGAAGCGGGTGAGGTTTCTTCAGCTTCACGGTGATCTCGGGATGAGCTTGGTCAATCGAAAAGTCTTTGCCGAAGGTTTGATGATCAGGATCGGTAACAATGAGGTGCACCGTGCCGACCGGAATGTCGGTGAAACGATAGCGGCCCTGGGGGTTGGTCTTGGCGCTGTAGGAGACCCACTTGGGGCGCTTGAAATGGCGTACATCCCCCGGTTCGCGGAACTGCAACGTGAGTTTGGCCTGATTGATGGGCTGGTTCGTGACCGCGTCGGTGACGATCACGGTCAAATCAACGGTGGACACGCCGCCACTGCAAACCGGCGGGGCGCTGGCCAGCAACCAAAAAACCGCTGTCAGAGCGCTGATCGAACCGAGCTCTCTAAGTTTCCATGAGGCCATGCTTTCGCGTTCCCCCACCTCGATGCGCCGCCCGCTCCGTTGCGGCTCAGCATCGAAGGTACACCTAATCATAGCAGAGGCTGGCGGGCTGGGGAGAGATGCCAGAAGACCCTCCCCGCCGTGGCGTTCCATGGCCTCCTCGACCGCTAGCGGAGGTCGGGCGGCCGGAACAGGTCGGCCGAGACCTTCAGCACCCAGCTTCGGGGGATGAACCGCTGGACGAAGATGCTGGCCTTGTTGAAGAAGCGGGGCACGACAAGTCCCCCGCCTCGATCCAGCTTGCGGAGCGCGGCATCCACCACTTCCACGGCGGGCTGCAGGCCGCCCGGTAGCGTCTTCTGGCCGTACTGGCTGGCGGCGAAGAAATTGGTTTGGGTGCCCCCGGGGCACAAGGTGACCACCTTGACCCCGTATCGGCCCAGCTCCTCTCCCAGGCCCAGTGAGAAGCTCGTGACAAACGCCTTGCTGGCGCCGTATACGGTCGTGTAGGGAACGGGTTGGAAGCCGGCCGTGGACGACACATTGATGATCGCGCCTCGTCGCTTTGCGATCATCGCCGGAACCAGGAAGTAGGTGAGTTCCATCAAGGCGTGAATATTGAGGCGGAGCATCTCCGACTGGCGATCGAGGGGTAGTTTCCAGAATTCGCCTCGTGCCCCGAAGCCGGCGTTGTTGACCAGCAACTCGATTTCAATTCCACGCTCTTCCAGGGCTTGGACAACGCCTTGTGCCGCTCCCACGATGCTCAGGTCGCGGCTGAGAATCTGGCTCTTAACTTGATGGCGCTGCATCAACTCGTGAGCCAAGGCTTCAAGCTTTTCGTGAGATCGCGCCACCAAAACCACGCTCCATCCTCGCGCCGCCAGCCGGCGAGCGAAAGCTTCCCCGATCCCGCTTGATGCTCCTGTGATCAACGCCCAGCCTGAGTTGGCCATATGCCCTTAGATGATCCGTTCTCGAAGAAAGAGACAGCCCGAAACCATCTGCGCCATTGAAGTGCGCTGCCATCCGTTCCCTCGGACGATCACCGCTTCCACGCCGTGAACCAGGTTGTCTCCCCCGGGAATCGTTCCGTCTGCGGTGTTGCGATCGCGCCCAAACCGCCGGCCCGGCACACGGCCCTAGGGTCCTCCCGGATGGCCGTAGGCCGGATTGACGTGGCGTTTTCCGGTAGCCATCAGCCGTTCCGCCTCGGCTTCGGTGCTGATGCCGCCTCGCGCGCCGAAGGCGGTGCAGTTGAGTCCCGCCATGGCATTTGAGAAATTCAAGATGCGCTCAAGCGGCCAGCCGGCGATCAAGCCGTAAATAAAGGCTCCGTGAAATACATCCCCGGCACCCGTTGTATCGACCGTTTCCACCACGAAACCGGGCGAATAGAGAAAGCGGCCTTGGGCGTACAGGAGCGCTCCATCGCGCCCGAGAGTCATACCGGGGGCTTTCATCTTGTATTCGCGAGCGATGTACTCAAGCACACGAAAAGGATCAGCTTCGCCGGTCACCGCCGGCAGAAAATTTGCCGAGGCAATCAGGTAATCAATATACGGGAAGAGGGTTTCGACCTTCTTGTAGACCGTATCCAGGTCGGCGACTACAATCACGCCTTCCCGGCGGGCGATCTGCGCAGCGCGAACGCAGGCCTCGACGTCGCAGCCGTCCACATGCAGGACCCGAGCTCCACGGATCGCCGGTGGCGTCACCTCGGAGGCTCGGACGGCCAACCGCGGATCACGGTCCCAAAAAACCGTCCGCTCGCCCGTGCGCTGGTCGACGATGATGTGACCGAACTGGTTTGGAGTGTCGGGTGCCACCTGGGTATAGCGCAAATCGAGGCCCTCTCGGCGCAGGCTGGCGAGCTGAAATCGCCCGGCATCATCGTCGCCCACCTTGCCGATGTAGCGGGCTCGCAATCCTAACCGCTGGCAAGCGACCAGGGCCGTGGTCATCTGTCCGCCCGCCTGACGCGAAACGGACAGAACACGTTCCTTGCCGCCCAGGGCGGGGAAGTCGCGCACCAGCAACACCGTATCGGTGGCGTTCAACCCCAGACCGACAACATCAAGTTTTGCTTTAACTTTCGCCAACCGCTCCCTCGATCAGAAAGACGGCCGATACTTTACTGCCAGACTTGCGTTTCGAACAACGGAAATTTGCTCGGGAGACGCGCTCTACGGGGTTGGGGGAATGTAGGCCCCTTTGTTTCCACAGCCACGTCTGATAACATTTCTGGGGGGTGCCCGTTGTCAACATAATCTGATTTCCACACCCCGACGGAGAATTTCCACATCTCCCGACCAGAACCATTACCGTTGAACCCGTAAGCTCGGTTTTTGGGCTGACCGAGGAGGATTTGAAGAGGGCTACCCCACGGGCCGGTCAAACCATTGTGGCGGCCGTCCCATCATAGAACCGTAGCCTGGCGTCTGGAAGTTTTTGGGGATTCTGATCGCTCGTGCTAGAATTTTTGCTTTTGGCGACAGCAATGACAAAATGACAAAAGGAGACTCGTGAATGCCCGCGTTGCCTGAGGCGCCTGGTCCCAAGGGACATTTTTTGCTCGGTGTCCTGCCAGAAATCCGTAAGTACGAGCTGGATTATCTTACCCGGCTGGTGCGCGAGTACGGTGACATCTTCAGGGTGAAAGTGGTCAATATTCCCGCCTACGTGATCAGTCGCCCCGAATATATCGAGTCGGTACTGATTACGAACCAGAAGAACTTCGTCAAGTCGGTGTATTTGCGCGAGAGCAAGGCGCTATTCGGGCATGGGATTCTGACCAGCGACGGCAGTTTCTGGCGCGAGCAGCGCCGGATGTTGCAACCCGCTTTTCATCATCGCCAGATCGCCCGCTATAGCCGGGTCATGGCCAAGCGCGTAGCCGGTATGCTCGAGACGTGGCGGGACGGCGAAGTGCGCGATATCCACGCTGACATGATGAACGTGACCATGGAGATCATCGCCCAGGTGCTATTTGGCGAGGACATCGCCGAAGAGACCCGGGAGATCGGCGAGGCTCTCAAGGTGTTTTTCGAGCAGTTTGACGATCGCTTCGGCCTTTATGCGATCCCCGAATGGCTGCCGACCCCGGGAAACCTCCGCTACCGCCGGGCCATTAGGCGATTGAACGAGATGGTGAATTCCATCATCCGGCGAAAGCAGGCCATCCGGCAGGATAGCGGCGACATCCTCTCCGCCTTGCTCAACGCCCGGGACGAAGGGGGGCAGGAGATGACGACCTCGCAACTGCGCGACGAGATGATGACCCTGTTTTTTACGGGACATGAAACGACGGCCCTGGCGCTCACGTGGACCTGGTACCTGCTGGCTCAGCATCCTCCTGCCATGCAGAGACTTACGGAGGAAATCGACAAAGTACTTGAAGGTCGCCACCCCACCTTCGAAGACCTGCCCAACCTGCCTTACACCGAAATGGTAATGAAGGAATCGTTGCGACTTTACCCGCCCGCCTACGCCGTCGTGCGGGAGGCCGTCGAAGACTGCGAGATCGGCGGCTATCGGATTCCAGCCGGCTCCACAGTGGCTATGTTCCAATGGGCGGTGCATCGGGATCCCCGGTATTTCGAGCGGCCGGATGAATTTCGCCCCGAACGCTGGGAGGGGGATTTTCAGAAAACGCTGCCCCGCTGCGCTTACTTCCCCTTTGGCGCCGGACCTCGCCTCTGTATTGGCGATGGTTTTGCGAAGGCGGAAGTGCCATTATTGCTCGCGGCCATCGCCCAGCAGTATCGGATGGAGCTGGTGCCGGATCACCCCGTCCTGCTGAGCCCTTCGCTGACGCTCCGGCCGCGGAACGGGGTCAAGGTTGTCATCCGCAAACGAGAACCGGCAGCCGCCCGCGGAGCTGGTACCGGGCCGGCCTGAAGGCTGCCTCCGGGTCGATTCCGCTGGCGGGGTTGACCGCGGAGATGACGGCGGGCCGGTAGCCGCCGGAGGTTTGCCCGGGTTTCCCTCTCCAACAGCTCGCTTCTAGCGGCCGGGGTCAATCACCCTTTCTCGTCTTGTCCACGTCGGTAGGCCACGGCGAGCGATACCGGCCCGCTTGGCGATTCTGCCCGCCACCAGCTCCGCGCTCCTTCGGCCTGACATTTCACTTTCCGCACCTTTCGCGTCTGTGCTAATTTGAGTCTTTGTCGGTGCGGCGAGATTCGTTCTCATGCCACTGCGGGAAGGTGAGGCGATCGTGCTCAGGACTTACCGCCTGGGCGAGGCCGATAAGATCGTTTCCCTCTTCACGCGACCGTTCGGCCGGTTGCGGGCTGCGGCCGCGGGCGCCCAGCGCGCTCGCACCCGCTATGGCGGCACGCTCGAACCTCTGAGTTACATCCGCGTGTGGTTTTATGAGCGCGAAAACCGGGATTTGGTGCGGATCAACTCGACCGAACTGGTCGAATCCTTCTTCGACATGCAGAAGGACTACCGCATGCAGGTAGCGGCGCAGTATGTGGCCGAGGTGGCGGAGCGTTTTTTCCCCGAGCGCCAAGCCAATGATCGGGCGTTTCGGTTGCTGTTGGGCGTGCTGCGCGCCATGAAGCGTTCGGGTGAGTTGGGCGCTCCGCTGCTGTACTTTGATTACTGGCTGCTACGCCTCGAAGGCTTTCTGCCTGACTTGACTCGCTGCGCCGCCTGTGGCCGGGTGCTGGACGACGGCGGCTACTATGGCCCAGCGTCGGAAGGTTTGTGCTGCGCCGATTGCCGCACTCCAACCACGCCGCGCGCGGTGGCTGCGTCGGCGCTGGAGTTGGCGGAGAGCGCCCGGGGAGTCACGCCCGAGCAGTGGCTGGGAACCTCGAAGCCGGCAGCGGTCTGTGCCGCCGCCCGCCGGTTTCTGGAGGACTTGATTGAGGCGCACGCGGAAAAAAAATTGATTACCAGGGAGCTGCTCGACGCCGGTGTGTGAAAGCCGCTCGCCCTCACGGACCCATGGGGCGACAGCCGGCGCACGGCGTGCCCCGGTGCTCTTGAGTTAGCCGACATGATCGCACCGAGTCACCAAGCCGGCCTCACGTTTCAGGACATGGTGATGAGCCTGACCGCCTACTGGGCCCGCCAAGGGTGCGTGATCGCTCTCCCGTACGATTTGGAGGTCGGCGCCGGCACGATGTGCCCGGAGACGTTTCTGCGCGTGCTCGGCCCCGAACCCTGGAGCGTGGCCTATGTCCAGCCTTCGCGCCGCCCGGCCGACGGCCGGTACGGCGAAAATCCCAACCGTTTGCTCAAGCACACCCAGATGCAGGTCATCCTCAAGCCCCCGCCCTTCCAGATCCAGGATGTGTACCTGGAGAGCTTGGGCGCGCTCGGAATCGATCTCGGCGAGCACGACATTCGGTTTGAGGAAGATAACTGGGAGGCCCCGACGCTCGGCGCTTGGGGCATCGGATGGCAAGTGATGCTGGACGGGCTGGAAATTACGCAATTCACTTACTTCCAACAATGCGGCGGCCTGGACCTGGATCCGGTCAGCGTGGAGTTGACTTACGGTCTCGAGCGCATCGCCGCCTTCTTGCAGAATGTTCAAGATGTTTATCAAGTCCAGTGGAACCACCGCGTGACCTATGGCGACCTGCGAAAATCGGAAGAGTTCGAGTTGTCGGTTTATGACTTCGAAGCCGCCGACCCGGAGACCTGTCGCCGCGTGCTGGATCTGTACGAAGGCGAGGCGTTGCGGCTGATAGGAGCGGCCCGGGCGGAGAAGAGCGGGGAAGGAAAGCGCCGCTTCCCGCTCCGCAAGGTGTACGAACTGTGCCTCAAGTGCTCCCACCTGTTTAACATCCTCGACGCGCGAGGCGCCATCAGCGTCACGGAGCGGGTCGCGTTGATCGCTCGCATCCGCAAAGTGGCATGCCAGGTGGCTGAAATCTACGTCGAGCGACTGTCACCGGCGGCGCAGGAGCAGCCGGCGTGAATCTCAGCCAGCACAAAGAGGCGGCGGGGCGGACCCTGCTGGTTGAAATCGGTTGTGAAGAGATTCCGGCGCGCTTTCTCGCCCAGGCGCAAAAGGACTTTGGAGAGCAACTGGCGGCGGCGCTGCGGGAGGCGCGGTTGGAGGCGGGTCCGGCTTCGGAGTCTTTGGCGATGCGAACTTTTTCAACGCCGCGTCGCCTGGTCGCCTGCGCTTCCGGCCTCCGCGACCGCCAGCCGGACCAGGTGGAGGAGACGATCGGTCCGCCGGTCGCCGTCGCGTTGGACCGTGAGGGTCAGCCCACCCGCGCCGCCGCCAGCTTCGCCGCCAAGAACCAAGCTCGGGTGGACGATCTCTATCGCCTCACGACTCCGAAGGGCGAATACCTCGCCCTCCGCAAGACCGTGCCCGGCCGCCCGGCGCTCGACGTTCTCGCCGGCCTGTTGCCGCGCGTCATCACCCGCCTCAGCTTCCCCAAGAGCATGTACTGGGAGGCAACGAAAACTCGATGGGTGAGGCCGATCCGCTGGATTCTGGCCTTGTTCGGCGCAGCGGAGGCGGCTTCGGTAATCCCGCTCGAAGTGGCCGGGGTCCGGTCGGGCCGGCTGACGTTCGGCCACCGCACGCTTGGCCCGGGCCCCGTGGAGGTGGCGCATTTCGAGGACTACGCGGGAAAACTCCGGCAAAGGGGGGTGGAGTTTGACCCGGCGAAACGGCAGGCGCGGGTTCGCGCGGATATTCAGGCGTTGCTGGAAGGCACGGGGTGGACGGTCGTTCCCGACCCGGGCCTGGAAGACTGGATTGTTTACTCCACCGAGTGGCCCGTGGCCATCATGGGGGCGTTTGAGGAGCAGTTCCTCAAGCTGCCGCGCGAGATTCTGATCACGGTCATGCGCGATCATCAGAAGTATTTCGCCGTCGAAAATTCGAGCGGGCGGCTCCAGCCGAAGTTCATCACCGTCCTCAACGTGGCGAACGACGCGCGAGGCATCATCCGCTGCGGCCACGAGCGCGTCCTGACCGCCCGCTTTACCGACGCCGAGTTCTTCTGGAACGCCGACCAGAAGATCCCCCTGCGCGACCGGCTGCCCATGCTGGAGCGGGTGACGTACCACGAGAAGCTAGGTACTTATGCGGACAAAGTGCGCCGCCTGGACAGTTTGGCCCGGGAAATTTGCCGTACACTCGAAGAGCAGGGAAGAATGACCCGTCAAGACACGCTGTACGTGCTGCGGGCCGCTCAGTTGTGCAAGTGCGACTTGACGACCCAGATGGTCCGCGAGTTCACCGAGCTTCAGGGCGTGGTCGGCGGGCTCTACGCCGCCGAACAAGGCGAGCCGGAAGCCGTGTGGCAGGCCATCTATGACCATTATCGACCTCAGACCGCCGAGGAGAGGTGCCCGCGCTGCCTGGCAGGGGCGGTGGTTTCCTTGGCCGACAAGCTCGATAGCGTGGTGTCGGGATTCGCCGCCGGGCTCGAGCCCACCGGTTCAAGCGATCCGTTCGGCCTGCGGCGGGCGGGAAACGGCGTCGTCAAACTGGCCGTCGAAAGTCTGGTGGGATTGAGCCTCGGCAAGGCGGCGCATCAAGCCGTCGAGTGCGCGCAGCAGACTCTTTCCGGCCTGGCGGGCCGCGCCCTCGGCTCGCGCGTGGACAGCTTCCTGCGCGAGCGCGCGGAATTTTATTTTCGCGAGGTCGCCGGGCTCCGGTACGACACGGTGCGGGCTGTTCTCAGCCCGGCGGTCCAGGCCGAGTTTGACGCTTTCGTCCCTTCTTCCGATTTGGCGCGGGCCCAAGCCCTTGAGCAGATTCGCGACACGGAAGATTTCTTGGCGCTCACCGCCGCCGCCAAGCGCACGCGAAACATCCTGGCGAAATCGGCGCGCCCGGAAGACCTCGAGGGCGGGCCGGAAGAGGTCGATCCGGCCAGGTTCCGCGAACCGGCGGAACGGGATCTGTACGCGGCCTACCGCCGCCTCCTCCAGAGCCTGGAGGAGCTCGGCCGCCACCAGCGCTATGCCGAAGCGTTTCGGGAGATGGCCAGAATCCGGCCGCAGGTCGATGGTTTTTTTGACCGCGTGCTGGTGATGGCCGAAGACGACGCGGTGCGAAGAAACCGTCTTCGCCTGCTCATCCGTCTGAACCAGGACGTCTTTACCCGCTTAGCGGATCTGACCGAGATCACCGGGGAAGCCCGCGGCGGAGCGGCGGGAGGATCGCCGAGGTGGGCCGGGCGATCCGACTTCAAGTAAAGCTTCAATTCATGTCGACGCGCCGACATGACCTCGGCCGGCGGTGCGGGACCGCCGGCATCCGGTCTCGGAATTCAGAGTGGCGCTTTTCTTAATGGAACGGTCATGGAAGATTAGCGGACGGGCGCGACATTCCATCTTGGGAAGGAGCATACATGGAAAAATACGTCTATTTTTTTGGCGGCGGCAAGGCCGACGGCAACGGGGCGATGAAGGACGTCCTCGGCGGCAAGGGAGCCGGCTTGGCTGAGATGACCAACGCCGGGCTCCCCGTTCCCCCTGGCTTCACGATCGCCACCTCGGCCTGCCGGCTCTACTTTGAAAACGGTAACCGAATGCCCGAAGCCATCGTGCGCGAGTATCTGGCCGCGCTCGAGAAACTGGAAGCCCTGTTGGGGCAGAAACTGGGCGATCCCGAGCGCCCCTTGCTCGTCTCCGTGCGGTCAGGGGCCCAGTTCTCGATGCCGGGGATGATGGACACGATCCTCAATCTGGGCATGAATGACCGGATCGCCGAGGCCTTTGCCGCCAAATCCGGCAACCCCCGCTGGGCTTACGACAGTTACCGCCGCTTCATTCAGATGTTTGGAAATGTCGTGCTCGAAATCCCCAAGGAGGAATTCGAGCACATCTTCGAGGGCCAGAAGAAGAAGCGGGGTTACAAGCTTGATACCCAGCTGACCCCCCAGGACTTAAAGGTGATCATCGACGGCTATAAAAAGCTGCTGAAGAAGAAGACTGGCCGGGAGTTTCCCCAGGATCCGCACGAGCAATTGAAGCTGGCCATCGAGGCGGTTTTCCGCTCCTGGTATAACCCCCGCGCGGCCACGTACCGGCGCATGAACCGCATCTCCGACGACCTGGGCACGGCCGTGAACGTGCAAGCGATGGTGTTCGGAAACATGGGAGAAACGTCGGGCACGGGGGTTGGATTCACGCGCAATCCGGCCACCGGCGAGAAGGAATTTTATGGCGAGTTCCTCATGAATGCCCAGGGCGAAGACGTCGTGGCCGGCGTGCGGACTCCGGTGCCCATTCGGGAACTGGAACGCATCAACCCGGAGGCCTACCGGCAGCTCCGCGAGATTACGGCGCGCCTCGAACGCCATTACAAAGACGTGCAGGATTTCGAGTTCACGATTCAAGAAGGCCGGCTCTACATGCTCCAGACGCGGAATGGGAAGCGAACCGGCCCGGCGGCGGTCAAGATTGCCGTGGACATGGTGAAGGAAGGGTTGATTACGCCGCAGGAAGCGTTGATGCGCGTCGACCCCGAGCAGCTCCATCAACTCCTCCATCCCGTTCTGGATGAGTCGAAACCTGTTCGGGTGATCGCCCGAGGCTTGCCGGCCTCGCCAGGGGCCGCGGTCGGGCGCATCGTGTTTACGGCGGACGACGCCGTGGCTCGCGGCAAGACCGAACCGGTGATCCTGGTGCGCGCCGAGACCGTTCCCGACGACATTCATGGCATGGAGGTGGCCGCCGGCATTCTCACCTCGCGCGGCGGCATGACCTCGCACGCCGCCGTCGTCACCCGCGGCATGGGGAAGTGCTGCGTCGTCGGCGCCGGCGAGGTCGAAGTGGACGAAAAGAAGAAGATCATGAAGATTGGCAAGCTCACCCTACGCGAAGGCGACTGGATCTCGCTCGACGGCTCGACCGGTCGGGTCATCGAAGGCAAGGTGCCGACCAAGGAACCGGACACCTCGAGCGGCGATTTTGCTACCTTTATGAAATGGGCCGACGAATACCGCACCCTCGGCGTGCGCGCCAACGCCGACATCCCGCGCGACGCCGAAGTGGCGCGCAAATTCGGCGCCGAGGGCATCGGCTTGTGCCGTACCGAACATATGTTCTTTGCCGCCGACCGCCTGCCCCACATGCAGCGCATGATTATGGCCTGCAAAGATACGGCAGACCCGAAGGAAGCCGCGCGGTATGAGAAAGAGCGGCGCGCCGCCCTGAGCAAACTGCTCCCGATGCAGCGGAAGGATTTCTTCGGATTGTTTAAGGCCATGGACGGCCTGCCCGTTACCATCCGCACGCTGGACCCTCCGCTGCATGAATTTCTGCCGAAGCGCGAGCAACTGATGGTGGAGGTGGCGACGCTGGAGGCGTTGGGTAGAAAAGGAGCGAAGTTAAGTCAGGCCAAAAAGATGCTGGCGATTGTCGAATCTTTACATGAATTCAATCCGATGTTGGGACTGCGCGGCTGCCGGCTCGGTATCCTCTATCCGGAAATTACCGAAATGCAGGCCCGCGCCATCTTTGAGGCCGCCTGCGATTGCCAAGCGCGCGGCATCGAGGCGAAGCCGGAGGTCATGATTCCGCTCGTGGGCGACGTCAAGGAGCTGATGGCGCAGAAGGAGATTGTGCAGAAGGTGGCCCGGGAGGTTTTTGCGGATAAAGGGGTGACCGTGGACTACCTGGTCGGCACCATGATCGAGCTGCCGGCGGCGGCGCTTTCGGCAGCCGAGATCGCCCAGGAAGCCGACTTTTTCAGCTTCGGAACCAACGATTTGACGCAGACGACGTTTGGCCTGTCACGGGACGATTGCGGGAAGATCATCAACGTATACGTCCAGCACAAAATCTGGCCGGCTGATCCGTTCGCGGTGCTGGATGCCAAGCGCGTGGGGCGACTGCTGAAGATCGGCACGTCGGAAGGTCGCAAGGCCCGGCCGAGCCTCAAGGTGGGCATTTGTGGAGAACACGGAGGCGATCCGCAGTCGATCGAGGTATGCGCCGAGGCGGAGCTGAATTACGTCAGTTGCTCGCCGTACCGGGTGCCGATCGCTCGCCTGGCGGCGGCGCAGGCGGCCGTCAAGCGGCAGGAGGCAGCCAAGGCGGCGTATTCGAACGCGTAAAAGGCATCGGCGGCGGCTGGGGCGGAGCGGGCTCTGACTTCAAGTAAAGCTTTAACTTCATCGCGGGCCGGCCGATGTGGGCGCGCCGACATTGCCACTCCCGCGGTCATGGCCGGTGATGAAGAGCCGGAAACCGGGCGCCCGCACCGGCTCAGGTCCTCATCCTCAACATCAGATAGACTCCACCCAGCCCAAACAGCAAGTCCGGCGACCAGGCGGCCACGGCGGGCGGCAGCTGGTCCAGATTGCCCATGGCCTCAAACAGGCTCGAGCTCGACCAGTAGACGATGGCAATGCCGATGGCCAGGGCGACACCGGTCAGCGCGCCTTTGCGCCCCATGCTGAATGAAAAGGGAATGGCGATCAGCACGATCACCAAGGCCATGAGCGGATAGGCGAATTTGCGATACCACTGGACGGAAAGCTGCACCACGTCGAACCCGCTCTGGCGCAATTCGGCAATGTAGCGCCGCAGCTCGCCGACGCTCATCTGCTCGGAGGTCTTGACCTCCTTCTTGAAGTAGGAAGGCGGCTCGGTCAGCTCCCGATAACTGGTGACGGCAAAGCGCCGGTACGCGGTCACTTTCGAGCCGTCCAGGTCGCGTTCCCAGCCATCTTCCAACACCCACCCGTTGATCGGCGCCTCCCAAAAGGCGCGGCGCGCGTAGATGCGCCGGGTCATGGCAAAGGTCGCGGGGTCGAATTCGAACACCGACAGATCGGCGAAAACGTTGTGATCAGGATCGAAGAAGCGGTAATTGTAGATGCGGCTCGATTGGCCGAATATCCACTCGCGGTCGGGACGCAGATAGGTTTGGGGGGGCTTGCCCTTGATCTCGTTCCGCAGCGCGTTCTGGCGCTGGTTGGTGTCGGGCAAGTAGTCCTCGGCTAGCAGAAACATGCCGGCGCCGAGCAGCGCGGCGAGCACCAGGACGGGCACCGACAGCCGATACAGACTGATGCCGACGGCCTTGACGGCGGTAACCTGGTTCGTCTTAGCGAGCAGGCTGAAGTTCACCAGCGTTGCCACCAGAATGCTCAGCGGAAGCATCAGATACAAGACCTGGGGGGAGAGGAAACGATAGTAATTCAGCACCAGCCAGGCTCCGGCGTGGTTGCGCACGATGTCCCCGAGAAGCTGGAAGAAGTCAAAGATCATGTAGACGCCGCTGAAGGCGACCAGCAGCGTCAAGAAGTAAAAAGCCCAGCCGCGGATGACGTACAAGTCGAGAATCCGCGGGAAGCGCCGGCCAGGAGCGCGTCGCCGGGCGGCGCGGCCATTACTGGCCAGGCTTGAGCGCCGCCGAACCCAGTGCTGGAGGGCGCGCGCGGCGTCATCCAACCGGTCCTGGATGAATTGCAGGCGCACGCGGACACCCCGCATGTGGTTGAAGATCAGAAAGCCGGCGGCCGCGAACAGCAGATTGGGGAGCCAGAGACCGGCTAGGGGCGAAACCTTGCCCTGCTTGGCAAAGCTGAGGCCGCCCGCCATCAGCATATAGTAAACGAACACCAGCAGCACCGTGATCATGACTCCCACCGACTTCCCGCCCTTGCGGCTGAACAGCCCCAGCGGAATGCCGACCCAGGCGAGCACCAGAGTAGCCGCCGGCAGGGCGAGCCGGTAATTGAGCTCGAGGAAAGCGGCTCGGCGGTCATCGGATCCCGGGGCGCGAAGGCTCTGGCGAACCAACGCCGCCACCGACAGAGTGGCCGGAGAATGGGCGGTGACGACCTCGCCGGCCTGGCCGGCGGGGAGGGGAATGTCCGTGACGGTGAAGGACGTGATGGAATAGCGGTCCGGATGCTGCGGATCGGTTTCGTGCTCGGTGCCGTTCTCCAGATGGAGGGTCAGCCGGTGGGACGCCCCGTCGTTGACAAGTGCGCCCCTTTCCGCTAATGTCACCTTCGGCGCATCGGGCGTGGCCGTGGCCGCCAGAAAAACGCCGCGCCACTCCGAGTGGGCGCGCTGCACGTCCTCAACATACAGGAGCAGGTTGGGGAACTGTTCGATGAAGACGCGCGGCTCGATCTCGTAGCTGGTCTGGCTCGAGCGCAGGGCCGCTTCCATCCGGGCCAGCTTCAGCGCCGCGCGCGGGGCGACGACCAGGCTCATCCAGGAGGCCAACAGCCATCCGGCGGCGGCGTAGGTCATCACCGGCCGAATGAACTGGCCAAGTCCCATGCCCAGGGCCCGCGCTGCGATCACCTCCCCGTCCGCCGCCATGCGGCTCAGGCCGATCAGGGTTCCGACCAGCACCGCCATGGGCAGCGTCAGCACGAGAAGGCTGGGCAGGGGGATCAGAAACAGCAGCGCCAGGCTCTCGGGAGGCAGATTGCGGCGCACGGTCAGTTCCAGCAACCGGCTGAGCTGGGGGATGTACAGAATGAACGTAAAAACCAGGAGGCCCAGCAGGGAGTGGGCGACAACCTCTTTGAAAACGTAGCGGCTGAGTATCCGCAAGGCCGAAGCTCACAGGGGCAAGCTCGAACCGGACAGCTCGATGCCGAGATCCTCCCGGCCCGGCCTCGAGTCCCCGACTCGGTTTCATCCTAGCACATTAACTCCGACACCGTAAGGACTTGCGTTTCTGCCTATGCCGACCACTTATCTGATGCTGCTCTGGCACCAGCACCAGCCCTTTTACAAAAACCTCGACGATGACACTTACACCATGCCTTGGGTGCGGCTCCACGCGCTCAAGGACTACTACGGCATGGCAGCGATGTTGCGGGAATTTCCGAGCGTGCGCGTGACGGTGAACTTGGTTCCGTCGCTGATCGTTCAGCTTGAGGATTACGTCCGCGACGCGGCGCGCGAGGAGGCCTACGATTTGGCCTTCCAGCCAGCGGAAAAGCTCAGCACGGAGGAGCGTAAGCGGCTTCTTTACTTTGCCTTCCAGATTAATCGTGAGAATTTGCTTTATCGTTACCCGCGCTTCCGGGAACTCTATGAGAAGGCCAAACCCTGGGAGCTCGGTGTGGCGATGGCACCGCTGTTCAGCGTCGAGGAGCTGCGCGATCTGCAGGTGGTGTCACAACTGGCCTGGTTCGACGAAATCTATTTAGCGAACGACCCCGCCATCCGGGCACTGGTTGAAAAGCAGCGGGGATACTCGGAATCAGACCAAGCTCTGCTGAAGGGCAAAGAGATCGAATTGATGAGAGCGGTTCTCGACGAGCACCGCGCGGCGAGCGAACGGGGGCAGATCGAGCTTTCCACTTCGCCTTTCTATCATCCCATCCTCCCTCTGCTGTGCGATACCCAGGTGGCGGCCCAGTCGCATCCCGGGATCACCCTGCCCAGTCTTCCGTTCCGCCACCCTGAGGATGCGCGGGCGCAATTGCGGGCCGCCCGCGAGCTTCACCAGCGAGTGTTCGGCCGGCCGCCGCGGGGTCTGTGGCCGAGCGAGGGAAGCGTTTCCGACGAAGTTCTGAAGATCGCCGCCGAGGAAGGATTTGCTTGGGCGGCCACCGACGAGGGCGTCCTCGGCCGCAGCCTGGGAATCGGGCTGGAACGCGACGGCGACGGCACGCTGCGTGACGGTCGCGAGCTTTACCGGCCGCATCGCTTTCGGGCCGACGGCCGCGAGATCAGCCTGCTGTTTCGAGACCATCAACTGTCGGACCTGATCGGATTTGTCTACTCGCGCATGGACCCGGATGCCGCCGCCGCCGATCTTTGCCGGCGAATTCATGCCGCCGGGCGCACCACGGCGGGCCGGTCCGCCGTCGTCTCCATCATCCTCGATGGCGAAAACGCCTGGGAGTTTTATCCGCGGAACGGCCGCGAGTTTCTCCGGCGATTTTACGGGCGGGTGGCCTGCGACCCGGAGCTGAAAACCGTGACCGCCAGTGAAGCGCTGGAAGTGACCGAAGGCGGCAGCCTGACCCACGTGGTGCCGGGTTCGTGGATCAACGCCAATTTCGACGTTTGGATCGGCTCCGAGGAGGACAATCGGGCGTGGGAGCTGCTGGCCCAGGCGCGCGATTTTTTCGCCGAACGTTCGGCCGCGCCCGGGGTCTCCGAGCCGAAACGCCGGCTGGCAGAGCAGGAGCTGTGGATTGCCGAGGGCAGCGACTGGTGCTGGTGGTATGGCCCCGAACACTCAACAGCCAACGATGAGGAGTTCGACCTGCTCTACCGCCGGCACCTGGGCAATGTCTACCGCCTGCTCGGAACGCTGCCGCCCGACGAATTGGCCGTGCCGATCAAGCGTCCGCGGGGCGAAGCTCTGAACGTGCCGCCCACCGGCCCGATCGAGCCCCAAGTGGACGGCGTCGTGACGAACTACTTCGAATGGCTCGGCGCCGGAGTTTACTCGCCTTCCCAGCGCGCCGGCTCGATGCACG
The DNA here is from genome assembly GCA_902812365.1 of Acidobacteriota bacterium. Classification (GTDB taxonomy): domain Bacteria; phylum Acidobacteriota; class Terriglobia; order UBA7540; family UBA7540; genus CADDZC01. The sequence continues at coordinate 16,314 of CADDZC010000003.1, read as the reverse complement.
GCCTGGTGACCGGCGTCGACGTGGTCTATTACGGCTACAGCGAAGAGGCCTTCTGTTTGCGCCTGGACTTCAACCGTGTCTTCGTCCAGGAACATCCCGACTTCGGCATCCGGATCAACTTCAACGGCGACCGCCGGGCCCGGCTGCACGTTCGGGTCCGGGGCGGGGCAGTGACAGCTCTAAATTTTTGGCGCGACGAGCGGAAGCTGGCCGAGTCCGATTGGGGCGACAACCTCCGCGCGGCCTTCGGGCGAATTTTTGAGGCTCGCTTCGCCTATCAGCTTTTGGGTATCACGGACCAGAGCAGTGTCAGCCTGCAAGTTGCCATCTGGAAAGACGAGTTGCCATTTCAAGTGATTCCTGAACACGGATGGCTTACTCTTCAGATTACAAAAGAGTTACAAAACTGGTAGACTCTCCACCCCAGGATGAGCGGACGGCCGGTTCGCGGCCGCGTCATCCGCCCGGGCGGGACCGCGACGCCGAGCGGCGGCCGGACCGCTGGGTGTCGCTCGCCGTTCCCGAGTTGGGGATGATGACGTCCACAGGCGCCACGCCCGTCGGGATCTTCGTGATCAGCGCCGAGTCCTTGGTGGTCAGTTCGGCGGGATCGGCCCGCAGGACGGCGATGCTGCCGTCATCCGGACACGCGGCCACCAGAAAGCGTTCGTCGGGCGTCAGCGCCAGCGCCCGCGGAGCGCCGCCGACCTGCGTCGAGTTCAGGACGGCGCGGTTCTCCACGTCGATGGCGGTCACGGAGCCGTCCCCGGCGCTGGCGACGTAAAGGGTGCCGGAGTCTTTGCGGAAGAGGCCGGCGGCGGGATTGCGTCCGATCGGGAACGTCTCCTCCACGTCGTCATGAAAGGCGTCGACAATCGTCATAATGCCGCCGTCCTGGGCCAGGACGAAGAGCTCGCCGCCGTCCGGCTTCAGGATGATCGTCCCCGGCCGCGTGCCGATTTCCAGGTTCGACAGCAGCTGCCGCTTGGGCACGTCGACGACGCTGACGGCGTCCTCGGCGCCCTCGGCCACGAACACCTTGCTGCCGTCGGGCAGCGTCGCGAGCGCTTGGGGCTGCCGGCCCGTCGCCACCCTTCCCAGGATTTTCCGAGCGCCGGTATCGACGAACACCAGGCAATTCCGGGCAGCGTCGGAGAGGATTAACGTTTTGCCGTCGCGCGTCAGGCTTCCGCCACCGTATCGGTAGACCGCCTTCAGGGTTGTCCCGCTCGCGCGCGGTATCTTGCCCGGCTCGCCTTCCCCAAACGTGACGGCACCCGTCTCGCCGTTGATGGCGTAAAAGCGATCCCCGTCCGGGGAAAAAAACAGGTCGCTGGCCGATTTTCCGATCGGCGCCGTGGCGGCGACGCGCAAGGCTGCCACATCGATCACCGTGGCTTCGCCCGACCGTCCCACCACCCAAATTTCCCCCTTGCCGGGCCGGGCCACAAGCCGGGTCGGCGCCGCCGCCACCGGCAAGGTGGTCACGGCGCGGAACGTGGCGAGGTTCACCACCGACACGGCATGGCTGCCCTGGTTGGCCACGAAGGCGAGGTAGGGCCGGGGAGAAGCCGGCCGCTGGTGGGCGCAAGCGGACAGGAACGCCAGGCCGCCGAGAGCCGCGAGCCGGCCGGCCGGGCGTTTTCGGCGAGCCAGCAGTTGGCGGCCTGATCGCGGCCCGGGGCGGGCTGTGGCGGGTTGCGTTCGGGGTCGTGTCGACGCGTCGACATTCGCCATGAAAGGCCTCTCTTCGACTTCAAGTTGCACTTGAAATTCGACGCCGCTTCGCCCCTTCCCCGCTTGGGTTGCGGGTTCTCAGATTCAGTTGTCGCCCACCGTCCGCCCGAGCACCCGGGCAATGGCCCGGACCTCGGCCATGAGCGCTTCGAACTGATCCGGATAGAGCGATTGGAAACCGTCGGACTTGGCGCGGTCGGCGTCCGGATGCACCTCGATCATCAGGCCGTCGGCTCCGGCGGCCACGGCCGCGCGCGCCATCGGCAACACCTTGTCGCGCTTGCCGGTGCCGTGGCTCGGATCGACGATGATGGGCAGGTGGGAGAGCGTTTTGACCGCCGGAATCACGCTCAGATCCAGCGTGTTGCGGGTGTGGTCGGTGAAGGTTCGCACCCCCCGCTCGCACAAGATGACGTTGTAGTTGCCCTCGGATAAGATGTACTCGGCCGCCATCAAAAATTCTTCGAGGGTGGCCGACAAGCCGCGTTTCAGAAGCACGGGCTTGCGGGCGCGGCCGGCGCGCTTGAGCAGCGAAAAATTCTGCATGTTGCGCGCGCCGATCTGCAGCACGTCGACGTACGGCTCCACCAAGTCGCAGTTCTCCGGATCGATGGTCTCGCTGACGATGGCGAGGCCGAATTCCTGCCGCACTTCCGCCAGCAGCTTCAGGCCCTCTTCACCCAGTCCTTGAAAGCTGTAAGGCGAAGTTCGAGGCTTGAAGGCGCCGCCGCGAAACAGCCGGGCGCCGGCCTGGCGTACGCGCTGCGCCGCCAGAAACACCTGCTCGCGGCTCTCGACCGCGCACGGTCCGGCGATGATCGCCAGCTCCGGCCCGCCAACCACCGTTTCTCGGCCCGGCGGTCCCACCCGCACCCGGGAGTCTTCCGCCTTCACCTCGCGACTGACCAGCTTGTACGGTTTCGAGACCGGGATGGCCTCGGCGACGCCCGGCAAGGCCTCAAATTCCTCGGGGGGCAGCGAGCCCGGATTGCCGGTGATGCCGATGGCCGTCCGTTGCGCGCCCGGTATGGGATGGGGCCGGAAACCCATCGACTCGATCTTCTCGCAGACTCGGCGGATGTCGTCTTCGCTGGCCTGCGGCTTCATCACCACCAACATGTCGGCCCCGCTCCTGATTAATCCCGTCGGGTGAAAGAAGAGTCTATCACCGCCGGGGATGGGCACCAAGGGCACGGCCCGCGGGACGAGCCGCGGTTCCCCCGGGCCCAGCGCGAGACCGCGCCCCCGAACCGTTCCGGGTTGGCCGGGGTTGATTCGCCCGCGAGCCCTCTGTTACGATGCCTTGTTAATCGTTTGGAGAACAACTTGCGCGTGGGGGTTCACACCTCGATTGCCGGAGGCGTCGAGAACGCCGTCGATCATGCCCGGCGCATCGGCTGCGACACTTTTCAAATGTTCTCGGCCAACCCGCGAGGATGGAAGGCGGCGGATCCGGAGCCGGAGGCTTGCGAACGGTTTCGGCGGGCGCGCGCCGCATACGGACAGAACCCGGTGGCCGTTCACGCCAATTATCTCCTCAATCTCGCCTCGGCCCAGCCGGTGATCCGCCGGATGTCGATTGCCGCCTTTCGCCGGGAATTGGGCCGGGCGCTGGCGCTGGGCGCGGATTACGTGGTGATCCATCCGGGAAGTGCGAGGGGTGGCGAAGCGGCCTCCGCCAGGGCCGCGCTGGTGGATTCGCTGGCGGAGGCCGCCCGCGACTTACCCCTCAATGGACTTCAGATCCTGGTGGAGAATACGGCCGGCCAGGGATCGGCGCTGGGGCGGAGGCTCGAGGAGGTGGCGGAAATTCTGGCCGCCGCCAAGGGCCTGCCGGTCGGCGCCTGTGTGGACACGGCGCACCTGTTCGCGGCCGGGTATCCGATCCACACGCCGGAGGGCTTGGAGGAAACCCTTCGTGCCCTCGATCAGACGGTGGGCCTTCGAAACGTGCGGCTGATCCACGCCAACGACTCGAAATCGGCCTTCGGGTCGCGCGTCGACCGGCACGAGCACATCGGCAAGGGATGGATCGGCAAGGAAGCGTTCGGGCGCCTGGTGCGCCACCCGCAACTGGCCTCCCTCCCTTTCATCTGCGAGACACCCGTGGATCGGCCGGGGGATGACAGGCGCAATTTGCGGATGATGCGAGCCTTGGCCGCGGGCGGGCCGGCCGGCTTCCCGGCGCTGCCACATCGCCGCTCCAAGATCGGGAGTAGGTGCTCGGCTTGATGGATTCTAATTACGATCCCCAACAGATCGAAGCGAAGTGGCAGGCGCGCTGGGAGGCGGAAAAGCTGTTTGAGTCCGAAGCCGATCCCTCCCGCCAGAAGTATTACGTGCTCGAAATGCTGCCGTATCCGTCCGGCGACATTCACATGGGGCACGTGCGCAACTATGCGATTGGCGACGCTCTGGCGCGTTATCAGCGGATGAAAGGATACAACGTCCTGCATCCGATCGGCTGGGACGCCTTCGGCCTGCCCGCCGAAAACGCGGCCATCAAGAGCCAGCGTCATCCGTCGGAATTTACGTTCAGTTATATCGCCCGGATGCGCGAGCAGCTGAAGCGCCTGGGGATTAGCTACGATTGGCGGCGCGAAGTGGCCACCTGCGTGCCCGAATACTACCGGTGGAACCAGTGGTTCTTCATCAAGATGTACGAGCGCGGGCTAGCGTACCGAAAGCGCAGCCGCGTCAACTGGTGCCCGCAGTGCGAGACGGTGCTGGCCAACGAGCAGGTGGTGGACGGATGCTGCTGGCGCCACGAGGAGACGCCGGTCATCGAGCGGGAGCTCGAGCAGTGGTTCCTGAAGATTACCGCTTACGCCGAGCGCCTGCTCGACGACATGAAAGAGCTCGTCCGTTGGCCGGAACGCGTGCTCACCATGCAGCGCAACTGGATCGGTAAGTCGCTGGGCACCGAGATCGATTTTTCCGTCGAGGCGCTCGGCGAGCGGGTGCGGGTTTTCACCACCCGCGTCGATACGATTTACGGCTGCACGGCCGTGTTCCTGGCTCCCGACCATCCGCTGGTGGAGAAGCTGATCGTGCGGTCGCCCTGGCCGGAAAAGCTGCGCGCGGAAGCGGAGCGCATCCGGGCGTCGGTGGTGCGAGCCCGGGTCGAAGTCAACCTGGAGAAACAGGGTGCCGATACCGGCTTTAAGGCCCGCAATCCTTACAACGGCGAGGAGGTGCCGATCTGGCTGGCGAATTTTGTCCTGATGGAATACGGGACCGGCGCCGTCATGGCCGTCCCGGCGCACGATCAGCGCGACTTCGAATTTTGCCGGGCGTACGGCTTGCCGGTTCGGACGGTGATTGTACCGAAAGACTCTGCGGGGCCGGCGGGCGGGCGGGCAGGAGGTGGAGCCGCGGCGGCGAACGCGGCCAGTCCCGCCCTGGCGGCGGCTTTTACCGAGTACGGGCGCTTGGTCGAGTCCGGGCCTTATTCCGGTCTCGTGTCGGAAGAGGCGATCGCGCGGATGACCCGGGACGCCGAGCAGAAAGGCTTTGGGAAGGGAACGGTGCAATATCGCCTGAAAGACTGGGGCATCTCGCGGCAACGGTATTGGGGGACGCCGATTCCCATTATTTACTGTCCGGCGGACGGCATCGTGCCGGTCCCCGAAGCGGACCTGCCGGTGTTGTTGCCGTCGAACGTCACGCTGACGGGAAAAGGGCAATCACCTCTGGCGTTGGTGCCGGAATTCGTGCATACGAGCTGCCCGAAATGCGGCGGCGCGGCGCGGCGGGAAACCGACACGATGGATACGTTCGTCGATTCGTCCTGGTACTTTTACCGTTACACGGACCCGAAGATTTCCACCGCCCCGATCAACCGGGACGCGGTTCGATACTGGTTTCCCGTGGATCAGTACATTGGAGGGATCGAGCATGCGATCTTGCATCTGATTTACATGCGATTCTTTACAAAAGTCATGCAAGATATTGGTTTGGTGGACTTTAGCGAGCCTGTAAACCGCCTCTTCACGCAAGGCATGGTGATCCACGGCGGGGCCAAGATGTCGAAATCGAAGGGCAACGTCGTCGATCCGGTCGAAATGTGCGCGAAGTACGGGGCCGACACGGTGCGGCTGTACATGCTCTTTGCGGCGCCGCCGGAGAAGGACCTGGAGTGGAGCGACGCGGGCATCGAGGGCGGGTGGCGGTTTCTGAATCGCGTTTACCGGCTGGTGGCGAAGCAGGCGAAGCGGCTGCAGGGTGTGGAAGTCGGGGAGGTTTCGCGCGCCGATCTCGCGCCGGAGGAGCGCCGCCTGTTGCGGAAGGTCCATCAAACCCTTCGGCACGTCAGCGAGGACATGGAGGAGCGCTGGCACTTCAACACGGATATTGCCATGGCCATGGAGCTTGTGAACGAGTTGAGCGACCTCGAGCCGGCCGCCGAAGCCGGCAGGATTCGAGCTTCGGTGCTCAAGGATGCTCTCTCGCGCCTGGTGCTGATTCTGTCGCTTTTTGCCCCTCACCTTGCCGACGAGATGTGGGAAGCGCTCGGGAACCCGGCGTCCACGCTCGAAACTTCATGGCCGGCGCACGATGCGGCGCTGGCGGCCGTCGAAGAGCTGGAACTGCCGGTGCAGGTGAACGGCAAGGTGCGGGCGCGGATTCAGGTCGCGGTGGAGGCGCTGGAAGACGAAGTTCGCCGGCGCGCGCTCGACGCCGTCGCCCGCCATTTGAACGGGCGGAACGTGGCGAAGATCATCATCGTGCCGAAGAAGTTGGTGAACATTGTGGTGAAGTAATCGATTCGCGCCCGGATCGGCGAATCCGGCGCCGGCGGTGGAAACGGCGCTGCTGGATCGGTTGCGGACCGGATCGCTTGGCTGGCCCATGGCCTCATCCCTCCATCCCGTCGTCATTCTCGATTTTGGCTCCCAATACACCCAGCTGATCGCGCGCCGCATCCGCGAGATGCAGGTCTATTCCGTGATCGTGCCGTGCGATATCGCCTTCGATGAACTGGCCCGGCTGCAACCGCTGGCCCTGATTCTGTCCGGCGGGCCGTCCTCGGTTTACGATCCGGCGGCTCCGCGCGCCGACCCTCGGCTGCTGCAGATGGGCGTTCCCACGCTCGGCATTTGTTACGGCTTGCAGTGGATGGCCCAGCAGTTGGGCGGCCGCGTCCGCCCCGCCGACCGCCGCGAGTACGGCTTGGCGCAGATGGAGATTTCCGCCCCCAGCCAGCTCCTGGCTGGCCTGCCCTCGCCGCTGCGGGTCTGGAACAGCCATGGCGACCACATCGCACAGGTTCCGCCGGGATTTTCCGTGACCGGGAGAACGGAAAATGCCGTGGCGGCAATTGAGAATCCCGGCCGCCGGATGTATGCCGTGGAGTTTCATCCCGAGGTTCGGCACACCGACCGCGGCAGCGACATTCTGCGCAACTTTGTGGTTCAGATTGGCGGTATTCGGCCCAACTGGTTTCCCCGCGCGTTCATTGAGGAGGCCGTCGAGCGGATCCGCCGGCAGGTTGGACCCGCCGACCGCGCCCTGTGCGCGCTGTCGGGCGGCGTCGATTCGGCCGTCGCCGCCACCCTCGTGGCCCGCGCCATCGGCGACCGGCTGGCGTGCGTCTTTGTGGACAACGGCCTGCTTCGCCAGAACGAATTCGAGCGGGTAAGCGGGCTGCTGCGGGCGCAGGCGCACTTGAACGTCCGCGCCGTCGACCGCTCGGCGCGCTTCCTCGAGCGGCTGCGCGGGGTGACCGACCCCGAGCGCAAGCGCAAGATCATCGGCGAGGTCTTCATTCGCGTCTTCGAAGAGGAAGCGCGGGGGCTCGGCGATTTGCGCTTCCTGGTGCAGGGCACGCTCTATCCCGACGTGATCGAGTCGGTCTCCGTCAAGGGGCCGGCGGCCACCATCAAAAGCCATCACAACGTGGGCGGGCTGCCGAGCGATCTGGCGTTCCAGTTGATCGAGCCGCTGCGGGAACTGTTTAAGGACGAAGTTCGCCGCGTGGGCCGCGAGTTGGGCTTGAGCGGTGAAATTGTCGAGCGGCAGCCTTTTCCCGGGCCGGGCCTGGCGGTGCGCATCCTGGGCGAGGTGACGGAGGAGCGGCTGCGGATGGTTCGCCAGGCCGACGCCATTGTGGCCGAGGAGATCCGCGCCGCCGGACTTGACGCCAAGCTCTGGCAGTGGTTCGCCGTCCTGCTGCCGGTCTCGAGCGTGGGCGTGATGGGCGACGCCCGCACCTACGCGTCGACGATCGCCGTGCGGGCGGTCGAATCCGACGACGGCATGACGGCCGACTGGGCCAAGCTGCCCCCCGAGGTGCTCGAGCGCCTGGCGACTCGGATCGTCAACGAGGTGAAGGGCGTCAACCGCGTGGTTTACGACATCACGTCGAAGCCGCCCGGAACCATTGAGTGGGAATGAACAGCGACACTATGCCCGGGCCGCGGCGCAGCGGGAGCGGCGGGGACTACTTACCGGCTTGCCAGCTTCTGAGCCATGTAGAGCAGAAGTTGCCGGTCTTTTTCGTCGATCCGACCCAGAAGCCTCCGGACTTTCTCAAAAAATCGGACTTCTTTATCGGTTTCGCCGTTGGCGGCCAGCTCGTCCGTGCTCTCCCGCGCGCTCAAATTGGGCAGCACCGGGGGATTGTCGCCTTCGTAGAAAAGTTGATAGAGAGGAACCTCGAGCGCCGAGGCCAGCCGCTCCAACGTCTCGAGCGAAGGGACGGTGTGACCGTTCTCAACGCGAGAGATGTAGCAGCGCAGCAAACCGGTGCGCTTTTCGATATCGCCCTGGGAGAGGGCTTTCTCTTCTCTCAACTTCCTTAATCGTCTACCTATCACCATAGCACTATCATGGCATAAACGTATGCATCTAGTCAACAAGAAAATTGCCGTGAACCGATGACGGCCGGCGGCCGCGAAACCGGCAGCCGGGAGACTCCGCTTCTCTCGCCGCGGCCGTGTAACCTTGAGAGGGCCAGCCTCGTCTGTACACAGCGGGAAGGCGCGCCCATGGAAACCCGATGGCGAACCCGCCACAGGATGACCCGGAAGTGGGGTGGATCAAGCGGGCCCAGCGCGGCGATGGGGACGCTTTTGAGGAGTTGGTGCGGCGCCACGAGCGGCGCGTGGTGGGGCTGGTGTCGCGCCTGATCGCGCGGCGGGCGGATGTGGAAGATGTGGCTCAGGAAATCTTCGTCAAGGCCTATCTGGCCATCCGCACGTTTAATTTTGAGTCCTCGTTCGGCACCTGGATCTCGCGGGTGGCCATCAACCATTGCTACGACCATTTGCGCCGCGCCCGCGCTTCGCGGGTGGCCTACTACGCGGACCTGAGCCAGGAAGGGGAGCGGGCGCTCGCCGCCCAAGCGGACGACCGCGACCGCAGCGGCGAGCGGATCGAAGAACGGATAATGGCGCGCGACTTGGCCGAAAGGCTGTTGCGCCGCGCGCCCCCCGAAGACCGCGTGATGCTGACCTTGAAGGAGCTCGAGCAGATGTCGGTGAGCGAGATCGCCGAAGTGCTGAATCTCCGCGAGAGCACGGTGAAGGTGCGCCTGCACCGGGCGCGGAAACGCATGCTGGAGGATTTGAAACGCTGGCGTCGGAGGCCGTAAACCATGCACTGCCAAGCCGTCTGGGATTTTTTGCTGGAAACGAACCAAGAGGACTGGCCCGAGCCGGTCCGCGCCCATGTGGCGGGCTGCCGGGCGTGCCAGGCCGCCGAGCGGGATTGGCGGAGGCTGCGCCAGGGCCTGGCGGCCCTGGCCGCCGAGCCGCCGCCTGAGCCCTCCCTGGGCTTTTCGGCGCGCGTCCGGCGGCGGATCGAAGAGGCGGCGCGCGGTGAAGCCGGCGAGGTGCTGGCGGAGCGCGCAGCGCGGCGATTGATTTACGCCGCGCTCCTCGCCGTCCTCATCCTGGTCGTCTGCCTGGTCGTACCCTCGAGCGGGCCGATCCGCACGCCGCGGAGCGCGGAAGCCTATCCGCTCCCGCAGGAGATGATCAGCGCCCAGAACTATCCGGTCTTTCCCGGCCAGCCGCTCGACGCCCGCTATGACTTCTCGTTCGTCTCCGAGCGGCCGGAAAGGGGCGGGGGACGATGAGCCGGAAAATCTATCTTTACGTCGTCCTCGCGTTCGGGCTGGGCGTCGCGGTCGGCGCCGCCGGCCTGTTCCTCTTCGCCTGGTACGGCGGCCACTGGCGGCAGCACTTCGGGCGCCGCCACCTGGTGGCGGAGCTGACTCGCCAGCTCAAGCTCAGCGGGGCACAGGTCGAGCAGCTCAACCGCATTCTCGACGATACCTCGAAGAAATTCGCGGCCTTGCGCCGGCAGGTGCAGCCGCAATTTGACGCCCTCCGCCGGCAGAGCCAGGATGAAGTGCGGGCCATCCTGACCCCAGAGCAGGCCAAGAAGTACGATGAAATGGTCCGCCAGTGGGAACAGAAAATGCGCCAGCACGGCCCGCCGCCCTAAAGCCGCCCGCCGAGCTTCCTCTCCGTTCCTTCCCGCCGCTCATGATTTTCCCCGCCTCTCGATCCAATCCGGCAACCGAGTCCAGACCGCGTGCATCCGCTTGAAGACCGCGAGCGGTCTGGCCGGCGTCCCCCACAGGACGCTCCCCGCCCGCACCACCTTGCCCGGCAGGATTCCGGCCTGCCCGCCGATGACGGCGTGATCCTCGATGCGGGCGCGCTCGCCGATGCCCACCTGCCCAGCCATCACCACGTAGTCCCCAATCTCCACGCTGCCCGAGACGCCCGTCTGGGCGGCCAGGATGCAATGTTTGCCGATCTTCACGTTGTGGGCGATTTGCACTAAGTTGTCGATCTTGGTGCCTTCGCCGATTACGGTCGTGCCGAGCGAGCCCCGATCGACCGTCGAGTTGGCGCCGATCTCGACATCGTTCTCGATCACCACCGCTCCCAGTTGCGGGAATTTTCGATGTCGCCCCTCGTCGAGGACGTAGCCGAAGCCGTCCGACCCGATCACCACCCCGGCGTGCAGCGTCACCCGGTCGCCCAGGCGCGCCCCGGCGTACACCGTCACGCGCGGATGAAGCCGGCAGTGCGAGCCCACCTCCACGCCCTCGCCCAGCACGACGCCCGCCCCCAAGCTGGTTTCGGCTCCCACCCGCGCGCGGCTGGCGATGACCACGCCCGGGCCGACGCTCGCGCTCGCCGCGACCTCGGCGTCCGGGGCCACGACCGCCGTCGGGTGGATGCCCGGGATCACGGCGGGCGCCGGATAGAGCGCCTCGGCCACCCGAATCAGGGCCAGCTTGGGGCGCTTGACGGCGATCGTGGTTCGTCCCGCCAGCCGCGCCCCCTCGGGAATCAGAAGACAGCCGGCGCGCGAGCGAGCGGCCTCGGCCAGGGCGCGCGCTCCCTCGGCGTACGCCAGGTCGTCGGGGCCGGCCGAGTCGAGCCCGGCGACGCCCGCCACCCGGCGCTCGCCCTCCCCCGACAGCTCTCCGCCCAGCATCGCGGCGATCTCTCTCGCGGTCATCCCTCGGTCCTTCACGCCGGCTCGCGGCGCCGCTCAGAACGGATAGAGCGGCGGCTCGCCCGGCGGTCGAGTCTTCCAGCGCCGATGCACCCACAGCCACTGGTCCGGGTACTGCCGGATATAGGATTCGAGCCGCCGGTTGAAGTTGGCCGTGTTGACTCGAATCTCCTCCGCCGCGTCGTCGCGGCTCAGCCATTCGATCGGCTCGAAGCGCAGCCGGTAGCGCCCGGCGCGGCTGTCCCACAGCGCCAGGCCCAGCACCAGCGGAGCCCCTGTCTTGCGCGCCAGGCGTGCTGGGGCGGTGGTGGTGCAGGCGGCGCGCCCTAAAAAGTCCACGAACACGCCCTCGGAGGCGGCCATGTTGGTATCGATCAGGATGCCCACCGCCTCCCCGTCCTTCAGGGCGCGCCAGGCGCGGCGCGCGAAATCGTTCTTCTCGATGGGTCGGCCCCCGCTCGCCGTCCGGTACCGGGTAATCAGCGCGTCGAGCAGCGGATTATCCAGGCCGCGCACCGTGAAGCCCAGCGGATAACCATAGGCACTGTGGGCGAATGAGCTCAGCTCCCAGTTGCCGAAGTGGGCGGTCAGGAAGATCACCCCCTTGCCCTGCGCGTGCGCCCGCGCGTAATGCTCAAAGCCGTCGTAGGTGATCATCTCCTCGATGCGGGCGCGATCCAGGCGGGGAAAGCGGGCGAAGTCGGCGAGCATTCTCCCCCAGTTTTGGAACGCCCGGAAGAGCACGCGGCGGCGGCGGCGCGCCGGCCACTCCGGAAAAACCAGCGCCAGGTTGAACAACCCCACGCGCCGCAGCCGCGGCCAGAACCAGTAACTGAGTCCCGCCAGCACCCGGCCGACGGCCCGCGCCGCCCCGCGCGGCAGCCACCCCAGAATCTTCAGCACCGCCGCCGCCGCCGCATACTCGAGCCCATGGCGGAGCGACGGCTGGCGGGGCGGCGAGGCCGGGACTCGGGTCGGAACGGCCGGCCAGATTTGCCGGTCTGCGCTCATCGGTTCGAAACCCGCTCGCAGCATAAGGGAAGGCCGCCCGCGTGTAAACCCTCGGGACAATTCCGTCCCCTGGGCGGGGCCGCAAGAGCCGAGAATAACCTGCCTTGCGGCCCGTTGTAATCGGGGCTGGGCAGCCGGCGGATTGGGGAAAATCTCCACACTTTTGTGCCCGGGGCGCTCGGCCAGCGACTTTTCAACAGCCTAACCTATTGATACCACAATTGAAAAAATTTAGTCTCACAATTCCCATCCGTCCCCATCGTCTCACCAAAACCTGCCAAGCTGAAGCTTGGCGGCCGCCGTCACCGCCCGGTGCCGCCGCCACACCCATTGATCGAGGAAGGCACCATGCCGCTCATCCGCCGCATCAGTTCCGAAAAACAGATTGAAGCCAACCGCCAGAACGCCCGCCGCTCCACCGGGCCGCGCACCCCGGCGGGCAAGGCGCGCGCCGCCCTGAACGCGCTCGATCACGGCCGCTACGCCCACTCGCCCGAAGCCGCCATGAACGCCCTCGGCGAGGACCCCGAGGATTTCCGCCGCTTGCTCGACGAGCTGACCGAATCCTACCAGCCCGCCAACGCCGCCGAGCGGCTCCAGCTTGAGCGCATCGCCTGGCTGCACTGGGAAGACCGCCGCAATCATTACACCCGGCTGTGGAAGCTGGCCTACAAGCAAGAGGAGATGCGCCTCGAGCGCGAGCGGCAGTGGCTGGCCGCCAACAGCCGCAATTGCGCCGCCAGCCGCGACGAGCTGATGGAGACCGGCTTGATTAACCGGCCCGACTCTCCCGCCAAGTTCAGCCAGTTGCTCGAATACGTCGGCACCTTGATCGGCAGCATTCAGAAAAAAGATTTCACTCTCGATTACACGCCCCTGGTGCAACTGATTTACGGGAAATCTCCGAACGTTCGCGGCAACACCATCTTGAACCATCTCCACGCCTGCGCCGAAAGCTCCCGCCAGGGCTCGCTCGACGAAACCGCCCACTTGTCGCTGCTCAAGGCGCTTTACGAAGAGGAGCGCGACTTGCTGACCGCCCAGGATGTTTATTTTCAGGCTCACGTCGAGATCTCTCCGGCCCGCCGCAACGCCACGCTGGCGGCCGGCTGGGACGACCGGCCGCTGATCTTCGAGGGGAACGCGCTGAGCCGGCAACTCGAGCGGGCTTACCGGATCTTTTTTGCGATGCGGCAGGCGCGCAAATCGGGGGCAGCAGACCCCGAGCCGCCGCCGGCCGAACCGTTTCCGGATCCTCTCGCCGGCACTGCCGAAAGACCTGCTCGCCCAGAGCGGGAAGGGGAAAAAGAGGGCTCGGCGAAAACATCTTTATTTTGGAGGGACGAAGCCACTAGGTTATTGAAAACAAGCAACCTAGCGGCTTCGCCTCAAAAACGAAGCCGCTAAGTTGTTGAAAATACGTAGAGGGTGTCGCGGAAAGCCACTAGATTAATGAAAACAATAAAGTTAGTCGAAAAAGCGGGCTCGGAATTGGCTGTAAGTTGTTGAAAATACGTAAGAGCTTCCGGCCGCCGCCCGCGGAAAGCCACTAGGTTTCTGAAAATACGTGAGTTAGTAAAATTTAAGGGAACGGAGCCAGCCGCCGCGCGGCCCGGAGTCCCAGAGGAGCATGTGATGGACGAACAACCTGAGATCGCCAGTGGCCAAGTCTCTGCCTCGGTGGGGCCGCGGGTGGCGGCGGTGCGCCCGAAGGTCAAGAAGCTGCTCGAGCAGTTCCGCGCCGAGCCTTCCGGCGACGCCGGCGCGCTGCTCGAGGCGTTGCTGCTGAAAGGGCTGGTCGAGGAATCGGCCGAGCGCGAAGACCTGCTCCGGCTGCAAGCCGAGCGCGAGCGCCGGGTTCAGCTCGAGGCGGCCTTGCAGAAGATGATGGACCGGGCCCATCAGCTCGGCCGCGTCACCGAGCGGCTGGCGCGTCGGCGCGCCGCCGAGCAGAACCGGATCAAGACCATTTTGACCGTCGTCGAGAAAGCGGCGGCGCAGGGCCGGCCTTTTGATCAGGCGGAAGTGGTGCGGCGGATTTCGGCGGTCATTGGCCTGGAAGGTCCGCTCGAGCGCCGCGTTGAGCCCCGGGGGCCGGAGGAAGGGAATTGACCGGGCGGAGCCGGAGCAGCCGGCGACTTTATCGGACAAAGTAATGATGGCTTGGCCACCAGGGAAAACAGTTTCCGTTCTGTGGCCGGCGCTTACCCAACGGCCTTTTGGCCGCGCCCTCGCACACGCCGCCCTTATGCCATCCTCGGCCCGGTTCGATGCACGAAACCGTGTACGGGATCCGGCAGGCAAGTACCAAAATGGCAAGAAAATTTTTATCCACGCAACTCAAACTTTTTTCTTGCCGTCCTACCGGGTGTAGTGGAAAATATTCCACTACAGGGAGCCGCCCCAAACGGTTCAAGTTCAGATGGGCAAGAGACGAAAGGGAGACAGAAGGTTGTAGTGATGGCAGCATCCACCACGGAAAGGCAGAAAGTCCAAGAGGGGGAAGAGAGCGGAGGATGGCTTTTATTCGCAAGCGCGGCAACTCGTACTATTTGGTCCACAACGTGCGGAGGGGAGGTCGGGTGGAGCAAATCCATCTGGCCTGCCTGGGACGGCGGCCACGCATTTCGGAGGAGGTCATTCGCGGGGTGAGCCGCAAGCATCCGTTTGTACGAGTCGATTGGAATGATTTGCGGGAGAAGGCCTCGCACGAGTTGATCCACCCGATGCAGAACGACGCGGCTTATCTGCGGAACCTGCTGGCGGACATTCGCAACGTCCACATGGACATTGCGGACCTACATCTGCCGGTGCTGGAGCTGGCGAACGACCCGGAGCTCAGGGGGCAATTAACGGCGGAGCTGAAGCTGCTTCGCGGGACCCTGGACGTGAAACTCAATCAATTTCGGAGGAGTAAAAGCCTGTCCCTGCGGGGGTAGGTTGGGAAGGCGGGTATCGCTATGGGGGGTCAAACAGTTCTCGATCCGACGATGCACAGCCCGGAAGTGCGCGACTTTGAAAACGCCTTGCGGGAGCGCATCGTCGGCCAGGATCGCGCCGTGCGGCGGCTGGCGCGCGTTTACCAGGTCTATCTGGCCGGCCTGGCGGCCCCGGGGCGTCCGATCGCCAATCTGTTGCTGCTCGGCCCGACCGGCTCGGGCAAGACGCGGCTGGTGGAGGCGGCGGCGGAAGTGCTGTTTGGGAACGCGGGGGCGGTGCTGAAGATCGATTGCGCCGAATTTCAGCACAGCCACGAGATCGCCAAGCTAATCGGCTCGCCGCCCGGCTACCTGGGCCACCGCGAGACCCAGCCCATGATCACCCAGGAGGCGCTCGAGCAGTATTACACCGATCGCGTCAAAATCTCGCTCGTGCTGTTTGACGAAATCGAGAAGGCCAGCGATTCGCTCTGGCAGCTCCTGCTCGGCATTCTCGACAAAGCCACGCTCACGCTCGGCGACAACCGCCGCGTCGATTTCAGCCGCGCCATGATCTTCCTCACCTCCAACCTCGGCTCGGCCGAGATGAACAAGCTCATCACCGGCGGCCTCGGCCTCTACCAGGGCGAGATGGCGGAAGAGGAACTCGACCGGCGCATCTACCGCACCGCCGTCGAAGCCGCTCGCCGCAAGTTTTCCCCCGAGTTCATGAACCGCATTGATAAGGTCATCGTCTTCCGCACCTTGCAGCGCGAGCACCTGGAACGCATTCTCGACATCGAGCTCAACCGCGTCCAGGAGCGCATTATGGCCTCGATCGGCGACAAGAAGTTCGTCTTCCAGTGCACCCGCGCCGCCCGCCATTTCCTGCTGGAAGAAGGCACGGACCAGAAATTCGGCGCCCGCCACCTCAAGCGCTCGATCGAGCGCCACCTCGTCTTTCCGCTCTCCAACCTGATCGCCACCGGCCAGATTCGCCTGGGCGACTTCATCACCATCGACTACGATACCGGCAACTCCAAACTGACGTTCATCAAGGAAGACCAGGGAGCGCTAGTCGGAGCGCCGGGCGCGGCGCGGGGCGGGGAAGTGCTCGCCCTGGCCCCGGTGCCGGCGGCGGGCGCGGCGGCGGAGTCCACCCAGGCCC
>CADDZC010000002.1 GCA_902812365.1 Acidobacteriota bacterium | reverse complement strand
CCGCAGTTCGTGCAGCACTTTCAATCGATCGCGCTCTTTCTGGCTCAACTCGATCGGCTCCTCTCTCATCGGTCCTCCCGCACCTTATGAAAGAGGACATTTCTACTTTGCACAAACCGGACATTTTTTTTTCGGCTACACGTATGAACTTTATGCTAGACTGGGGGCGTGAAGAAGCGCGCGGCTTCCTACCTTCTGCTGGTTGCCCTCGTTCCATGTAACGCCGGTGGGACGCTCCTGCGCCTCCTGGCTCATCACGGAGAGCGCATGGGTTGCTGCCGGGGGTGCCGAGAAGCCATGCACAACTGCCCCATGCGGCATGCCACGATGCCAGCGACGTGTAACATGGGAGCCCATCCTAACTCTTCGCAGCAGCCATTGGCGTGCATGTGTTCTGGGTCGCAGAGCGATCGTTTGGCGTTCCCGACAGCGCTTGCCAATTCGCGGCTGGACCGGCCTCGAGGCACGATTGTGCCGCCATTACTCTCGTCGGTTTATCGACCATTTCCTCATGTCATTCTGATCCCTGCCGGACACTCTCGTCCCTTCGATCATCCTCCGGAAGTGCTCTGCTGAGTTGTCCCCCCAATTGGTGGGCCTCGCAGCACACTCGCGATCGGTTCGCGAGGAAATTTCATTTTCAGGAGGACCGTATGGATCGGAAAATACTCGGCCTGAGTGCCGTCGTGGCTCTCCTCGGGGCCGATCTAGCCTATGCGACTATCTTCGGTAACCTGCGCGGAATCGTTCATGATCCGCAACATCGCCCCATCAGCAGAGCCTGTGTGACGCTTCGCGCGCACGGCTCGGAGTGGTTCGCGACAGCGGAATCCAATGCCGACGGCGAGTTTCAGTTCAATGCCGTACCGATCGGCGAATATACGATCACGGTAACCGCCGCTGGGTTCGCACCGAGGTCACAGGAGATTGAAGTCGTGGCAGAAAGCGCGCCGGTTCTGCATTTCCTTTTGAGCTTGGCCGGGGTTAGCGAGACCGTGCAGGTTTCAGCGGCTCCCGAAAATCTCAGTCTCCCAACGTCGCCGTCGGTAACCCTGGTCAACCGCCAGCAGATCGCCCATACGCCAGGCGCCGACCGCACCAACAGCTTGGCCATGATTACCGACTTTGTTCCCGGCGCGTACGTGGTGCATGACCAGCTCCACATTCGTGGCGGCCATCAGGTGAGCTGGCTGATCGATGGCGTTCCCGTGCCCAATACGAACATCGCAAGTAACGTCGGACCGCAGTTCGACCCCAAGGATGTCGACTATATCGAAATCCAACGCGGCGGCTATTCCGCCCAGTACGGCGACCGGACTTTCGGAGTCTTCAACGTGGTTACCCGCTCCGGATTCGAGCGCCAGGATGAAGGAGAGCTGGTTGCCAGTTACGGAAGTTTCGACGAGACCAACGATCAACTCAATTTTGGCAGTCACACCGAGCGGTTTGCTTACTACGCCAGTTTCAACGGCAATCGCACCGACCTTGGTCTGGCCACTCCCACCCCCCGCGTTCTTCACGATCAGGCGAGCGGTTTGGGCGGGTTCGCCTCTTTGATCCTCAATGCCACCTCGCGTGACCAGTTGCGGATGGTGACTTCGCTGCGCAAGGATCACTACCAGGTGCCGAATACACCCGAACAGGAAGTTACGGGCATCCGCGATCTTGATCTCGAAGGCGACGCCTTTATCAACTTTTCCTGGGTGCGCTCGTTCAATCCCGGCCTGCTCCTCACCGTATCACCCTTCTACCACTTCAATCGCGCCGATTATGCCGGCGGCCCGAACGACACCCCGGTGGTGCCCACCGACAACCGAGCGTCGACTTACACCGGATTCGAGTCCACGATATTGGCAGTGGAAGGCAAGCATACCGGTAATGCCGGAGTTGAAGCCTTCGCCCAGCATGACCACACGTTGTTCGGCGTTGCCGCACCGCTCACGACAGGTCTCGGCTTGCGACAGCAAGAGATGGTGGAGGGAAACGAAGAAGCGGTGTTTGCCCAGGACCAATATCAGCCCTGGTCCTGGCTCACGCTCAGCGGCGGGGTGCGGCTGAGTCGGTTTTCCGGGCTCATAGCCGACCGGAGCGCCGACCCGCGACTCGCGGTCGCCGTTCGCGTTCCTAAACTGAACTGGACCTTAAGCGGCTTTTATGGCCGCTACTATCAGCCGCCGCCGCTCGATGCGGTCTCCGGACCGCTGCTTCAGTTGGCAGTCCAACAGGGTTTTGGATTTCTCCCCCTGCACGGTGAGAAAGACGAGCAACACCAATTCGGCGCGGCGATTCCCTTCCGGGCCTGGACTCTCGACGTCGATGCGTTTATGACGCGAGCGCGCAATTATTTCGATCACGACGTGCTCGGAAACTCCAACATTTTTTTGCCTCTGACAATTCAAGAAGCTCGAATCCATGGTTGGGAAGCGATGGTCCGATCGCCGCGACTCTTCGGTCGAGCCCAACTTTACGTCGCTTACTCACGCCAGTACGCTCAGGGTCGGGGAGGCATCACCGGCGGATTGACCGATTTTTCGCCGCCCCCGGAAAGCTACTTTTTCCTCGACCACGACCAGCGCACGACGTTGACCGCGGTGCTATCTCTGGCGCTGCCTAGGCACGCGTGGGTTACCACCGCCGCAGCATACGGCTCGGGATTCCTCAACGGCAACGGGCCGGATCATCTACCTGCTCACACCACGGTGGACATTGCCATGGGAAAGTCTTTGTCCGACAACTGGTCAGTCGCGCTAACAGCCCTGAACGCGGCGAATCGGCGCTTCTTGCTGGATAACAGCAATACGTTTGGCGGTACTCATTACGCGGACCCACGGCGATTGCTGCTCGAGCTACGCTATCGTTTCCATTACTGACGGTCTTCGCATAAAATGCTGGATGCGTGGCGATCGACACGCGATCAGGGCTTCGGTTGTGACTCTGGATGAGGGAGACTCGATATGGACACGTACTACCATCGCGCCGATTTAGCTAGATTCGGAGAGATGGGTAAAGGTAATCCCCAGCTCTGGGAAAAATTCCAGGCATACTACGCCGCCGTGTTTGCGGAGGGCGTTCTAACGGAGCGCGAAAAGGCGCTCATCGCTCTGGGCGTCGCCCACGCGGTGCAATGTCCGTACTGCATTGACGCATATACGCAAGCATGCCTCGAAAAGGGCTCCACCGTCGAAGAAATGACCGAAGCCGTGCATGTCGCGTGCGCCATCCGAGGGGGCGCCTCGCTGGTGCACGGAGTGCAGATGCGCACCGTAGCGGAGAAACTCTCGATGTAACTTTGGTCGTCATGGGCCTTAAACAGCGGCAATCGTCGTGCTGGCAAGCCTAAAAAATCGTGGAAGCCCATTAGCGGAGCCCGGCGAACAATTGCGCGTTCTGGGAGCCACACCGGAGATTGTCGCCTTTGAAGACCAGATGCGTCATTTCGGACTTGACCCGCTCCACGCCGCAGGCATCAGCGTGTTGCAGATCAACGTGGGCAAGCTTTGCAATCAAACGTGCCGTCACTGTCATGTCGATGCCGGCCCCGACCGCCGTGAGGTGATGAACCGGGAAACGGCCGCTCTCTGTATTCGGGCGCTCGCCCGCTCGAACATACCTACCGTCGATATCACCGGCGGAGCGCCAGAGCTTAACCCGAATTTTCGATGGCTGGTCCAGCAGGCCGTGGCGCTCGGCCGTCATGTCATGGATCGCTGCAACCTCAGCGTCCTGTTGCTTCCTTCTCAGGCTGACCTCACCGAGTTTCTCGCGCGCCACCAGGTCGAAGTTGTCGCCTCCTTGCCATATTATCGCGCTGCCCAGACCGACGCTCAGCGGGGAGACGGAGTATTTGAGAAGTCCATCTCCGCGCTGCGGAGGCTGAACGAGCTCGGCTACGGTCGGGAAGGCAGCCACCTCATTCTCAATCTGGTTTACAATCCAGGGGGCGCATTTCTCCCGCCGCCGCAGGCGGCCCTGGAAGCACAATTCCGACGTGCCCTCGAACGCCAGTACGGTATTGTGTTTAACCATCTGTATACCATCACGAACATGCCCATCAGCCGGTTCCTCGAGTTTCTGCTGGTCTCGGGAAACTACCAAGGATACATGGAAAGGCTAGCCAATGCCTTCAATCCAGCAGCGGCGGCGGGTGTCATGTGCCGCTACACACTCTCTGTCGGCTGGGACGGCACCCTCTACGATTGTGACTTCAACCAGATGCTGGGCTTGCCGGTTCAACCGGGAGGGCCGCGCCATATTCGCGACTTTGACGTGGCGATACTCGATCGACGGCGAATTGTGACGTGCAACCACTGTTACGGTTGTACAGCCGGCGCGGGGTCTTCCTGCGGCGGCAGTGTAACGTGAACCCACGCCCCGGCACACCGCGGATCGATTACTTTCGCTGAATCGGGGCCCCAAAGCGGCCGAAAAACGCCCGTTCACCGGTCTCGAGGCATTCCCTCAGCAGTTGCAGATGGACCCGATGCTGCACGGGTGATCGCCCCCGGTAGTAGTGCGTGCGAACGATCAGAAACTCCACCAGTAACGCTGGAAGGCGCTCGGGTGGAATCCCAAGGCGCTCGCCGGCCGCGCCCATGAAATCCTGGACAAGCCGGCTGAACTCCCCCTCCTTCAGGAAGACACCCTCAAAGGTAGCCACCCAACGCTCCTCTTCGCTGCGAAACCGCCGCCTCTCGTCGCCGGGGGTTAGGTAGGCGGTGGAATAGAAAAAGCTGAAAAAATCGTACAGAGGGGGCCAACCCGCTGCCAGGTCGTCCCAATCAATGATTTCGATCCGGCCCGTTTGCAAATCGAGAAAGACGTTCTCCACCGTAAGATCGCCGTGCTGCACCCATCCCTTAGGACTATCCGCGGATGTCGAAAAATACCGGTAGTCCTTCATCTTGCCGGCCTGATCGGGCGTCACACTCAATTCCTGGGGAAACTCGCGCCACTCCGGCGCCACGCTGTCCAGGTCTCCCAGTCGTTGTAAAACTTCGGTCAGTCCTATGAGCCTTTCAACGATCAGACGGAAATCGGCCTCGACTCGGCGCCAGTCTGAGAAATAACCGAACCTCCGAACCATGCGGGAGAATTTCATCCCGCGCGCCGGCGACTCCACGGCGTATGTCAATGCCCCGGCTGGGCGCATACCCAACAGCTCCGGTACATCCACCTGTTCAAGAGCCGAGTGCCGAATCCTCTCCCGGACCTGCACCAGGCGGCTAACCTCAGCCTGGAGCGGGCCGTGATCACCTCGATTCCCAGCTTCCGCCTTCACATAAGCCAAGTCGCGGCCATTCTCAGCATCCACCAAACGCACCACCGACTTCCGGGCGAAGGGATGGGTATAAAGAGCCCATGCCGTCGAGACTTGACTGAAGTCCGAGCCTCCTGCCGAAACGGCCATGCCGACGCGCTCTTTCAGCCACTCGTCCAGCCCCGTCGCGCGCCGGTTCTGCTTGGTGGCAATGAGAATGAACTCCGGCACGACCCGCGTCAGCCAGGGACATGCAGCCAGGCCCATCTTCAGCCGTCGGCGCCAGCTTACCCGCGGCGCTATCCCTGGATGCTCCAATGAGTCACAGAAATGTTCGCGAACCATCTGGGGCACGGCCGTCGGAATCAGGTGATAGGGCTGGTTATAGCCGGGGTCGGCCCAGTAGCAGGAGACGCCCGCGAAGCCAGCATCGCTCAGCAGGCGGCGATAGCCGCCTTCAGAATACGTGTAGGTTCGGTATTCCCTTTTGGGGTTCAGCGTCGTCCGGTGGTGCGGTTTGGAGCTACGCCGGAGGAGAAAAGTGGCGACGAAACGCGGTACGAGGCTTGTGTAGGCAATCCCGGAATGATCGCTCCCGCCCAGGAAAAGGCCGTATCCGATCCGATTTTCGATGCCGATCACCAGAACTCCGTTTTCCTTCAGGAGTCCCCGGAGGGTGGCGAGAAACCCGACCTGAACGTCTCTCGGATTGCCTTCCCGTTGCCATTCACCGACCCACTCCAAAATGCCATTGACAATGATCAAGTCGAAACTGCCGTCGATGAGCGGCAAGGACAACGCGGACGCCTGAACCAAGCGGACGTTGCCGATTCCTTCCTGACGCAGCCGCTCTTGAGTGAACTCGATACGTTCCGGGATGGCCTCGACGGAATAGACCTCGCCGACCGAATGCGAGATGGAGTGGGTGATCGCTCCGTAGCCACACCCAAGATCAAGCGCAACGGACTTCTCATCCAGGCCGAGCCACGGCAGCCACGAGGCTCGCTGCGGGTCCAGAAGGCCATAATACATGTTGTCGCCCTCGGGGAACCGGGCTCGCACAGCCGCCGCCCAACCGCCCTCCCGCGCCGCCGCCAGCAACTGCCGGGCTTCATCGCGCCCGACTTCGCCCCAGTAGTAGTCCGGGGACTGAAAGAAGCGCGGTATATCTCCCACCACCGGCCAGGAAGCCGAGCAGGCCAAGCAAGCACAGCGATCGCGCTCGAGCGCGAGTCGGGCTCCGCAGTGAAGGCACTTCAGCAACATGAGGGCAAAACCTTTCGTTCGGCCGGCCGCTCTCGGCTTCGGCCGCCGGCGAGTCTAACGACTGATGGCCTGTTGCAGAAATTCGGCAAACCGCGCCCGCAGCTTCAGTCCCACCGGTTCCCGGGTAAAAAAGAACCACAGCACACCGGCACCATAAACCGAGCCTCCCGCCGCGATTTGAACGGCCAGTTGCACATAATTGTGGGCCTGGAACCAATGACGCATCAGGAGCAAAACCGCCGCCTGAGGCCCGCAGAGCAGACCCGGCAGCGTATAGGCACGAGTCACGAAGTCGCGCAGACGTATCCCGAGCAGGCGGCAGAGGTAACTGGGCAGAAACAGGAGACTCGTGCCCAGCAACGGAATCGACGTGCCGATGGCGTCTCCGACGATCCCATAACGCCGGATGAGCGCAATGCTCAGAAACAGGTTAGCCAGGCCTTCCGAAAGCAGTACGATGGCCAGGGGCTTGTGGCGCGCCATGCCAAAGAGGATGCGCGTCGATGCTCCCTGGGCCCGATAAAGAGTTCGCGGAATGATCAGCAACACTAAGATGATGTAACTCGACACGTAGCGCGGACCCACCCAGACCTCGATCACCGACTTGCCCAGAATGATTAAGGTGGCACAAATGGGAAACATCACCATGGCGCAAGCTCGGTTACCGGTTATGAAAAGCTGCTGGAGGCGGGCGCGGTCGCCAGTGGCGTCGAGTTGGCTGGACATAGGCATGAAAATATCAGCCATGCTGTCCACGATCGCGTTCGAGTAGTCCACCAACTTCGACCCGATCGAGAAATAGGTTATCGCCGAGGCCGAAAGAAAAATGCCGATCACCATGGCATCCGACTGGAAACGAAGCCGCTCCGCGACGATGGCCACAAACGTGACCGCGCCGTAGCTGACGAGCTCCCGAAAAGTCCGGCGATCAATGAGCCGGCGATCAAACGGGACGGAAATGAGTCGCCTGACCGTCAACAGGTAGACACACGAGGCGAGAGGAGGCAAGGCCACGGTGATCAGCGCGACAGTCAGCAGGCCCCCACCTCGATCCAGCGCGATCACGATCAGCAGCGCTCGGAGCAGGCTCGACGCCGCCTGGGTCAGATTAAGCCAGTGGAACCTCTGCAGCCCCTGGAGAACGCCGGCGAAAACGCTGAGGGGAAACCCAACCGCGAGGGCCGTCCCCACCATCATGAACAACAGCCGCGCGGTGCGGAGGAAGTTGGGAGCGATATGAAAAATCGAGTCCACATAGCGGGAGCCGACTCCCGTCAGGATCAGCAAAACCACGGCGATACAGCTATAGGTGAAGAGGCTGGTGTTGATGAGTCGGGCGAGCCGCTCACGGTCTCCGACCGCTGCATAGCGGGCCGCATACTTGATGACCGAGGATCGAATGCCGAGATCAAAGAGTCCGTAATAGCCCGTCACGGAAAAGATGAGTACCCACAAGCCGAAAGCTTCGTCACCCAGTTTGTGGAGGATGAACGGCGAGATGAAGAAACCGACCGCCAGGCTCACTCCGAGCCCGAACCAGTTTGACCCGATGTTGCGCAGCGCTTGGACGCGAAAGCCCGCTGTCATAGCCGTCCATGATGACACAACTCAGCCGCGCTCCGCCGCCCTGACGGCGGAGGCTCTGCTGACGGCCTTCGAAACTCAGTCTTCCGATTTCAGACTGGCGAGGATGGCATCCGCAACGCGTACGGCAGGAAGCGTGGCGGCGACGTCATGGACCCGGACGATATGAGCCCCTCCCAAGACGGCGGCCGCCGTGGCCGCCGCGTTTCCGATCAGGAGCGGAACGGACATGCCGGACGGGCTCTGCTTCCCGAAGATCCACAAGGACGCCGGTTCGCCCGAGGAACCCGGCCTCGCTCCCCGCTTCGGTTGGGGATCCAGCCCTTCGCCCGCGACCACCGCCTGCAGGAAGGACTTGCGTGACGCGCCAACCATGATGGGAAGCTCGAACCGCCGTAAACGGCCCAAACGAGCCAAAATTTGAAAATTCTGCCGCCGCGACTTGCCAAACCCCAGCCCCGGGTCAATGATCAATTGAGAACGCGGCACGCCCCGGGACTCGGCCTTGCGGATCGACCAAGCGATACCACGGCCGATTGAAGCCCAAATGTCGCGGGCGAAAGGCCGGCTCTGCATGGTTTGCGGGCGTCCACGAAGGTGCATGAGAACGAGCGGAGTTCGGAAGCGGCGCGAAACATCGGCGATGTCCGGATCAAAGCGCAGGCCGCTCACGTCGTTAATCATCGTAGCACCCGCCCGCGCGGCCTGCTCCGCCACCACTGCCTTGGTCGTGTCGATCGAGATAGGAACTGCCCGCAGTCGGCGGGCGAGCGGATCGTCTTGGCGAAGTCCTCGGGCTTGGCGCAGCCCTTCAATGACCGGCAAGACGCGCCGCAGCTCCTCCCCGGCGGATACAGGCTGGGAGCCGGGGCGCGTCGATTCCCCTCCGACGTCGATACCATCGGCTCCTTCACGCACCATTTCCACGCCGTGCTCGATGGCGCGTTGAGGATCAGCATACTGCCCGCCGTCGGAAAAGGAGTCAGGGGTGACGTTGAGCACGCCCAGCACCAGAGTACGCTCTCCGAGGTGAATCGTGCGTCCGCCGACTTCGAGAGGAAAGACGGGTCGAACGGCCATGTTGAGGCAACGCCCCCGCGGTTCTCGCCCGGCCGGCCAACTTCTCCCCGCCCGTCACGCTTCAGGCCAGATTCCGAGCCATCGTCGCAGCAGCACCATCTGACCCAGATGGTAGGCATTATGATCGGCCAGCAGCAACACCTCGCGCAGGATACTCTGCCCGCTACCCCACGGAATCCGGGCGTGAAGATCGGTCGAAGCATCGAGCACCAGGCGTTCCATCGATTTGAGGTCGGCGCGGAAGGCTCGCACGCTGGCCTGCCAGGCATCCTCGCTGGGCGGAGAATCGGTCTCGGGCCAGTAGCCCTGAGGCCAAGCCGGAGACACATGCTGGCTGTTGCGGCTGAACTCCAGAATATCCCACTGTGCCAGGCGCAGGTGCTCGAGGATGTGCCAAAGCGTAAAAGGCTGACCCGCCGGCCTCACGCCGCGCATGGCCGGCGGAACGCCCGCGATGACCTGGTCGAAGGTCCGGTGCGCATCGCCGCCACGCAGTAGCCACAACAGTTGTTCGCGCAGGTGTTTCTCCCCCGGTTCGGCTATCCGCTCAGCCCCTTGAACCGGCCGGCTTCGGGCGGCCCGGATCCCCACGTTCCTGGACGCTCTCTTCTTGTTCGGCACGGGATCTCCTGCCGCACCGGCTTCGCGCTGAGCCCGCCGAAGGAGGGCTCAGATCACCGCCTTTCGGCAATCGATAACAAGATCAGTTCGGCGCCCCGGCCGGCACCATATCGACTTCGCGGGTCGGGCCGCCGGGTTGAGCAGGCACCGGTTCCTTCTCGAGCACCTGATCGAGAAGCTCCTGAATGGTCTTGACGTAGTGCAACTGGATTCCCTCCAGCATTTCCGGTGTCAGGTCCTCGCCCACGTTGGGCTCATTTTCAGCGGGTAGATAAACATCCCGCACTCCGGCACGCTTGGCCGCCAACACTTTTTCCTTGATCCCTCCAATGGGCAGGATCTGGCCGCTCAGCGTAATCTCGCCCGTCATAGCCACGCGCTTGCGAAGAGGACGCCGCGTCAGCGCGGAAACGAGCGCCGTCACCATGGTCACCCCCGCCGAGGGTCCGTCCTTGGGGATGGCTCCGGCTGGCACATGGATGTGAATGTCATTGTTTTGGAAGAAGTCCGGGTCAATGCCGTAGTCCAGTGCGTGACTGCGCACCCAAGCGAGCGCCGCCTGCATCGATTCCTGCATCACTTGGCCGACGTGGCCGGTCATGGTGAAATTCTTGCCTCCCTTCATCACATTCGCTTCGATGAAGAGGACGTCGCCGCCCGTTGGAGTCCAAGCCAGCCCGACGGCGACACCGGGCTGGCGGGTGCGCTCCACCAGCTCGGTATCCAACCGATACTTGGGAACGCCGAGGAAGTCCGGGACGTTGTCCACCGTCACGACCAATTTCTCCGTCGCGCCCTCGGCGATCCGGCGCGCCTGCTTGCGGCATAGAGTGGCAATCTCCCGTTCAAGATTGCGAACACCGGCCTCGCGGGTGTAATTGCGGATGATCATGGCCACGGCCGGGCGAGTGAACTCAATCTGCTCACCGTTCTTAACGCCGTGCTCCTCCGTTTGCTTCGGAATCAGGTGCCGGAAGGCGATTTCGACCTTTTCCGCCTCCGTATAACCCTGCAGCTCAAGCACTTCCATCCGGTCGAGCAACGGTGGAGGAATCGTGTCGAGCACGTTGGCGGTGCAGATAAAGAGCACCCGCGACAGATCAAACTGAACGTCAAGATAATTGTCGCGGAAGTGCGAATTCTGCTCCGGATCGAGCACCTCGAGCAAAGCCGAAGACGGGTCGCCGCGGAAATCACGCCCGATCTTATCCACCTCGTCCAAGACAAAGACCGGATCACGAGTTTCGGCGCGCCGAATTCCCTGGATCACTTGCCCCGGCAACGCCCCGATGTAGGTTCTCCGGTGGCCGCGAATTTCCGCCTCGTCATGGATGCCGCCGAGAGACATGCGCACAAACTTGCGGTCGAGGGCTCGGGCAATCGACTTGGCCAGGGAAGTTTTGCCGACCCCGGGCGGTCCCACAAAGCACAGGATGGGACCTTTCAGTTGCGGCTTCAGCTTGAGAACGGCCAAATAGTCCAGAATGCGCTCCTTGACTTTTTCGAGGTCATAGTGGTCGGCGTCGAGCACCTCTTTGGCCTTCGCTAGATCCACTTTAAGCTCGCTCACTTTATTCCAGGGAAGCGATACCAACCAGTCCAGATAGGTGCGGGTCACGTGATAATCGGCCGCCGCGGCTGACATCTTCGACAGCCGCTTCAGTTCTCGCAGGGCCTCCTTTTTCGCTTCCTCGGTCATGCCGGCGGCTTCGATCTTCTGGCGCAGCTCCTCGATTTCCTGCTGCTCGTCAAGATCGCCCAGCTCCTTTTGGATCGCTTTCAACTGCTCCCGCAGATAATAGTCTTTTTGGCTCTGGGTCACCTGTTCCTGGACGTCCGACTGAATTTTCGAACGAAGCTGCTGGACTTCCACCTCGCGCGCGAGCTGCCGGTTTAGACGGTCCAGCCGCTGGGTAAGATCAAGACTCTCCAAGAGTTCCTGCTTTTCGGTATTGGAGATTGATGGCAAGTTGGCGGCAATGAAGTCGGCTAAGCGCGACGGATCGTCGATGTTCATGACGACGGTCTGCAAGTCGTCGGACAGCGTGGGCGAGAGTTGAACCACTTGCTGAAAAAGCGAGGTCACGCTGCGCACCAAGGCCTCGAAATCCGGCTCTTTGGTGGCCGGCACAATATCGTGGAGAGGCTTGACGTTCGCGCGGAGATACGGCTCGATCTGGATAACTTCTTCAATAGCAATGCGTTGCAGGCCTTCGACAAAAATGAAAAGACTCTGGCTCGGCAATTTGATGATCTTATGGATATACGCCGCCGTTCCGATCTGGTACAGATCCACCGGCTGCGGGTTCTCGACCCGCGGGTCCCGCTGCGCGACGACGGCAATGAATCGTTCGTCGGGCTTGAGATCATTAATCAGCTTAAGAGAGCTTTCCCGTCCTACCGTCAACGGCAGGATAGCGTTGGGAAACAGCACCGTATCCCGCACGGGCAAGACGGGCAATACTGTAAAGTCCATATTTTTCTTTTGCTTAGGAGGCATGGAGGCATCACCTCGCCGAAACGCCGTTAACGCTGCCTTCGCGGGCCGACCCTGAAAATCGCCGCGGCACCACCCCTTCTCGGGGCTGCATTCCAACAGCAGTCTATCATGGTCCCAGCTGTTCCTGGCGACCGCGCGAGTACCACAACGGCAACCCTTTACCGTGCTATCCGATTAGCCGACGCTCACCCTTTTAAGTTTAGATGCGGCTAGAGCCTATCACGATACACCCGACCCGCCAGAAGCTGCCTGGGATCGAGCGCAGACTGGTATCTGGCTGGCAGCAGAACGACGTCGTTCCGCCAGAGCCCACGGAAAACGCATTGCGCGCTTTTCACCCTCCGGTTTATCTTGAAGCCCGTGATATCTCGGCCCAAGGAGCTTTCCGGCATGCCGCTCGACTTCATCACCCAAGGGTTCCGGCTCTCGCCGGCTAGGCTCCACGTTTTGCTGGCGGCGGCGGTCTTGATTTTGGCCGTTGCCCTTGGACTCGGCCTCAACCTTCTGTTCCGTCGGGCCGCCAAGGGACATCCCAAGGCGTGGGGCCAACTCGTTTATTCGCTTCTCCAATCTTTGTCTCTTCCCCTGCTGATTCTGGCCGCCCTGTATGGCGACTTGGTGATGCTGACCCTGCCGAGACGCCTCGAGCACATCGGAGCGGAGCTGATTTCGGCCTTCACCATCCTCTTCGCCTGCTACTTTCCGGCCAAGGTATTGGTGCTGTTTCTGAACCGCATCGGCGCGCGGCGCCCCGATGTGGCCCGATTCACCCAGTTTTTGGCCTCGATCACGCGAGCCGGGTTTCTCCTGCTGGCCGTCTATACGCTAGTCGAAGTTCTAACTCTGCCACGTCGTTACGAGCGCTTTGGCTCAAGGCTGGTGGGCGCGCTCGGCATCGCCGTGGTCTTCTTTGCCTTATCGCGGCTGGTGGTGCTCTATTTGCGCCGCCTGAATCAGCAGGATGCCGCTCTGCGCCGCGTCACCGAGCCTGCCGTCTTCGTGACGCGGATTGTTTTTGGACTCCTCGCCGTCATCATCATCCTGGACAACTTGGGCATCCATCTCACCACCGTCTGGGCCACTCTCGGTGTGGGCAGCGTAGCCGTGGCCCTGGCCCTGCAGGACACGCTTGGGAACCTCTTCGCCGGCTTGTACATTCTGGCCGACCGTCCCATTGGCCTAGGCGACTACATCAAACTCGACTCGGGCCAGGAAGGTTACGTGGTGCGAATCGGCTGGAGATCCACCTTGATGCGGGCGCTGGCCAACAACCTCATCGTCGTGCCGAATTCAACTCTGGCCAAAGCCGTCATTATCAATTACTCGAAGCCGGAAGACCGCATGGCCATCGGCATCCAAGTCAGCGTCACCTACGGCACCGATCCGCAGCGGGTCGACGAGATTTTAACCGAGGTGGCCAAGCAAGCCGCCCGCGATGGGGTTGACGGCCTGCTGGCGACGCCCGCGCCGAACGTCCGCTTCCTGCCCGGTTTTGGCGCCTCGTCGCTCGATTTCACTCTGAACGTTCATGTGCGCGCTTTTGTGGACCAGTATTTGGTGCAAAGCGAATTGCGCAAGCGCATTCTACAGCGCTTTCAACGGGAAGGGATCGAGATGCCGTTTCCGACCCGGACGATCATCCTTGACAAGGCCACGCTGCACGCTTTGCGTCGCTACGGCGCCCCGACCGCCGGGGAGAACGGCTGACGCCGCCCCGGCTCAGCCATTGACGCCCACCCTCACTTCCCATCAACCGGCAAACGCGGCATGGTTCGGCAGGATGACCGTCGGTTCGGCGGCTGAACCAGCGTTCAGGGACGATAATCATCCCACCGTCTGCCAATGCGAGCGCACCTCGGCCGGCAGCCGTTTGCCGCCGAACAGTGGTAAGCTAGAAGTGGTGCGAAACCGAAGGAAACGAGTGCAGGAGGTAGGATTGGTGCCTCCGTGGGTTTCACAACCCGTGAGTTTCCGCAGATTCACCGCCGCGCTAGAGGCGGCGAACCGGAGGCCTGACTCACGTCAGATTTCCCGGTGACAGAAATGAAGGAGGAAGCCATGCCAGCGATAACTCCAACTACTGCCAAAGGAGGTTCTGTGCCCTTTACTCTACCCTCACTGCCGTATGCTTCCGATGCGCTGGAACCCTACATTGACAAGCTGACCATGGAAATCCATCACGATAAGCACCACGGTGGATACGTCACGAACTTGAATAAGGCCCTCGAATCCGCCCCGCAACTGGCCGGCAAGGCGATCGAAGAGTTGCTGGCCAATTACTGCGCCATCGTCCCAGAGAACATCCGCACGGCGGTCCGCAATAACGGCGGGGGCCACGCCAATCACTCGATGTTTTGGACGATCATGGGCCCCAAGGCCGGTGGTCAGCCGAGCGGCAAAATCGCCGAAGCCATCCAGAGCACCTTCGGCGGGTTCGATCAGTTCAAAGAAAAATTCGGTGCCGCCGCCCTCGGCCGTTTCGGGTCCGGGTGGGCTTGGCTCGTCAAGGACGCTTCCGGCAAG
Organism: Acidobacteriota bacterium; assembly: GCA_902812365.1. Taxonomy (GTDB): domain Bacteria; phylum Acidobacteriota; class Terriglobia; order UBA7540; family UBA7540; genus CADDZC01. The sequence continues at coordinate 89,416 of CADDZC010000002.1, read as the reverse complement.
CTCGAAATCATCTCCACGGCCAACCAGGACAGCCCCTTGATGGAAGGCAAATTCCCCGTTCTCGGCTTGGACGTCTGGGAACACGCGTACTACCTGAAGTACCAGAACCGTCGCGCGGATTACATCGCGGCATGGTGGAACGTCGTGAACTGGGCGGAGGTCGAGAAGCGATTTACGACCGGAAAATAGTTTCGTTTCAGGCTTCGGGGTCCGCTGTCCAGACGGCGGACCACGAAGTCGGCCATGCACTACCGCAGCCCTGTGGTCAGCGCTTCGTTCCGAGCCGCCAAGCAACGGCCCGGGGGAGCTCCCTGCGCTTCCTGAGCCGCCGCCAAGATGGCCCGCCGGCCGTCCCGGCTTCAGATTCCTGCCGGATTGTCCAGCCGATACATGGTGAGACCCGAAAGTAGCTTGGGATAAAAGTCGGTGGATTTTTGGGGCAGCACGTACCCGGCAAAGGCGTTGTCGCGCACAGCCTCGATCGGGGTGGGATTCATGAGGAAGGCGACCTGAGCAGCCCCCTCGTCAACCTGCCGAATGGCGGCCTCGAGCTCGCGCACGTAATGGAGATTCTTTTCTTCGCGCACCGCCTGCCGGTCAATTCCGAGCGCGCGCTCGAGCAGTAAGCGATGCAGAATCACGACGTCGAGCCGAGCCAGGCTCGGCTCGACGTCTGGCAACGCGCGACCCAGATCAACATCCCGGCGCAGGCGCAAAATCACCAACTGGCCCCCTTGGCTCGGAGCCGCGTAAGCGCCCAACGCGGAGGTCTCGCGCCCGGCGCGAGCCAAATCATCTTGAAAGGCCTCAAGAGCCGCCGGGTTCACCGGAGCGCGCTCGATCACCTCAAACCAGCGCGCGGCCGTCTGCAGGAAACTCGGCCACTGAAAGCGCGGGAGGCCGTAGACCACGCGGTGCGTCGGCAGAATCGTCAGGCCGTCAGTCTCCATGCGAACAAACGTGGCCATGACGTATTCGGCGCGCTCGTCACCGCCCTTCTCGGCACGGCAGTAGTCACGATAGCTCAGAGCCGTCTCATAGCGATGGTGCCCGTCGGCGATGACCAATTTCTTCTCCAGCATGGCTGCCGCCACCTTCTCAATCAGAGCAGGATCCGTTACCCGCCAGACGGAATGCGTGGTTCTATATTCGTCCACGACGTGCTGCCAGGGCTTGCCGGCGGCGGCGGCCGCGAGCTCGTTTTCAATCCCGCCGGGTGGGTCGCTGTAGAGCATGAAAATCTGGCCGTAATGCGTGCGCGTAGCCTTCAACAGCTCGAAACGGTCCGCTTTGGGGCCGGAGAGAGTCTCCTCATGCCGATGAACCACGCGGTTGGCGTAATCCTCCAAGCGAAGCAGCGCGATGAAGCCCCGCCTCTGTTTCAACACTCCCGGTTGGCCAGGAACATAGTAAGTCTGGTAATAGGGATAAAGCGCTGGCTCGCGTTCGTGGACAACGATACCCTTCTCAAGCCACTGTCGGAACTCGCGCGCCGCCGCCTCGTAAATGCCGCCCGGAGACGAACCGCCGTCTTCAGCCCGCCGGCGAATGATTCGCACCAAGTTATAGGGGCTGAGGGCGTAGTATCGTGCCTGCATCTCGGGCGAAATCTTGTCATAAGGCTGGGTGACAACGTTTTCCAGGCCTTGGACGGCGCGAGGATCGTAATGGAGCGCTCGAAACGGTATAATCTCCGCCATGATGACCTTTCAACTCCGAACCAATGATGCTCCTCGAAAATGAACGTCTGAAACTCTTCCATCTTACTTCATCATCGCCGAGGCCGGCCATTCTCTCTTCTTCTGCAGAGCGGACACCGCGGTTCCCTCCCCTCGCCAATCCCAAGGTCGCCCCCGGCGCCTGGAATGGGCGTTTACAGGCGGCATTGACGCCGAACCCAGGCACCCGCATGGTTCGGTTGCCGCTCGACGAGGCATGGAGCTCCGCGTTGGGTTGGGCTTGCGCTCACCCCGGGTTGCGATATGATGGCGTGGGCTCGGGTTGTCATTCATGAGCCAGGAGTTCGCCATGCCGGCTTGGCAGCGTTCATTTTCGCGCGGGATTTTTCAGGTTGGCTTTCTAACCGCTCTCGCCCTGACGGTGGTGACGATGCTTCACGTACGGCAGCAGGGCGGCGCTCAACCCTCCGAGGCCGGGAACAGAATTCATCGCCAGATGGATCTGGGCCGCGTCGTCCCAGGATCGCTTTACGCCGTCGTGATTTCCGTGCGGGATGCCACGCAGATTCAGGGGGACGAGTCCATCCACGTCACCGTGGCTGATCCCAAGGGTCCGGTGGCGGACAAATGGCTCCATGCCGCCGATCTCGATTTCTATCTCACGCTGGCTCCGCGCGGCCCCGGAGAGGCCACGGTGGCGCTTGAGGCGCCGAGCGGGGTCATCCTTCCCAAGATCGAAACCGCCTTGCGCCGCATTCCGGCGGCCAAATCCCGCACCGGCGCCCCGGCCGTGATTTCCGCTGCTTTGAACAACACCTGGCAGACGGCGCAACGCTTCGAATGGGGACAGACGATTTACGGAGGCGATGACGAGCGCCCCTACGCGCCCGCTCCCCACGAAGATGGATATGCGGCGCTAGTGAAAGGATTTCAATGGTTTCGGTTCACTTTCCACGGCTCGCAGCCGAGAATGGCCTATTTCGTGTTGGATATCACGGACCGTGAGGTGCCGCTCGATGTGGACATCTTTCAGCTTGCCCCGGACGGCAAGGACGTCATTCCTTACACCGAGGGGCAATTCGTCTATCAGATCGAGGCTACCCAAAACTATCCCGGGCTGTATAAGTTCCGGACGCGCATTCTGAAGCCGGGGGAGACTTATTACGTTCGGGTGGCCGCTGATCATCCGGCATACCAATTGCACATGTACGATTACCCGATCCCGCCGTACAACGATCCGCGCCAGGCTGTGCGCACCGGCATGGATTTCTTGATCAATATGGGCGACACGTGGCTGTCGAATACGCCTCGCCGCGGCGCGGTGGCGCTGCGCACAACAATGATCCACGCCGATACCAATCTGTGCATCGCTTGCCACCCTACCCAATTCACCACCCGCGGTTACCTCACCGCCGTCGCCAATGGTTACCCGCCCACCCAGCGCCCGGCGCTCGAATTTCTGACCGACCGCATTTATAACAACCCGCGCCCGCTGTATGGCGAACTGGACACTGACTGGGTGCGAGTGATCTATTCGGCGCGCACCGTCGCCAGCCGCCTGCCCGTCATCGAGCACCTGTTTGAGACCAACGTCACCCACGATCCGCCGCGCCAGAGTTTTAACATTCCGTACGCAAACTATCTGAAGATTCATTACCAAGACCGCGCCACCCTGCCGGGCAATGAGACGGACGGCTGCGAGCCCGACGTGAGTCCCCTGGAGATTGCCACGCAAAGCTGGCAAACCTTCAACATCCTCTACCAGCAGACGCGCGACGAGCAATGGCTCCGCGAGCGCGATCGGGTCGAGCAGCTCGCCGTGCCCTACCAGCCGAAGAATATGATCGATCTGAACTGGAAGATTCATTTCCTGGCAACCGTTGGCCGCCAAAGGTATGCGCAGCAACTCGATCAATTGATTGACCAACTTTATGCTTACGAGCAGCCGAGCGGCATGTGGCCGTATCCATTCGATAAGAGCGCTAAGCCGGCCGATTTCATCTCCTATCATGCGGTATTGGCGCTAGCGCTCGCGGGACGCCGTCCGGAGACGGACCCGGGCTTGGCCCGCGCCGTCAAGGCGCTGCTCGCCGCCCAGCGGCCGGAGGGAAGCTGGGAGGGCGATCCCGTCTATCAGGGCTTCAACACGCCGTTCCGCGCCACCCAGTTTGCCGTCATGGCCCTTTCGACCCTCTACCCCGGACCTGATCAGCGACCCGCGCAGCGAAAGGGTTGGAATGACGCTTTTCCGCCTCCAGACCAGCGTCTAGCGACCAAGAATCTGCCCCGATTGCTTTACCAGCTCGACCAGTTCTGGGATCTCGCCCCGGAGCCGGTCCTCAAGAGCATTCGACACCTTCTGGCCACGAGCGACCAGCCGCTCGCGCGCGAGGCGGCGGCTCGGGCCCTCGGCCACATGGCGGATCCCGGCGCCACGAAGGCACTGATCGCGGCGCTGGGCGACCCAACCAAGATGGTGCAGCGCACCGCCGCCTGGGCCCTGCGCATGATTCTGTCGCGGCGTCCTGCCGTCGCGGTTCAAGGTCGCGCGGAGCTGGCGGCGGCGCTCACCGCGCCGGATGCGCGCACCCGCTGGGGCGCAACCCAGCTCTTTAATCAGCACTTCAAGGATCTGAGCGACGATAACCGGCTGCGCGCCGCGCTGGCCCAGGACCTTGATGACCCGGTTCCATCGGTTCGTCTGAACGCCGCCAAGGGCTTGTGGCAGTGGTACTACTGGCGCGTCGACCAGCATAATGCCCGCACCGGCATCATCAAGGCGCTGGCCACCCGTCTGAATCGCGAGCAGGACCCGATGGTTCGGCGGGCCCTCCAGGAGAGCCTGTACGACACCCTCGATGAGAATACCGGGTATCTTCAGGCATGGATTCGCGCCGCCTCCACCTCAAAGGATCAAGACCGCATCCAGAACGGTTATGAAACGGTTGTGCGGGATCAAGCGCAAACACTCGCCGAGGTTCTGCGGACGGCCACCCCGCGTGGGCGGCAGGGAATCCTTGAGGCGCTGTGGGATTTCCACGTCCGCCACTACGCCTTGCCCGAGCTTCAGACCGGGCAGGTGGCCATTTCGCTGCCCGCTGTGTTCACCAAATATGTCTCCGGTGTGCCCGAACTCCACGTTCCCGGGTACGTCTACCCGCCTTATCGAGAGACGGTGGATTTCCGCTACGACGTGCACAATGCTTTTTATCAGACACGTGTCGGCAATGACAGCGACTTGATTCACTTCTTCGAGAGTTCCGGGCCGCAGCTGGAAGAAGCGTTGATGGACTGTTTGCGAGGTGCCGACAACGACATGAAGATCAATGTGCTCAAGGCTGGGAGCACCTTGAGCGGAGCCGGTGACGCCCGATTTGCCCAGGCTGTCTTGCAGTTGGCCCTGGATCCGGACCCGCAGGTCCGCGACACGGTCGACTATGTTTACGAAAACGGCCAACGGGGCATCCTGAACATTGATCGGCCTGCGGCCCCCGACCCGGCGCTGGTCAGAACCATCGTCGAGATTCTCGAACACGGCAGCCCCGAGGCTCAAGCCGTGGCGCTCCCCTTGTTGTCGGCCCTACCGGACGGCTCACCCTGGGTTCACCAGCCCGAAGTGATCGAGGCCCTGCAAGCCCTCCTTCAGCGGCGGCCGCGCGCCCCCAATTACGCGCGAGTGCTGGCCGCGGCAGCCTCCTTTCCCGAGCTGATGGCGCACCCCGGATTCCGCGCTCAGGTGTTGGCGTCGTTAGATGATCCTGATCCTGACGTTCAACGGGCAGCTGTCCAGATCGCGCTCGAGCGCTTTTTGAGGAACCCTGAAACATCCTCGCGGGTTGCGGCCGCGTTTGAGCGCTTCAATAGTGCCCAGCGCAGCGTCTTCATCGAAGAGGTCAGCAACCCGCAATTTATGCGCCGCCACCCGGGCGTTTCGGGCGGGGCCATCTCACAAGATCAGGCTTACTTTCTGGGGGCCAAGTATGTTGATCACGAGCCGAATTTCCTCGATCACCCGGCCGTCTTCAAAGCCGTCCTAGCCAGCCTCGACGATCACGACGCAAATGTCCGTGCTGCGGCTCTGGATGCTCTACGCCAGGTTAAAGACGTGGAACAACGGCGCGACTTCCGCGCCGCGATGGAGCGGCTGACCCACGATTCCAACCCGCGGCTAGCCATGATCGCCTCGAACGTCATGGGCGGGAAAAGGCTTGGCGAAGCCCTGCGAGATGTCGAGCCCGGTTCCGTCCTCGACTTCGGTTACTTCGTGGCCAAGGTCGAGCCGATTTTGGCCACGCCGGGCGCCGACGGCAAGGCGTGCGTAATGTGCCACGCGAATCACGTCATCTTTAAGCTGCGTCCCCCGAATGCCGAAGGGGAATTTTCACCGCAGGCGAGCGAGGAGAATTATAAGTACGCCATGCGCGTCGTGGACATCAACAATCCCGCCCGCAGCCTGATTCTCATCAAGCCCACACGGCCGACGGACGCCGCCGCCAACGTGGCCGATTATCTGGCCACGCACAATGGCGGCCAGCGCTGGCCGGGCAATGAGAAGAGCTGGCAATACCAGACGGTGCTCGAATGGATCCGCGGCGCGCGGCTCCGAACGGTGCCGCCCCCGACGGCGCGAACCGCACCGGTCAACACGCTGAAGGAGAGATAGAAACGGCAAGAAGGCGGCTTCCTCGCGGCCGCGGGCCCGGGGTGACGCTAGCTAACCGGCATTCGCATCACCCAACGGATCGCATTCAGCAGCATGTGCTGATACCAATCGCTCTTCCACACGTCCGGCTCGTGGCCCAGTCCGGTGTAAAACACACGACCTTTACCGTCCATCCGTGTCCACGCCAGCGGAAAGCTGTAGAACCGGCGGCGCACGCGGGGGTTGTTCATGTCTACGGAAGACGGATCAAGCTTCAGCAGCACATGTGACGTTTTCCACTGAAAGTCGCTGTACTGGTAAATCTCATCGGTCACTTCAAACGACTTGCCAAGGAAGCTGACGATGGGATTTGACGGATCGACTACGTCGACCTTCACTTTCTGATGCCACGGATGATCGTTGAAGTAGGCGCCGATGAGCGCCAGATAATCCGGCCAAAGATAGAAGGTGTCAGTGGCGCTGTGGACGCCAACGAAGCCGTGACCCGATTTGACGAAGTCGATCAGTGCTGCCTTCTGCTCGCCGCTCATCGGTAGCTCGCCCGTCGTGTAAAACATCACCGCATCGTATTTCTTCAAGTTCTCCGCTGAAAAGTCGTTGACGTCCTGGGTGACAGTGGTCTGGAAAGCGCCCGATCGGTCGCCGATCTGCTTTACGACCTCGGTCGAAAACGGGACCGCCTCATGGTGGAACCCGGCGGCCAGCGTCATATAAAGAAGGCGGCCTTTCCTCGACGCTTTGGCGAACCCGTTGCAACTAGCCAGTAAAAGTATCAAAACCGAGAGCTTAACGAAGTCTTCGGCAAGGCGGTATGGACTTTTCATTGTCGCTCCTGAACGGACGCCGAGTGCGGATCGGCGCTGCCAGCCAGAGGGGCACCTCATACGGCCGTCCTGGCTCGAAACAGAGAATGTATCCCAAAGGATACGGCGGAGCAAGCAGTTTATCGGCACCGTTGACGGGTCACCCTCGGCCGGCCTGCGCCGGATGGGCCGCCGACGGCGAGGCCAGAGCCCGGGCAATTTCGCAGCAGAATGCCGGCAAATCGCTCGGCTGGCGCGAGGTGATCAAGTTCCCGTCGACCACGACTTCGTCGTCCAGGTAGGTGGCCCCAGCGTGCACCACGTCGTCTTTAATGGCTCGGAAACACGTGACTCTGCGCCCGCGCAAAATGTCCGCCGAACACAACAGCCACCCAGCATGGCAAATCGCGGCCACGACCTTGTGTAATCGGTCCATGTCCCGCACGAAATTCACCATGCGCTCGTCCTGGCGAAGGGCGTCGGGAGCCCAGCCGCCCGGAATCACAACCGCGTCAAAATCCGCAGCGCGAGCGTCGGCGATCCCGAGGTCGGAAACCACGGGATACCCCTTCTTGCTCAAGTATGTGGCGCCGGCGGCCGCCCCGACGGCGACGGTCTCCGCACCGTCCTCCCGAAACCGTAGAAGTGGATACCAGACTTCGAGTTCCTGATACAAATCCGCCACCAAAATTGCAACCCGCTTCCCTTTGGCACTCATAGTCCCTCCCCAGGCTTGATCGGCATTATATCCAGTGACGGCCGGCCGCCGCACCCATTCCGCAACCCTACTTTACTTTGTGGCCGGCAGGTCATAAAAGAAGACCGCCAGGATGGCGTACACGCCCAGTAACTGCACTCCCTCGAACCAATGAGTCTCGCCGTCCACCGAGACCAAAATGACAACCCCGACCGAGAGGATCACTGACGCGATCTCGAGCGGATGAAACACAAGCGACATCGGCTGGCCGTGAAATTCGGACAGCGTCACGAGCAGCGGCCCCACAAACAGGGCGATCTGCGCGCTCGATCCAATGGCAATGTTCAACGCCAAGTCCATTTGCTGCTTGCGCGCCATCAGAATCGCCGCCGAGTGTTCGGCAGCGTTGCCCACGATGGCAACGATGACAACGCCGATGAACAAATCAGTCCAGCCCAGCGTACGGCTCACAAAACCGATCTGACTGACCAAGACCTGGCTGGCGAGCGCCGTCAGCCCGGCGGAGGTGACGAGCAGCAGAACGGCGCTTCTTTTCCCCATTGTCGGGCTCATAAATCTTTCGCCGCGAAAAACGCTGCGGTGAGTGCGGAAAGTGAACACCAAACTAGAGAAGTAACTCGCCAGCAGCACGATCGCTGTCCACAGGCTGAGGCGATCAATCAGCCTGCTGCCCGCGCCCAGCGATCCGAAGACGGTCAGCTCAAACAGCGCCGGCATGACGAGCGCGACGATGGCCAAAAACAGCATGGACGTATTGGTCCCGACCGCCACGCGGTTAAATTCCTGCTTGTCGCGACCCCAGCCCCCCAACAGGGCCGACAAGCCAAAGACCAACAGCAAATTGCCGACGATACTTCCCGTGATCGAAGCTTTCACCACCTCGATCTGCCCGCTCCACAACCCGATGATGCCAATGATCAGTTCCGTCAGGTTCCCTAGCGTGGCGTTCAGCAGGCCGCCGGCCGCCGCTCCGGCGTGGCCAGCGAGTTGCTCCGTGGCATCGCCCAGCAAGCTGGCCAGCGGAAGAAGCGCCAGCGCGGCCACGCCAAAGACGGCGACTGGATAAACGTGGAAGGATTGAAGAGCCACCGCCACGATAACCAAGACGACGCCGCCCAGCCGCCACTGGGCGAAGGAAAACTGAACGATCTCCTTCCGAGCGGATGGATGCGCCATAGCCAGAGTCGGTACTCAGACCCCGCCGCATCACGGGCCCGGTTCAAAGCCGGGTAAGCGCCGCAAGGCCGCCGGGGACTTGAGTACAAATCGAGGATGCGCGACGGTGCCCTCCAGGCCGAACGGAAATGAGAGCTTGCCGGCCGTCACCTTCTCGCCCAGCAAGCCGCCCAGAATGCTCGTAAACGCATTTTGCTGAGCTGCGATGTCGGCCGTGCCCTCGTAATTTAACTCTCCCGCACTGGCCAGCGTCAGACTGCCGTGAGCGTCGATATTGACGACCGGGCCGGAAAGAACGACGTGCCGGCTGCTGATGCGTCCGCCGCTGATTTCCAGGTCCGCCGAGAGCGAGGAAAACGACGAGGGGTCTCCCCGCAGCGGTGCGCCGCGAATCCAGTTCGCGAGCTGCAACAAGTTCTTGTTGAGCTCCAGAGTTGGCAATCGCCCGTCGCGCACCGTCACCACGCCTCTCCCTTGCTGGCCCGCCAAGGGTTCGGTGGAGCGGGACGCTTCGCCCGCCAGACTGAGCGCACCCGACAATTTGCCGGTCATCTTGCCTCGCGCGCCGGGGAAAGCCGCCAGCAGCGACGCCATATCCACGTTCCGGAACTGCAGGTCGGCGGTATACCGCAAGCTCGATCCGCCCCAATCCACGGCGAAGTCACCCGTGCCGTGACCGGAACAAAAATCAAAGTCTAGGTTTCGAAACCTGATCCGGCGAGTCTCGACTTCCACTTGCGACTTCAAATGAGCGGCCTCGAGCACTCCGACCCGCAACGATTTCGCCTGGAAGGTTCCTGCGGCGGCCAGAGGCGCCGCGGCCGGCTCACCGCTCCAGGCGACGGCCTGGGTTCTCCAAGTCCCCCCCGAGAGGGAGGAGGCCGGCGATGACACCAGGCGGCTCAGATCGACTCGCTGAAATTCCGTCGAGACGCCGCGAATGTCAACGCTGGGCGGGCTGACCGAACCGGAGGCGCTGACCCGCGCAAAGGTCAATTCACCGTCATTCAGCTTGACCGTTGAGATGATGCCCAACGTGGACGAAGGCCGCTCGGGATGGCTGGCCGTCTTGAGTACGCCCGCGGAAGCCGGAGCGGGATTCTCGAAGTTCCACCGTCCGGCGCTGTTCGCAAGCAGACGGAAGACGGGCCGCTCAAGCGTCAGCGACTTGATCAGGATCCGACGATGCCATAAGGCGCTGGCGTCGAGATCGACTTCAACGCGCTCGGCTCGCATCAGATCGCCGGGCGGAAACCCGCCCGGATTGCCCACCGCGAACCCGTCCGCCCGTACCTCAGGGCTCGGCAAGAGGCTCAACTTCAAAGGCCCAATCTCGACCGGACGCCCCATCTGCCGTTCGGCGCGCGCCGTGATTTCGGGCCGATAAGCATCGATGTTGACGAACCGCGGCACCAGGATGACCAGCGCCAAAAGCAGCGCCGCCAGAACGATCAAAAGCGCGAGAGCGACTCGTCTGCGTCGCGACATGAACCATCCGCTGCAGCCGCGCTGGCCAACGAAGGCCGAGGCTAAACCCCAAGATAACCGAACGCGATCTCCTCCACAAGGTGTCGAACAACAGCGGTCGGCGCTCCCCACAGCGGTGGCGGGCCGCGGTAACTTTCTGCTTCCACCCTCGGGCCGGTAAATATAAACTCAGCCTTATGCGAAATCGAATGCGCCTCCTTTTCCTTTCCGCCCTGCTCACCTCTGCTTTTCTCGCGGCTCCGCGCTCGGCGCCGACCGCCACCATGTCCCTCGATGGCGACTGGAATTTCGTCCCCGATCCTGAGTACCAAATCGGCGTCGGACAACTCGCGACGGCCGGCGGCGTTCGGACGGCGCGCGTTCCCGGCTCGTGGCAGTCAGAGTTTGCCGATCTCCGTGACTACGCCGGGGTCGCCTGGTACTGGCGGACCGTGAAAATCGATCCGCCGGCCCCGGGCCATGTTGTCCTCCTGCGCTTCGGAGCGGTGGACTATCGGGCCGACGTCTTTGTGAACGGCCAAAGTGTGGGTACCCATGAAGGCGGCTACCTGCCTTTCGAGTTTGACATCACTCCCCGCCTCCGCCCGGGTGAAAACCAGATCGCCCTCCGCGTGGTCGATCCCGGCGCCAAGCTGCGCCAGGTGGAGGGCATCGACTACGCCCAAATCCCCCATGGCAAGCAAAACTGGTACGTGCAAACCAGCGGGCCGTGGCAGAGCGTTGAGCTCGACGTGCGGCCCGCCCTGCGACTCGACACCGTCCATATCAGCGCCGGAGCCGACGGCCACTTCAAAATTGACGCGGCAATCATTGATCCTCGCTCCGCCCCGGCGATCGGCGGGCAACTCTATGCCGGCGCGGAAATTCTAGACCCCGGCGGCAAGAGTGTTTGGAAACAAGCTCAGACTCTCGCCGCCCACCAAGCCCGCTGCCAATTTTCCGGCGTTTTGTCGAATCCAGAGCTCTGGAGCCTCGACCACCCCGCCCTGTACACCCTCAACGTCTGGCTCAATTCCGGGGATGCCGCCAGCTACCACTTCGGCTTTCGGACGTTCGAGAGCCGGGGCGGCAAATTCTATTTGAATGGCAAGGTTCTTTATCTCCGAGGCGCGCTCGATCAGGCGTTCTATCCCGACACGGTGTACACACCTCCGTCGCTCCAATATCTGATTGACGAAATGCGCAAAGCCAAGGAGCTCGGCCTCAATCTGGTGCGATGTCATATCAAGGTGCCCGATCCCCGCTACCTCGAAGCGGCGGACAAGACCGGGATCCTCGTCTGGTACGAGATTCCCAGCTGGGACAAGCTGACTCCCGAGTCCGAGCGCCGCGCCCTCGAGACGTTGCGCGGCATGGTGGATCGAGACTGGAATCATCCGTCGATCGCGCTGGTGAGCCTCATCAACGAGAGCTGGGGCGCCGACCTCAACCGGGCGGCTGATCGCGCCTGGCTCCGGCAGACGTATGAGCAGGCCAAGCGGCTTGTTCCCGGCTGGCTGGTGGACGATAACAGCGCCTGCTGCCGCAATTTTCATGTGGAGAGCGACTTGGCCGACTTCCACCAGTACGACGCCATTCCCGACCACGCCGGCGACTTCGACCGCCTGGTGTCCGATCTCGCCATGCGGCCGGCCTGGCTTTTCAGTCCCTATGGAGACGCGAAGCCTCGCGGCGATGAGCCCCTGGTGCTTTCCGAGTTCGGCAACTGGGGCCTGCCGCAGCTTCCTCAGCAGAAACCGTGGTGGTTCTCGCGCGACTTTGAAGGAAGAGAGATTACCCTGCCGGAGGGATATGACCGGCGCTTTGCCGATTACCTTTACTCGACTCTATTTCCGGACGTGAACGCGCTCGCGGCGGCGACCGAAGAGCGCGAATACGAATCCCTCCAGTACGAGATTGAGTCTCTACGCTCGCACCCGGAGATTCAGGGATACGTCATCACCGAGTTGACGGACGTCAACTGGGAATCAAACGGTCTGATGGACATGACGCGGCGCCCCAAAGTATTCAGCGGGGCACTGGCCCAACTTCAACGAGACGATCTGGTATGGCTGCGTTTGGGGAAGCGGAATTATTATTCAGGCGACCGAGTTACGGCGGAGATCGATTTCTCCCATTACGGTGACCTCTCGCTCGCCGGAGCGAAGGTGAACTGGCAACTGGAAGGCACGGGCGAAGCCGGGAGCGCGCCGCTACCGGAGGTGCCGGAGGGAGGGGCGGGCAAAATCGGCACGATAGCCGTGACGGTTCCGGCCGTGCCCAGTCCTACCGTTCGGGCGCTGAAGATCGAAGTGGAAGCGCAGGGAAGGATCGTGACGCAAAACTCCGTCCAGCTTTTTTTCTATCCGCCCAAGCCGCCGGACCTGCCTCCCGCCGTGGCTTTTCATGATCCCGCCGGACGCCTGCGGCGCCTGGTGGAGGAGATGCGTTCCCGCAACTACGTAGCGCCGAGCCCGAATACCCAACTTCCCGTCCTGGTGACTTCCACTTTCGATGCCGAAGTCAGGAAGGCGCTCGAGGGCGGAGGGCGGGTGGTGCTGATCTCGGCTGATCACCTAACGCTCGCCCCGGGACTTGAAATTGTGCCCCGGCACGGCTCGGACCTGGATGGCAACTGGATCTCCAGTTTTTCCTGGGTCCGCAAGGATCAGGAACCGTTCCGGTCCATCGCCTTCAGTCCGCTTCCCGGCTGGGAATCTCAGGCGGCAACGCCCCAGGCGGTAGTTCGCGGTGTGCCAGCGGCGGACTTCAAGGATGTGCTAGCCGGACTCTTTTACGGATGGATTCGCTGGAACGTCGGAACCCTTGTTCAGGCCAAGGTAGGGCGCGGCAGACTCCTCATTTGCACCTATGCGCTCGCCAACTCCTATGGCGTCGACCCTTACTCAACCTACCTGCTCGACGCCGTGATGAATTACGTCGTGTGCCCCGATTTCAATCCTACCTTCACGATTACCCTCTAGTCAGGCGCCGAGCGCGCGGATCACCTGCAGTCGGGTCGGCGCTCACGGTAACGGCGGTGTGGAAATCAGGCGCCGCTCGAGAGCCTTCGCCGCCGAGCTGTCGGGCACGATCGCCAGCTCGCGTTCAATCTCGCGGCGAGCCTCGTCGGTCCGCCCTTGTGCAAGGTAGACTTGGGCCAGAGCCAAATGGATGCCCGGCAGCTTCGGATCGGCTTGCGCAGCACGCTCGTAAGCCCGGATGGCCAGTTCCGTTTGCCCCTGAGCGCGGTAGGCTTCGGCCAGACTCTCGTCAATCCGCGGCGATCGCGGGTCGAGTTGCCGCATCCGGTTGAGACACCATTGAGAAAGGTGCAAATAGGCTTGTCCCATCTGATACATGTACTCGGGGTCCCGTGGAGCCAGTTGGCGCAAGGTTCGATATTGCTCCACCGCTCCGGCCAAGTTGCCGGTCCGCTCATAAGCCTTCGCCAACTCACCCCGCGCCACGATATTCCGGGGATCAAGCCGGACGGCTCGTTCGAGCTCCCGGACCGCTTCCGGGACCTGGCCCATAGCCAGCAGACTGGCCCCTAGCAGTATCCGCGGGGCAGGATAATCCGGCTGCAAGCGAATGGCTTCACGAAACTGGGCGATCGCTCGCCGGTGCTCACCTCGCTGCTGATAAACGGTTCCTAAGTTATTGTAAACAAAGGCACATTGACCACAGCGCCGGATCACCTCCAGAAAATCCTTTTCGGCTTCGTCCAGCCGCCCGGCCTTTTCGGCGGCCACACCTGAGTCCAGCATCCGCTGAAGGTCGTCAGGAAGGCTCCGCTGGCTTGCCATACCGGACCGAGCCTCGACACACACCAGGACAGCCAGACTGGTCACAAGCACTCCCCTCCCCCGAATTCGCCATCTCGAATTGGCCAGTCGACGGGTCATGGCCAGCACCACACTCCCGAGCGGCTTATCGGCGCGCCTATTCGCGCCTATTGAGGACGAGGCAGCGTCTCCTCGTCGGATCCCGAAATGCGAGCCGATCGGATTTCCTCCCGCGCCAAGCTTTGTTCCTTCTGGAGAGCCTCTTCCGCTTCGCGCCTCTGGCCAAGCTTTTCATAAGCGCGCGCCAGCAACGCGTAAGCCTGCCGCATGCCGGGGACAAGGCGGGCGGCCGTCTTCAATTCCGGAATTGCCGCCGACGCCCGGCCGTCCCGTAACAGGGCATCACCCAATGCCAGATGAGCCGCGGCGGAGCTGCCGTCGATGGCGAGGGCGCGCCGAAAGCTCTCTACGGCGTGTCGCGCGTCCTGCTTGAACAGGTAGCAAGCGCCCATGCCGTAGGCGCTCGTATAGTTCCCCGGAGCCAGTCTGGCCGCGCGTCCATAGTAGACGAGCGCCTCGTCAAACCTGAATTGGGACCGCATCAGCTCGCCCAGGGCATTGAGAATCTCGACCGAAGCAGGATCGACCTGCAACGCCGCCTGATACTCTTTCTCGGCTTCGGCTGCGTGGTGCCCAGCCAAATAGGACTCCGCCATCAGTTGGTGGGCTCGCACCGACTGCGGCGCAGTTTCGATCAATCGTCGAAATTCAAGCTGGGAAAGGATGGTCGAGACTCGCTCCAGATAATAGAGCGCATCCATGCTTGCCGGATCTAAATCGAGCGCCTTCTGAAGACTTTGGTAGGCCAATTCGTACTGACCCTGGGCTGTCTCAGTCCGTGCCAGCAGAAGCCAGCCGGGCAAGGCCTTCGGGTGGGCTTGGACATACTGCTCGGCGAGCATGCGGGCCCGGACGTAGTCACCCTGATAGAGGCTCTCAAGGCCTGCCCGGAGCTCGGGAGAACCTTGGCCGCAGAGGGACGTCACCATCAGCAGAATGTATCCCGCCGCCGCCCCTACCTGACCCCGTAAGCGATGGCCCACCGTTGCGCCCTTCACGTTTGGCTGTCCGTTCTCTGCGCCCGTCAATAGCCCATATCACATTCATTGTAAATCACTTGCGCGAATATTTCCCGCGAAAAAAACTCCCCTTCCCCCCGAAAGGGGGGCCGGCCTGGGCGCTCTCATCCTCCGCCATCAAACTACTGCAGGGGCTGGGCCCGCCTCTCGAGGGCGGGGGTAGAACTTGGCGCCGAGCCCGTGTTTTTGGCGCCGGTCACCAGTGTTCCCGCCACCCCACGCGACGGCGTCGATTCGACCGAAGCGAGTTCCGCTGGGCTGTACTTCGGCGCGCTCACATAGCCGTGGACGCGATTCTTTTCGATACGGTTGACGACCAGCTCCAGCCCTTGATGCGGATTCTCGTCGGAATAGAACCACACCGGTTCGTAAAGGCTGACGTTCTTCTTGCTGAGTTCGGCGTCGTTCAGCCGCACCTCGACGTTGTAATTCTGATGCTTGGTATTAACCTTCCGCAGCGAAAGGCTAACAGGGCCCACGCGTTGGAATTGCTTGGATTTCGCCAGGTCAAACTCGTAGTAGTTGCGCTCGCCTCTCTTTTCCAGGGCCACAAGCTCATCGTGGTTTTTGGCGATCTCGCCGCTCAAGTCCTGACGGGTGGAGCTGATGCTGCCTTCGAGCTCCGAGCGCGTTTGAGCCAGATCCTGCCGGGTTTGGGCGAGCTCCTTCTGTTGATCGGCAATCTGCGCCTGCAGCCTCTTCCAGCGAGAATCTTCCGGCCGGCGGCCCGACGCGCGCGCGCGGGCCCCATGGTGAGGCGGCGCGGCCTTGGCCTCAGAGGCCGCAAGCTGGGCCTGCTGCGAACTCAGCTCGGAACTGAGAGCGTTCAGCCGGCTGTTCAACGCATCCATCTCGCCTCGCGTCTGACTTAAATCAGCGCTCAGTTGTTCGTTGTCTTTGGTCAACTGACGGGCATAGCGCCATTCGTGGAGCGCAAAGCCGAACGTGAAAACAGCGATCGCGCCAACCAACACCGGCGCGACCCACGGCCAGCGGTTCGCTGACCCGCCGGACGGACGGATTTCGACTTCGTCCGGCGTGAAACGATCCTCGTCCATACCAGTCCCCCTCGTTATATAAGTTCAATCCGACCCTCGGAAGCGCAAGGCAAGTTCCAATTGAGAGTAAACATAAGCGATTGAAAACACACCTGTTAGCCAAGCTGATCCCAGTCCCGAAGGCAGGCATTGAGCACAAACTACCCAAAGCAAGAAAAAATTGCTGACCCGGCCACCCCCTCTGCCCTGCCCAGCGCTAGGTCTGGACTGGTCCCGCCCGTAGAACCGGCCGGAGCCGCAGGCCTTCCCGCCCTTCTCAAGCGGGCAGCCGTATCCTCGCCGGGCGCCCCGCACGAGCCGAACGGTAAATGGCCTCCATCACCGCCACGTCGCGCATTCCTTGCGTGCCGTCCGGCTCCTCATCCCGGGCTTGGCGGATCGAGTTTGCAAAGGCGTCCACTTCCAAGACGAACTCGTCCATACGGGGGAACCTCTTCTCAAACCAGCGTCCATCGGTCTTGCCGAACAGCCGGCGTTCTTCATCGTAAGCGTAAGCCGGATCGAGCGCCGCCCAGCCGCGCTCGCCGTGCACGTGCACAAAAGACGCCTGAGCGGCCCCAAAACTCGACGAGGCCTCCAGCACGGCGCCTCCAGGAAAAAACAGGCGAAAGGCGATGTTTTCCTCGACCTCGCGAAAGCGCGCCGGGTCCACCGTCCAAGCGTACGCCTCAGCTTCCGCGGGTTCCTGTTCCAGCAACCAGCGTGCCGTATTGACGCAATACACACCCACGTCCACCAGCGAACCGCCGCCGGCCAGTTTCGGATCCAGATGCCAGGACGGGGCGCGCGGCCCCAAGCGGATGGTAAAGGCCGAGTGGAGGATCTTGATTCGGCCGAGCCGGCCCGCCGCCACGAGCTTTTTAAGCGCCCGGCTGGCCGGTTCAAAATACTTGCGGTAAGCAATCATGAGCCGCACCTGGTTTCGGCGGCAGGCCTCGATCATCCGCCGGCAATCGTCGACCGAGGTGGCCATCGGCTTCTCGCAGAGCACGTGCTTACCCGCCTGGGCCGCTCGGATCGCCTGTTCGGCGTGCGCCGCATTGACACTGGCAATGAACACCGCCTGGACGTCGAGATCACTGAGGCATCGGTCGTATTCGTCATACCCGTAAGCGCGGGGCGCCCGGAATTTCGCAGCCAGGCGCCGGGCTCGGCTCGCGTCCCGACTGACGAGCGCCACCAGCCTGGACTTCCGGCTATGACGGAACGCCGGCAGGATCGCCCGCTCCGCGATCCCCCCGAGCCCCACCACCGCATAACCGATGCGCTCAGAAACGCTCATGCTTCACGAGCTCCTCTCATCCCGGCCAGCAAACGCCGGCGTGCCGGAAGCCGTCCATGGCGACCTCGCAACCTCACCGCAAAGCGGAAAATTGCGCCGCCACCAGCTCCAGGGCCTGCTCGCGCGTCTGAATCTTGCCCTCCAGCTGCGCGTCTTCGACGGCTTGCAGAATCGTCTTGAAGGCCGGCCCGGGTTTGTAGCCCAGGGCGATCAGGTCATCGCCACGAAGCAGAGGGGCCGGCTTGATAACCTCGGAGGGAGTCTCTTCGAGCATCCGGCGGACCAGCTCATAGGTGGAAAGATCGCCGTGGCTGGCCAGGCAATCAAGCCGGTGAAGTTCCAGGTGCTCTTCGAACCCCTCCCGGCGCAAGAAGCGGAGTTGCGTCGAGCGCCGCATGGAAGGAAAGTCCTTAAAGCGCATGTGGTGGCGCACCAGCTCCACCACACGCCCGGTGTCGCGGGTTGAGAGGCGCCAGCGCCGACAAATCTCTTCTGCCATCTTCGCCCCCACTTCCGCGTGGCCGTCAAACCGGATCCGCTCGCGCACGGAAAACGTGGGCGGCTTGCCGACATCGTGCAGGAGTACGCCGAGCGCCAGGGTGGGCGTGGGATTGCGCAACCGTTCCAGCATCAACAGGGTGTGGGTCCACACATCCCCTTCGGGATGAAACTCGGGCGGTTGCCGAACGCCCTGCAGGGCTTTGACCTCGGGCAGGACTTCGGCCAAAAGCTGAGTGTCGTCAAGCAGTTCAAAGCCCCGCCGCGCGTGACCCTCCGTCAAGATCTTCAGGATTTCATCGCGCACGCGCTCGGCGCTGACCTCGCGGATGCGCGGCGCCAGCTCTCGAATGGCCGCGGCCGCGGCGGGGTCCAGTTGAAATTCGAACCGGGCGGCAAACCGCACCGCGCGCAGCATTCGCAGGTGATCTTCACGAAAACGCTCGACCGGATCGCCGATAGTGCGCAAACGGCGCGCCTCGAGATCGGCGCAACCCCCGACATAGTCGAGCACGCGACCCTCGCGCGGATCGTAGAGCAGCCCGTTGATGGTGAAATCTCGCCGCCGCACGTCTTCCTGGGCCGTGCGGGCATAGCGCACTTCGGCGGGATGCCGGCCGTCGAGGTAACGCCCGTCGGAGCGGAACGTGGCGACTTCACAATTCCCGGCCGCCCCCGGCACCAGCACCACGCCAAACTGCGCTCCCACCGCGAGCGCCTGAGGGAACAGGCGGAGCACGTCGTCGGGCGTCGCGTCGGTGGCCACGTCATAATCCTTCGGGTCGCGGCCCATGACCAGGTCTCGCACGCAACCGCCGACAAAATACGCCTGGTAGCCGGCCTGCCGCAGCCGCTCGACCACTTCGGCAGCTTCCTGGCGCTTGGCATCCATCCGGGTCTTTTCCCTCGATTCGGCGGGTCTTGGCTGGAAGCGGGCGAGGCGCGGCCTCACAGCATGGCTTCAATAATCCCCGGCACGGCGCGGAGGGACTCTTCCAGTTTGTCGGGATTCTTGCCTCCCGCCTCTGCCAGGTCCTTGCGCCCGCCGCCCGAGCCCTCTACCAAAGCCGCCGCCGCCTTGACGATCTTCCCCGCGTCCAAGCGGCTCGTCAGGTCCGGAGTTACGGCCGCCACCAGGGAGACCTTGCCATCCCAGGCGCTACCCAGCACGATCACTCCCGATTCCAGGCGGCCGCGGAGCTGATCCACCATCTGGCGCATCACGGCGCGATCGGTAACGTCGACGCGGGCGGCGACCACCCGCACTCCCTTCACTTCCTGGGCGCCCGCCGCCAGGTCGGCCGCCGAGGCGGCGGCCCGCTTCATCTGTTGCGTCTCGAGCTGCTTGCGAAGTCGTTTCTCCGAGGCTTCGAGCTTTTCGACCGCCGCCAGAAGCTCGTCCGGCTTCGCCCGCAGCGTTTCGGCCAGCCGGCGCAGGGTCTGGCTTTCCCGGCGCAACAGTTCGAGCACGCCGGTGCCGGTCACGGCTTCCAGGCGCCGCGTGCCGGCCGAGACGCCCCCCTCACTGACGATCTTGAACAGGCCGATGTCGCCGGTGCGCCGGACGTGCGTGCCCCCGCAGAGTTCTTTCGAAAACGATCCGTCGTCGATGGCCACCACGCGGACGCGGTCGCCGTACTTTTCTCCAAACAGAGCCATGGCGCCGGAGTTGATGGCCGAGTCCAGGTCCATGATCTCGGTGCGCACTTCCTGGTTCTTGAGAATGTGGCTGACCACCAAATCCTCGATGTCGAGGAGGTCCGGCTCGCTGAGCGGCGCGTAGTGCGAGAAGTCAAAACGGAGGCGGTCGGGCGCGACCAGCGATCCGGCCTGCTTGACGTGGGCCCCAAGCGTGTGGCGAAGCGCCGCGTGGAGCAAGTGGGTGGCCGTGTGGTTGCGCCGGATGGCGTCGCGCCGCTCGGCATCCACTTGCGCCGTCACCACGTCGCCCACGCGCAGCGTCTCGCGGGCCGTGGCTTGGTGGGCGATCAGGTCGGTGACGGGATGGTAGGCACCCGAGACGTGGGCGACCTCCCTCACCCCGCCCGGCGCCAGCAGGTGCCCGCTGTCCCCCACCTGACCTCCCGCTTCAGCGTAAAAGGGCGTGTGATCGAGAAGAATCTCCACTTCCGCGCCCGGCTGGACGTGGCTCACCGCTTCGCCCCCCACGATCAGGGCCACGATGCGGCAATCGGTGGAGGTGGTCTGCGTGTAACCCTCGAAAACCGTTTTTTGCTTCTCAGCCAACTGCTGGTAAACCGGCGGCGCGGCCTTCTTTTCCGCCCTTTTCCAGCTGGCCCGGGCGCGCTCGCGCTGGCGCCGCATTTCGGCTTCAAAACCTTCCCGGTCGATCACGGGCCGCCGCGGAGCCAACGGCTCGACCGGCTGACCGGGAACGATTCCAAACCAGTCGGCCTTCACATCGTACTGGCTGACGATGTCCTCCACGAAGTCGGGCGTCAAGCCGTAAGTGTCGTACAGTTTGAACAGGTCTTCGCCCAAGATGCCCAGCCAGAAATTGCTCTTCTTCGGATCCCTCGGGCTCCGGCGCGCCCCTTCGATCGCCCACAACCCGGGGGGTGGCGCCGCCCGGGAAGCCAGTTTCAATTGGCCAAAGGGAACCTCGTAATTGCCTTCGCTGGTGCGGGCCCAGACCGGCACTTCGTCAAGCTTGGCCAGCGCCACGCGGATCGTGCGGGCGTATCGCTCCTCTTCCACCTTGATCGCCTTGGCCACGTGCGGGGCCGCCGCCACCAATTCCGGATAAGCGTCTTTCATCAAATCGACGACCACGCTCGACATCTTGTACAGGAACGGCTCCTTCAGGTCTAGCGTGTGGCCGTGGTAGAGGGCGCGCCGCATGATTCGGCGCAGTACGTAGCCGCGCCCTTCGTTCGAGGGTAGCACCCCGTCGGAGATGAGGAACGTGGTGGCGCGAGCGTGGTCAGCGATGATGCGGAGCGAAACGTCGGCCTCCGGCTGGGCGCCGTATTCGGTGTTCGCCAAATCGGCGGCTTGTTCGATCAGGGGCCGGAAGAGATCCGTATCGAAGTTCGAAATCTTGCCTTGCAGCACGGCCGCCAGTCGCTCCAGGCCCGCCCCAGTATCGATGGAAGGACGGGGAAGCGGAGTTAACTTTCCCCGCTCGTCGCGGTTGAACTGCATGAACACGAGGTTCCACAGCTCGATGTAGCGCCCGCAGTCACAGGGAAAGCGGCAATCCCGGTGGCCTTGCTCGCTGGCCGCCGCGCCCAGGTCCCAGTGAATCTCCGAACACGGGCCGCAGGGGCCGGTGTCGCCCATCGCCCAGAAGTTGTCCTTCTCATCCAGGCGAAAGATTCGCGCCTCTTCAACGCCGGCCTCTTTCGCCCAGATTGCCGCCGCCTCGTCGTCTTCCCGGAACACGGTGACGTAGAGCTTCGCGCGGGGGAGGGCGAAATCCCGGGTGACGAGCTCCCACGCCCAGGGAATCGCCTCTCGCTTGAAATAATCCCCGAAAGAAAAATTCCCGAGCATCTCGAAGAACGTATGGTGACGGGTGGTGCGGCCGACCTGCTCGAGATCATTGTGCTTGCCGCCGGCGCGGACGCACTTCTGCACGGAACAGGCGCGGGTATACTCGCGCTTTTCGCGGCCCAGAAAGACGTCCTTGAACTGGTTCATGCCGGCGTTGGTGAACAGCAGCGTCGGATCCTCGGCCGGGACGAGGGGCGAGGAGCGAACCACGCGATGACCGCGCTGTTCGAAGAACTTCAGGAAGCGGGAGCGAATCTCGTTGGATTTCATAACTTGGTCGGCGGCGGCGCCGAGCCCCGCGGGCGGCGGCGAAGGGCCGGCGGAGCGGGTCAATCCTCGCCGGGCTCGACCTCCTCGGCCACCGGACGCAGCTCCGGCCGGGAGCGTACGGCTTTCATAATATCATCGGAGCGGAACCCGCGCCGCGCCAGGCTCTGGCAGAGAGAGAACAGCTTGGCCGCCGTCAGCGGCAGGCGCAGGGTGCGGAGCTTGCGGTCGAGGAGGCGCTCCAGCAGTTCGCGCTCGTCCACCTCGGCGAACACTTCATCGAGCGCGGGCTCGATGTGGCGATCCTCAACCCGCCGGGCTTTGAGTTCCCGGCGGACGCGCGCCCGCCCGTAGGCCCGGTCGCGGGCCAGCGACGACGCGTACTGCTCGGCCAGTTTTCGGTCATCGAGCAGTTTCAGCTCGCGCAGGCGCCGCACGGCCGCCTGCACGGCCGCCGGATTGGGGAATCTCCGCGCCAGGGCGCGCCGCAATTCGGCCACCGAGTAGGCTCGCCGCGCCAGCAGGCGCACCGCCACTTCCAGAGGAGTGAGGGAGGGCTCTCTAGTTCTCGCCAAAGCGATCGACCTTGACCGTCTGACGCTCCATCTGCTCGCGGGCCGCGTCCGCCGCCGCGTGAATGCCGGAGATGCGGAGCCGGAAGTCGTCCGGATTCGAGCACTGCAGCAAGGCTTCGTCGAGCGAGATCAGCCCTTCAGTGTAAAGGCAATAGAGCGACTGGTCAAAGGTCTGCATGCCGTACTGGGAGGTCCCGGCGGCGATGGCGTCGCGGATCAGGCGCGTCTTGTCGGGGTTGGTGATGCAATCGCGGATGTACTCGGTCGAGATCAGCACCTCGGCGGCCGGCACCCGCCCCACGCCGTCGGCCCGCCGCACCAGGCGCTGGGAGATCACCGCCTTCAGCGTGATCGCCAGTTGCTTGCGCACGGCCTCCTGCTGCCCGACCGGAAACACCGCGATGATCCGCTGAATCGTCTCGGTGGCGTCCAGGGTGTGCAGCGTCGAAAAGACCATGTGGCCGGTCTCGCTGGCGATCAGCGCCGTCTGGATGGTTTCAAGGTCGCGCATCTCGCCCACCAGGATCACGTTCGGGTCTTGCCGCAACGCCGACCGCAGGGCGGCACTGAAGCTGGTCGTATCCACATCCACCTCGCGCTGATTCACAAAGCCGCGCTTGTCAGGGTGGTGAAACTCGATCGGATCCTCGATGGTCACGATGTGGTCGGGCCGCGTCGAGTTGATCCGGTCAATCATGGCCGCGAGCGTCGTGCTCTTGCCGCTCCCCGTCGTGCCTGTCACCAGCACCAACCCCCGCCGCTCCTCGCAAATCCGCTCCACCACGGCCGGCAGGTGCAGCTCGGCCAGGCGCGGCACCGTCTCGGGAAGCACCCGCAGGGCCATGGCGATGGTATGGCGCTGGCGAAACACGTTGAGGCGGAAGCGGCCCAGCTCCGGGATGCCGTAGGCCATGTCGATCTCGTGCAGTTCCTCGAACCGGCGCCGTTGCCGCTCGTTCATGACGCTGGCGGACAGCGCCTCCATGTCCGCCGGCGTAATGCGCGGAAACTGCGTCAGCGGCACCAGCTGGCCGTCCACGCGGATGCGCGGCGGCGACCCCGACCGCAGGTGCAAGTCCGAGGCTTTCGTCTTACAAGCCGCGCGCAGCAAGTCCTTCACATCCATCTTTCCACCATCCTGTGGCGGCGCCGGACTCCCGCTCAAGGTAGCACCCGGCCCTCCCCTTGTCAAAACAGTAAACCGCCCGCCGCGGCCGCCCTCTGAGCCCATCGGCCATTCCCGGCGCCGAGTTGAGCCGGCTTCCCCTCAGGCTGGCGGCCCGAGAAGCCGGTAGAGCCCGGCCAGCTGTTCAAGGGAAGCCTGTTCGGCGCGCGCGCCCGGCTCCAAGTTGAGCGTGGCCAGCGCCCGCACCACGCGATCCCGGCCGTAGCCGGCCGCCAGATTGTTGGCCAGGCTTTTTCGCTTTTGCCGGAAGCACCGCCCGGCAAACTTCAGAAACGCCTCCGCATCCAGGCCCGCCAGGCGCTGGCCGACGCGAAACCCGACCAGAGCCGAGTCAACCCGAGGCGGCGGCGAAAACGCTCCGCGCGGAACCTTCATCAGCAGGCGAGGCTCGGAGTAGAGCTGGGTGAAGACGGTCAGGTAGCCGTAATCGCGGCTTCCCGGAGCCGCTAGCAGCCGCTCCGCCACTTCGCGCTGCACCATGAGCGCCATGACGCGGATGAAGCGGTGAAAGCCCAGCAGATGGTGGAGAATCGGCGACGTAATGTAGTAGGGGAGATTGCCCCACACCGCGCACCGGCGGACTCCCTGGCGCCGGCAAATTTCGCCGATATCCGCGGCCAGAATGTCTCCGCACACCACCTCGACCGGCGAATCCGCGGCGAGCTCCTGGCCGAGCGCCCGCGCCAGGCGCTCATCCCGCTCGATCGCCACCAGCCGCCCGGCGCGCGCCGCGAGCAGGTGAGTCAGCGCTCCGCGGCCCGGGCCGATCTCGATGACCAGCTCGCCGGCTTCGAACTCGATCGCTTCCGCAATGCGGCGGCACCAGGCGGCATCGACCAGAAAATGTTGCCCCAGCCGGGGTCTGCGTGGGCGGCGCATCGGGACGTCGGCGGCCGCCGGCGGTGGCGGCCCTCCCCCCAGTTTAGACTCGAATTGACGCGCGCGGCCAGAGCCCCTAAGATCATGAAGGGTGGAGAAGGCCGAATGATGCGAACTCGGAACGGCTCCGGGCGCCTCCGCCAGGCGGCCCGGCGCGGCCTCCGCCAGGCTCAGCGGGCGTTTCACCTGGCCATCGCCGCCATTTTTCTCGTGCTGGCCGCCGTCGGAGCCTCCCTCTCGGTCTCGGAATGGCGCTTCTATGAACAAGCGCCGCAAGTCGGCTGGCTGCGCCTCGCGCTGTTTGGCAGCTTTACCTTGCTGCTCGTTGGGTTCAGCCTCTACTCGTACCTGAAAGCGCGCAGCGTCCGCTAAGGCGATAAGGCCGCAGCGGACGGGGAGCGGAGTCCTCCGAACCATGGCCAGCAAGCGCGACGACCGGCAGTCCAAAGCCAAGTTCAACACCGCCTCCGGCCTGGAGGCGAACCTCTTCTACACTCCGGACGATCTGGCCGGCTGGTCCCCGGAACGCGACCTGGGCGAACCCGGCCAGTACCCGTTTACGCGCGGCATCTACCCCGATCAGTATCGCGCCCGCCTCTGGACCATGCGCCAGTACGCCGGCTTCGGCTCCGCCCGCGAGTCCAACGCCCGCTTCCGCTACCTGCTCGCTCAAGGCACCACCGGCCTCTCGGTCGCCTTCGATCTTCCCACCCAGCTCGGCCTTGACTCCGATCATCCCCAGGCTCTGGGCGAAGTCGGCCGCGCCGGCGTGGCCATCGATTCGCTCGAGGATATGCTCGAACTCTTCGACGGCATTCCCCTCGACCGCGTTTCCACATCGATGACCATCAACGCCACCGCCCCCGTTTTGCTCGCCCTCTACTTTGCCGTCGCCGAAAGGCAGGGCCTCAGCCCCGCCCAGGTGTCCGGCACCGTGCAAAACGACATTCTCAAGGAGTACGTGGCGCGCGGCGCCTACATCTATCCGCTCGCGCCCGCCCTGCGCCTGGCGGTCGATCTGTTCGCCTTCTGCCTTGAACACGCGCCCCGGTGGAACCCCATTTCGATCAGCGGGTACCACATCCGCGAGGCCGGGGCCACGGCCGTCCAGGAAGTGGCGTTTACGTTTTCGAACGCCATCGCTTACGTTGAGGCGGCCGGCGCGCGGGGTCTGGCGGTGGACGATGTGGCCCCGCGCCTGTCCTTTTTTCTCAATTCCCATAACGGCCTGCTCGAGGAGATCGCCAAATTCCGCGCCGCCCGCCGCCTCTGGGCCCGCCTCGCCCGCGAGCGCTTCCACGCGCAGGATCCGCGCTCCTGGGCTTTTCGCTTCCACGCCCAAACCGGCGGCTCGGCGCTCACCGCGCAACAGCCCGACGTCAACATCGTCCGCGTCACGCTCCAGGCGCTCGCGGCCGTGCTCGGCGGAACCCAGTCGCTCCATACCAACAGCCGCGACGAGGCTCTCGCCCTGCCGACCGAGCCCTCCGCCCTGATCGCCCTCCGCACCCAGCAGATCATCGCCCATGAGAGCGGCGTCGCCCACACCGTGGACCCGTGCGGCGGGGCCTACGCCGTCGAAGCCCTCACCGACGAGATTGAGCGGGGCGCGGCCGACTACTTGCGGCAGATTGACGCCCGGGGCGGCCCGCTCGGCGCCATCGAGAGCGGCTACATCCAGCGCCACATTGAGCAGGCGGCCTACGAGTATCAAAAAGCCGTCGAGACCGGCCGCCAGGTGGTGGTGGGCGTGAATCGCTTCCAGGAGGACGCCCCGCCGCCCCCGATCCTGCGCATCGATCCCACGATCGAGCGCTCCCAGGTCGAGCGCCTGCGCCGCCTGCGCGACCGCCGGGACAACGCGCGCGTGCGGGCGGCGCTCGGCGAGGTGGAAGCCACGGCGCGCTCCGACCGCAACCTGATGCCCGCCATTCTCGCCGCCGTCCGGTCGTACGCCACGGTGGGCGAGATTTCTGACGCTCTGCGCCGCGTGTTTGGCGAGTACCGGGAATCGGCGGCGCTCGATTGAAAGCCGGGCCCGGCTGGCACCGTGCCCGCGGGGAAGATGCCGCCCGGCCCCCATCCAGGAGGGGAGCGGAAACCGTTATGGCCACCCTGCAATTTCTCGGCGCCGCCGGAACCGTCACCGGATCACGCTATGTGATCGAAGCCGGCGGCGAACGCCTGCTGCTGGATGCCGGCCTGTTCGAAGGCTCGAAGGAACTGCGGCTGCGGAATTGGAATCCGTTTCCTGTGCCGCCCGCCGCCATCGACTGGCTGGTGCTGACCCACGCCCATCTCGACCACACCGGCTACATCCCGCGCCTGGTGAAGGAAGGCTTTCGCGGGCCGATCTTCGCCACCTCCGGCACCGTCGAGCTCGCCCACCTGCTCCTGCCCGACTCCGGCCACCTGCAAGAAGAGGATGCCGCCTACGCCAACCGCCAGGGCTTTACCCGGCACCGGCCCGCCCTGCCGCTTTACACTCACGATGACGCCATCCAGTGCCTGGGGCAGTTTCGCACCGCCAACGACCGGAAACCGCTCGAGCTCTCCTCCCATTTTCGCTGCCGCTTTTTCTACGCCGGGCACATCCTCGGCGCCCGCATGATCGAGATCACCGTGAGCGAGAACGGGGCCGCGCGGCGGCTGCTGTTTTCCGGCGATCTGGGGCGCGAGCAGCAACTGCTGATCCGGCCGCCCGCCGTTCCCGACCTCGAGGGCGGCTACACGCTGATCTGCGAGTCCACTTACGGGGATCGCCTCCATCCGACCGACGACTTTCGGGCCCGTCTGGCCGCGATCGTCAACTCCACCGCCGCGCGCGGCGGGAGTGTGATCATTCCGGCTTTTGCCGTCGGCCGCACCCAGGAACTACTCTATCTCTTTCGGGAGCTGATCGAGCGACAGCAGATGCCCTCCCTTCCCATCCACGTCGACAGCCCCATGGCCATCGACTGCACCGATATCTATCGCCGCCACCCCGAAGAGCACAATTTGGCCCTGGCGGCCCTCGAACAGCAGGGCATCCGCCCCTTCTCCCCTCGCGGCGTCCACTTTGACCGTTCGGTCGAGCAGTCGAAGATGCTCAACGACGCGCGCTCCCCGATGATCATCATCTCCGCCAGCGGCATGGCCACCGGCGGCCGCGTGCTCCATCACCTCGAGCGCTGCTTGCCGGACGCCCGCCACACGATTCTGTTTGAAGGCTTCCAGGCTCCCGGAACCCGCGGACACGCCATTCAATCCGGCGCCGCGGCGGTGAAAATCCACGGCCAGGAAGTTCCCGTGCGCGCCCACGTCGAGTCCATGGAGAATTTGAGCGGGCACGCCGATTATGGGGAAATCCTGCGCTGGCTCGCCCGCTTCCCCAACCCGCCCGCCAGAACCTTCCTGACCCACGGGGAGCCGGCGGCGGCGGAAGCATTGAAGGAGAAGATCGCCGGCCAGCTCCGCTGGCAAGCGAGCGTCGCCGCCCACCTGCAAACCGTGACGCTGTAGTCTCCAGCCGCGGGGGGAGGCAGCGGGGTGGGAAATTCTTTGACAAAAACCTGATATCAGTATACTCTATGGTTAATGAGAGCCCCAGTTCAAATTCTCAGCCTCACCGCGCCCCAGCTTCGCTGCTCGGCTCCCCAGGGCAGCATTCCGGCATCGCCGGGCGGTGGAGCGTGGACAGGCGCGGCCATCGGCTCCGCGTGGGTACGGAGGGTGGGGGGTGAAGCCGCTATGTTATTGAAAAATAGCAACCTAGCGGCTTCGCTGCAAAAACGAAGCCGCTAAGTTATTGAAAATACGTAAGAGCCGCCGATGAAAGCCACTATGTTGTTGGAAGAAATAAACTTAGACGAAAAAGGCGGGGCCCGGCATCACCGTAAGTTATTGAAAATACGTAGACCCTCCCCAGCGCCCCTCCCAGAAAGCCACCATCTTATTGATCCGCAAGAAGATACATACTATTTGACAGTCGCGGCTGCCGCTCGCCCAGCCCCTCCATCGCACCCGCGAACGGCCGTAATCGCCCGCAGCGTGTCTCACGTCTTTTCGCCCGCCGCAGTTCCCTCGGCCGGCTGGCTCGGGGCGAGGCCGAGCCGGTCGGCGATGCCGCGCAAGGCCGCAATGCAGAAATCAATGTGCTCGTCGAGCGGCACGCCCAGCTCCTCCGCCCCGCGCACGATGTCCTCGCGGCGCACCGCGCGGGCGAACGCTTTGTCCTTCATCCGCTTGCGCACCGACTTGGCCTCGAGGCTCGCAATCTTGTCGGGCCGCACCAGGGCGCAGGCGGTGATGAATCCGGCCAGCTCGTCGCAGGCAAACAGCGCCCGCGCCAGCAGCGTGTCGCGGGGGACGCCGGTGTAGTCGGCATGGCCCAGAATAGCGCGCCGCCACTCTTCCGGAACGCCCTTCGTTTTCAAAATTTCGCTGCCTCGCAGCGGATGCTCGGGCGCGTTCGGGAAGCGCTCATAATCGAAGTCATGAAGCAGTCCAACAACGCCCCAGCTTTCTTCGTCCGCGCCGAACTTGCGCGCGTAAGCTCGAAGACACGCCTCGACGGCCAAGGCGTGCTTCCGCAGGCTTTCGCTCTGCGTGTATTCGCACAGCAGGTTCCACGCTGCTTGACGATCCATCTGCGCCTCCCGAGCCCACCGCTGATTATATCAGCCCGCGCCGCGCCGCCGGTTTTGACGCCGTTCGGCGGCCTTGCTACATTGAGCATCCGGCGCCTCGGGCCGTCGATCATCGGGCGTGCCCGAGGCCGGGATCGAACCGATGATCCTTTCACGGCGCGGATTTTTGGCACGCTTGAGCGGAGCCTCGATGGCGCTGCGGGCCGCGCCGCGCCCGGACCTGATCGCGGCCCCGCTCGCGCCCGCGCCCCGCGCCGCGGGGCCCGACGTTCGCCTGCATCCCCGCTACCGAGCCGAGTCTCCGCTCGAGGCCGTGCTGCGCAACGTCGAGCCGGGCAGAGACGCCTTTCGCAGCGAGAAGGAGGCGGCCGAAATCACCGGCGTGCTCGACGCCTGGCGCGCCGGACTCGAGCGCTCGCCCGCCGATTTCTCCCCCGTCGAGGCCAGCCTGGCCGAGAATTTCCGGGGCTCGAGCCCCGCGCCTGCCGCCGTCGAACGGGTGCGCGCGGGCGGCGACCTGATCGTCGAGCGGCGGCGCTTCCTCGGCCCGGGCGAGGCCAGTCGCCCGGAAGCCGCCTTGGGCCGCGCGGATTTTGTGCGGCAATTGCCGGCGCTGCTGATCCCCGGCCCGCAGCCGGCCGTCTCGCCGGCGCGATGCCTGACCGCCGAGCTGATCCTGGCTTCTCTCACAAGCCAGCAACCATGGCCGCGGCTGCGCACGCAAATCCGCTACGACGGCGTCGCCACCGGGCCGGGTTTCCATCGCGCCGAACGCGTCGCCCGTTGGGAGCTCACGTGGGCGCGGACGGCAAGCGGCGCCTGGCGCGTCCAGGAATGGCGCCGGGGCGATGAGATTGCCAGTTGGACCGCTGCACCGCTGTTCGCCGACATTACCGCCGCGGCGCTCGGCGGCATCGAATCCTATCAGCGGCAACTCGTGCCCGGCGCCGAATACTGGCGCACGGTTCTGGACGCCGCCAGCGGCGTCGATGTTTACGGCAACAACGGCATCGCCGTCGGCGACATCGACAACGACGGCTGGGACGATCTTTACCTCTGCCAGCCCGCCGGACTTCCCAACCGCCTCTACCGCAACCGCGGCGACGGAACCTTTGAAGACGTCACGGACGCCGCCGGCGTCGGCGTGCTCGACAACACGCCGTGCGCACTGTTCGCCGATTTCGACAACGACGGCCGGCAGGAGCTGCTGGTGGTGCGCGCGAACGGCCCGCTGCTGTTCCGCAACGAAGGAACCGGCCGGTTTCGCCTCCAGCCCGACGCCTTCCGCTTTGCCCAGCCGCCGCAAGGCACCTTCACCGGCGCCGCCGCCGCCGATTACGACCGCGACGGCCTCCTCGACGTTTACTTCTGCCTCTACAGCTATTATCAAGGCCTCGACCAGTATCGCTTCCCGACGCCGTACGACGACGCCGAGAACGGTCCGCCGAATTTCCTGCTCCGCAACCACGGCGACGGCACGTTTCGCGACGTGACCGCCGCCTCCGGCCTGAACCAGAACAATCACCGCTACAGCTTCGCCTGCGCCTGGGGCGATTACAATGACGACGGCTGGCCGGATCTTTTCGTCGCCAACGATTTCGGCAAGAAGAATCTGTACCGCAACAACGGCGACGGCACCTTTACCGACGTCGCCCCGCCAGCCGGAGCCGAGGACGTAGGAGCCGGCATGAGCGTTTGCTGGTTCGACTACGACAACGACGGCCGGCAGGACCTCTACGTGGCCAACATGTGGTCCGCCGCCGGCCTGCGCGTCACGGCGCAGCCAGAGTTTATGCCGGGCGCGCCCGCCGAGACTCGCCAGCGGTATCGGAAGCACGCCAGCGGCAATTCCCTGCTTCACAACGAAGCCGGCCGCGGCTTCCGCGACGCCACCGTGGCGGCGGGCGTCGACAGGGGGCGCTGGGCGTGGTCAAGCGACGCCTGGGACTTCGACCATGACGGCTATCCGGATCTCTATATCGCTAACGGGATGATTTCCGGGCCCGATCACCGCGATCTTTCCAGCTTCTTCTGGCGGCAAGTGGTCGCCCAATCGCCGCTCGCGCCGGCCGCCTCGCCCGCCTACGAACAGGGTTGGAACGCGATCAACGAACTCATCCGCGCCGACGGCACCTGGAGCGGCTACGAGCGCAACGTCTTCTACGCCAACAACGGCGACGGCACGTTTTCCGACGTTTCCGGCACCATCGGCCTGGACTTCGCCGATGACAGCCGGGCCTTTGCCTTGTGCGATTTCGACCACGACGGCCGGCTGGAGGTGTTTCTGAAGAACCGCAGCGGCCCGCAAATCAGAATCCTCCGCAACCAGATGCGCGAAATCGGAATGTCCATCGCCTTTCGCCTCCGCGGCCGCGCGAGCAACCATGACGCGATCGGCGCCACCATCACCGTCGAAGCCGGCAACCGGCGCCAGACGAAATGTCTCCAGGCCGGGTCAGGCTTTCTCTCCCAGCACGCCAAGACGGTGTTCTTCGGCTTGGGCCGGCCGAGCGGCGCGGTGCGGGCCATCATCCGCTGGCCGAACGGCGCAACGCAGCAGCTCGAAAACCTGCCCGCCGGTCATTACATTGTGGTCGAGGAAGGATCGCCCCAGTTCCGCGCCGAAGCTTTCCGCTCGCCGGCAGCGGGCACGACGGCCTCGGCGGCAACCGTCTCTCCGGCCGCGTGGGCTCTTTCCGCCTCCACGGAAACGTGGCTCGTCGCGCCGCTCGCGGCCCCGGATTTCACTCTGCCCGACTCGAGCGGCCGGCAGCGCACCCTGAGGAGCTTTGAGGGGCGGCCACTCCTGCTGACCTTTTGGGCGGCCGGCGCCGGCGCTTCCGAGGAGCAACTGCGGCGCCTCGAGACCCGGTGCCAGACGTGGGCGCGGCAAGGGCTCGACGTCGCCGCCGTCAACGTGAACGCGGCCGGCGAGCAGGCGGCAGCGCGCGCCTGGGCCGGGGGGCAAAATTTCTCATTCCCGGTGCTCTGGGCGTCGGAAGATACCGCCGGAATCTACAACCTGCTCTACCGTTATCTGTTCGATCGCCGCCGCGATCTCGGCCTTCCCACCTCGTTTCTCCTCGACGAACACGGCTCGATTGTGAAGGTTTATCAAGGCCCGCTCGATCTTCACCACGTGGCGGGAGACTTCCGCCAGCTTCCCCGCACGCCGGCCGAGCGCCTCCGGCGCGCGCTTCCTTTCCCGGGTCAGTGGTACGGCGGAGAGTTTCGCCATAACCAGTTCACTTACGGCGTGGCATTCTTCCAGAGAGGGTATGTCGATCAGGCCATCGCCTCGTTCGAGGCCGTGGTACGAGACGATCCCGCCAACGCCGACGCCTATTACAATCTGGGAACGCTTTATCTGCGAAAGCAAATGCCCGTAGCGGCGCGCCGGGCGCTCGCGCGCGCCGTCGGCATCCGGCCGGACTACGCGGATGCCTGGAACAATCTGGGCATGGTCGCGGCCCAGGCAGGCCAGCCGGAGGAAGCGATTCGGGACTTTGAAAGGGCCCTCGAACTGAACCCGAGCTCCGTCATTGCCTTGCAGAATCTCGGGAATCTATACCGCTCGCTCGGCCGCACTCGGGACGCGCAGCCCTTGCTCGAGCGCGCTTTGGCTCTCGCGCCGCAAGACCCGGAGGTCAATTACAGTCTTGGCATGCTTTTTGCCCAACAGGATGAGCGGGATCCGGCGCAGCGATTCCTGGAACAGGCCGTGGCCTTGCGGCCCGATTACCCGGAGGCGTTGAATAACCTCGGCGTGCTTTACCTGCGCCGGGGCCGCGTCGCCGAGGCCATCGCCACCCTGGAGCGATGCACCCGAGTGGCGCCCGATTTTGACCAGGCTTACCTCAACCTGGCCCGCCTTTACGCCGCCGAAGGCGATCGGGCGCAGGCGGCCGACATACTCCGGCACCTGCTCGACCGCCATCCGGGTGACGATGCCGCCCGGCAGGCCCTGGAGCAGTTGCGGCGCTCATCCCCGTAACGGACTGAAACCCGCCGGCATGGCCGGAACGGCGGCTCCAGAGGGATCAACCGCGCGGCGGCCGAAGCGTTCCGGGGAGAACGGAGGCGCGGGTCAGACGGAGCCGCTGGCGGCGTGAGAAGACTCAGAGCTTCCGCCGCGCCCAGCCTTGCGGCACGTTGTCGGTCGATGCTCGCGTCGGTTAAACTGAGATTGTGCGCCGCTTCGCGAAATCGCGTTGCCCGTGGTTGTGCCCGATCATCGGCATCCTCGCCGCCGATGTTTTGACATTCGGCGCCGTGCGGCATGTGCTCGTGCCCGATCACGGAGTAGCCCCGGACGTGGCTGTGGAATCTTCCGGCCGCGTGGACCTGGTTTTTGGCCGGGGCCGGAACGCGTTCTTTTCCGCTTCGAACGATGGAGGCCGGACGTTCACGCGTCCGGTTCAACTGAATGCGGCGCCGGATACGGTGCTGGCTTTCCGCGAGCGCGGGCCCAAAATCGCCGCCGGTCAGAATGGGACGCTCCATGTTGTCTGGATGGACCCCGGCAACGGCCGGCTCGAATACGCGCGCAGCACGGACGGCGGCCGCAGCTTTTCGCCGCCGCGCAATCTGCGGGATCCAGGCGCCCATCTGGATGAGGCGACCGTGGCTGCGGATCGCGCCGGCAACGTGCTCGTCGTCTGGCTCGACTCCCGGCTCGGTGCCGACCCCGCCAACCCTCTCTCGCTGCCCATATTCGCCGCCATCTCACGCGACAACGGCGCGACATTCTCGAAGAACGAAATGATCCGACATGACCGCCCGCCGATTCGCGCCTGCTCCTGCTGCGCCCTGAAGGCGGTGGCCGAGGGGAAGGGCGTGTTCGCCGTGGCCTTTCGCGGCGCCTATCACAACATTCGCGACGAGTATGTGGCGCGGGTATCGGCGTCAAACGGGGCCCGCGCCTGGTCGCTCGAGCGGGTGGCCGATCAGGAGTGGCATTTCGAGGGCTGCCCGATGTCAGGGCCGTTTCTTGAGCTGGCTTCGAGCCCGGCCCGGCTTTGGGTTGCCTGGATGAACCAAGGTCGGGTGTACTACGCGCCGAGCGCGGACGGAGGCCGGCACTTTGGCGCCCCGCGGCCGGCGGCGGTGCCCGACGCGGGTGTGGAAAACCACCCGATCGTGCTCGTCAACCAACGCGGCGAGATCTTTTTCGCCTGGGAAGACGGGACGCAAATCCGGTGGCAAATCACCGGCCGGACAGGCCGACTCTCGCGCTCCGGGGTGGCAGGCCCCTTGCCCGACCGATCCAAGGCTACGGGATTTGTGGATGGCCAGGGGAATTTCTGCCTGGTGTTCTGAAGTCGCCTCGCGGGGAGAGTCGGGACGGAAACCGTGGTGACGATGAGGGACTGGGCCAAAGGCGCCGCAGGGCTGCTGTTTTCCTGCTCGCTCGCCGCCGGCGTCGCGCCGCAGGCCGGTTCGACCGCCTCCTGGCAATTCGGCCGCGCCCAGCAACTCCTGCTTCAGGGCCGTTTGGCAGAGGCGCTGGCCGCGGCGCAGGAAGGCTTGAAGACCGAACCGCGCAGCGTCGAGGGCCTGAATCTGCTGGGCATCATCGACGACCAGGCCAGGCATTACGCCCAGGCGGAGGCGGCGTTCAAGGCGGCGCTGGCCGTTGATCCTCGATCCACGAAGACCCACAACAATCTGGGTCATCACTACGCACTCGCCGGCGAGCCCCGGCGGGCGGAGCGCGAGTTCCGCGCCGCCCTGCGGCTTGACCCCCGCAACCGCGACGCCAACTATAACCTCGGGCTGGTGCTGCTGGCCCGCAACGACGCGCGCGGCGCCATCGCCCGCCTCAGCCGCGTCCAACCGCGCGACGCCAGCGCGTCGTTGAGCCTGGTGCAAGCGTACCTGGGGGCGGGCGATCGCGGGCGGGCGCTGGCCCTGGCCCAAACGCTTTCGAACGCGGCTCCTCGCGACCCGCGGCTCCATTTCTCTCTGGGCGTCGTTCTGGCGGCCGGCCGGCAGTACGCCGAGGCGATTCGCGAGCTCGCGCGGGCCGACGCGCTGCGGCCCGGCACCTTTGAAATCCTGCACAACCTCGGGGAAGCCTACCTGCGGAACGAGAATTACTCCCAGGCCGAAGCCACCCTTTCCCGCGCTCTCGCCTTGAAGCCCGACTCGGTGGGCACCATGTATCTGCTGGCCCGGGCTGAAACCGAGCGGCGCCACTATCTTGATGCGCTGGACCTGCTGCTGCGCGCCCGGCAGCGCGACCCCCAGAACCCGGACGTGCTCTTCCTGATGGGCCGCATCAGCATGATCCAGAACTATTATGAAGACGCCATCCCCGTGCTCGAGGAGGGCGTCCGGGTCGCGCCGCGACGCCCCGATCTGCGGGCCGCCCTCGGCGAGAGTTATTTCACCTCCGGCAGTGTGGATCAAGCCCTGGCGCAATTCAAGATTCTGATCGGACTCGACCCTTCCGCCAGCTCTTACGCCTTTATGGGACTGGCTTACCGGCATCTCGGCCGGTTCGATGAGGCCAAAAAGTATTTCAACGAAGGTTTGGCAAGGGAGCCCGGCAATGCCACCTGCCTCTACAACCTGGGATATATCGCCAGCCGGCAAGGCAACTACGCGGAGGCGGAGTCGTATTTGAAGGCGGCCTTGAAGTCCAAGCCGGATTACAGCGAGGCGCTCTATGAGCTGGCCAGCGTCAAAATGGTGGAAAAGAGATACGCCGAGGCCGTCCCCTTGCTGCGCGAATCCGCGAAAGGCCTGTTGCGGCCCGCCGAAGCCTATTACAAGCTGGCCACGGCCGAACGCAATCTGCACCAGATGGACGCGGCGGCGCGCGATATCCAGGTGTTTGAGACCTTGTCGAAGGATCAGTCGGGGGGTCCGTATCCGTTCCAGCACTTGTTTGACGCGCTCAACCAGCGCCTGGGACTGGCTCCGCGCGAGCGGGCTCAGGCTGACCTCGCGGACTTGCAGCAGCAGGTGGCCCAGCATCCCGACCAGCCGAGAAGTCTCTACCTGCTCGCCGAAGCTTACCTGAAGCTGGGCCGTGCCGACGCCGCCCGCCGCTCGATTGCCCAATTGGATCAGTTGAGCGGCGGCGACTATCGCACGGCGCTCGGCGTGGGAACACTGTGCGCCCGGTATCGTCTGTATCCGGAAGCCATCCGCCACTTTCAGACAGCGCTCGCCGCCAACCCGAACTCCGACGAAGCCCAGTACGATCTGGCCGACGCTTACTTCCAGCTTCGGGATTATGCGCGGGCTCTCGAAGCGCTCGAACACGTCTCCGAGGCGGCGCGCCAGGACGAGAGCTATCTGTCGCTGTCCGGCGACATCCTGGCGCATCTCGGGCGGATGCGCGACGCCGAGCGCGCCTTTGAGCAGGCCGTCAGGCAAAGCCCCGACAATGACCAAGTCCTCCTTTCGCTGGCTCTGGCGCGCATGCAGGCCGGCGAGCTGGACGCTGCGGAGAAAGCTTTACGGCAAGGCCTCGCCCGCATTCCTGATTCCGGGCGTCTCTACTGGGGCTTGGGAGTTCTGGCTGCCGTGCGCGGCCACGCCCTCGAGGCCGAGCAGAATCTGGCCCACGCCGAGCAGCTGCTTCCCGAATGGCCCGGGACGTATTCGGCGCTGGGAATTTTCTACTACGAGACGGGGCAAATCTCGAAAGCCCGTGAGACGCTGGAGCGCTACGAACGGCTTTTCCCTCACGGGTTATTGGATGTGAACCGCATTCAGCAAACTCTCGCCGCCGCTTCGGCGCCGGCGGGCGAGCCCCGGGGTCTTTCCTCCGAGGCTCGGCTTCGATTTCTGGGTATGGCGCTGGCGCTCGCCGAGCAGTCCCCATGAGGCGTCACACGTTCCGCTTGGCGCTTGAGTGAACTGCGTGCAGATTCGCGTCTACGACAGCCTTCCCGCCATCGAGAGTCTGGCGCCGGAATGGAACCGGCTGCTAGATCGATTTCCCACCGCCACCATCTTTTCCACGCCGGAATGGCTCGGCGCCTGGTGGCGCGCGTTTGGCGGCGCTCGGAGGCTGGCCGTCGTCGGCTTCTTCGACGCCGGCGAGGGGTTGGTGGGCCTCGCCCCGCTGGCGTTCGACCCGGTCGGGCCCATCAAGGTCCTGCGGCTGATGGGCGACGGGAGCGGCGACTCCGACAACCTCGATATTCCCGTTTGCCCGGGTCGGGAACGGCAGGTGGCCGAAGAGCTCGTCTCGTATCTGGGCGGAGCCGATGGTTGGGACGTCTGCCAACTCAATACGCTGCCGTCTCACTCCCCGGTGGCGCGGTGCCTGATTGACCATCTGCAGGAGCGCGGGTGGACGCATTTCCACTCCAGCCGGCCCTGGTGCGCGATCGGCTTGCCGGCAAGCTGGGAGGAATATCTGCGCCAGCTATCGAGCAAGGAGCGCGGCAAGATCGGATTGCGGACGCGGGCGCTCGAAAAGCGGTACCCGGTGCGTTACCGGAAATGTGGGCCCGACGACCGGCTTGCCTCGCTCGCCGCTCTCTATCACCTTCATCAAATACGATGGCAGCGGGTGGGCGAACCCGGGAGTTTCGCTTCGCCGGAGCGCCGGCAATTCTATGAAGAGATCAGCCGCGTTTTTCTCGAGCGAAACTGGCTGGAATTTTGGCGGCTGGAGATGAACGGCGAGACGGTGGCCGCGCAGTTCGGATTCCGCTACCGCGACACCGTCTTTTCGTTGCAAGAAGGCTTTGACCCGGCTTATGCGCCCGCCAGCGTCGGTTATGTGCTGCGGGCGCACGTTCTCAAGCAACTGATCGAGCAGGGCGTCCGGCGATATGATTTTCTGGCGGGCGACAGCGACTCGAAGCGGCGGTGGGGCGCCGAGGTCGGCGAGTATTGGGACCTCCACTTCGCCCGGCCCTGGAGCCGAGGGGCGCTCTATCTCCGCTCGAGGGCGAGTATGGCGGGTGGCAAGGAGTGGCTTCGCCGCCGCCTGCCGGGCGCGTGGCGCCTGCTGCACCGCTTGCGCCTTCGATGGCGGGGCCAGCGCGGAAATCGTTCTGCAGCAGGCGCGGAATAAACAGCGATGAACCTCAAGGCCACGGCTAAATTCTGGGTGAAGAAAGCGGCAGTAGAGAGCCGGGCCCTGCGCCTCGCCGCACAAGTAATCCGGCCGAGCGCCGTCATCTTGATGTACCACGCGATCGAGGATCATCCTGAGGAATACGCGAACTCCATCGGCCTGGGCATCATCCACGCCACGGCCGTTTTCACGCGCCACATGGAGCTGGTCGCGCGCCGCTTCACGCCCGTGACCATCGACGACGTCTGGCTCTTCCTGAGCGGCCGTGCCTCTCTGCCGCGGCGGGCCGTGGCCGTCACGTTTGACGACGGCTATCGGGATAACAGTGAGACGGCCGCCCCGATCCTCGAGCGCTTGGGGATTCCCGGTGCTTTCTACCTCACCACCGATTTTATCGGCAGCCGCCAAGCCCCTTGGTTTTGCCGCTTGCGACACGCCTTCGCCGCAACCCGGAGAGCGGCGTGGACCCATCCCGCCACCGGCCGGCCGTACCAGCTCTCCGGCTCCGCCGCCCGCCAGACGGCGCTGCTCGCCGCGTTTGACTTTTGCGCTCCGCTCGCCGGCGATCGGCAGCAGCACGCCGTCGGCGGCATCGAGCAGGACCTGGATGTCGAGCCGTTGCAGATCGACGGCCTCATGATGAGTTGGGACGACGCCCGCAACCTGGCGCGCCGCGGCCACATCGTAGGCTGCCACACCCGGAGCCATCCGAACCTCGCCTACGTGGGCGACGGTTGTCTCCACGGCGAACTCATCGAGTCCAAACTCAAACTGGAAAGGGAATTGGGGGCTCCCGTGGCGCATTTTTCTTACCCGCATCCCGCCCTGATTCCGCAATGGTCGGAAAGAACGCTGGCCGTCACCCGCCAGGCGGGTTACGCTACGGCCGTGCTGACGACGGGCGGACCCGTGCGCTCCGGCCAGGATCCGCTGCTGCTGACTCGCATCCGCGCGCCTTACTCTGAAACCGAATTCCTGTGGAACCTCGAATCCAGTTTTCTCGGTCATCGGGTGTGACGCCGGTGCACACTGCGCCTTCCAGGGTATCTCCTCGCCGGGGGTTACCCGTTACCTCTTGGGGACCCAGCGCAGGAAGAATTCCCGGATACTCTCGTAACCTAAATGCCGAGCGTCTTCAAATTGCCCGTTCTGCTGCGCGTAGAGTAGCCGGCCGCGGGCATCGAGAACTGCCAGCGCCGGAATGCCCTTTTCGAGCGGAATGTGGTAGCGGCGGGCGAGATCCAGATTCTTGTTCATACGGCCAACGTCGATCGGCACGATGACGAAGGCTTTGGCGATGAGCGAGGCGAGTTCCGGCTTGCGCATCTCAGCGTCGAGAGCGCGGCAGTCCGGGCACCAGTTGGCTCCGAAATCGAGGACGATGTTCTTGCCCGTGCGGCTGGCCTCGGCCATCGCGGTACGAATCTGCCGCTGGGCGTCGGCGCTCTCGTCGTAGATGGGCCGGCTCGCCGCCCCGCCGAGCGCAAAAACACCGCTGACGACCGCCATGACGATCCCAACTTTTCCCATACCTCGGCCCATGAGATTATCTCCCCTTGGTATCATACGAAATCGGCGGGCCGCCATCCAGCCTGGAGATGGCCGTTTGGCCGGTGCTCGAGGATGCGGGCGGCGGCGATCATCTCGGACATCCGAGTGACCCAACCGGGAGCTTGATTCGGGATATTTATATATGATCAACTCCTATGTGGACAACAGAGGCACCCTCCCCCGTCATGAGCAGTCGTTATCCGCTCTGGGGCGGGCCGGCTTCTGTGGCGGGTTCTCGGCAGGGCGGGCTGGATTGCGCACCGTTCCATCCCGCCGGCCGGGGGAAGGAGCCCGGCGCGTCGCCAATGGGCTCGAACGTGAACAAAAGGCTTGATCCCTCGCCCGGCCTTTCTGGTATCCTACCGCCATCCACGCTGGCGGAGCTGAGCCAATTCGTGAAGGTTAGCGGGTGATGGATTTCGCAGAGAAGTCCGCAGAGGGGTCGGCAGCCGCCACTCGCGGTCCCACCTGCGTACAAGTACGCGTGGTCGCCCTCAGCGACATCGGCCGGCGGCGGCCCAACAACGAAGACAGCTACCTGATCTTCGATCTGGGGGCGCGCGCGCTGCATCCGGAAGACGTGGAAGTGGAACTTGGTTTGACTCCTCCGGGCCTGCTGCTCGCCGTGGCGGACGGGATGGGAGGTCACCAGTCCGGCCAGGTGGCGAGCCAGCTCTGCACCGAGACCCTGACCGGCGAATTCTTGCGAGCACTCAACCGTTGGGAATCCGACCCGCAGATTGAGTGGGAGCGCGTCCTGACGGACGCCGTGGAGACGGCTAACCGGGACGTCTTGGAGGCAGGGCAGCGGAGTCCGGACCATTACGGCATGGGAACTACATTGACGGCGGCGCTCATGAGCGAAGGACACGTTCTGGTGGCCCAGGTCGGGGATTCGCGGGCGTACCTGTGGCATCAGGGCTCGCTCGTGCAACTGACTCGCGACCAGACGATCGGCAACTCGATGCTGGCGGCGCATCAAGGCGTGAAGACGGACAGCCGTTTTGCGGAAATGCTCGTGCAAGCCGTGGGAGCTGTCGATAAGTTGGATGTGGCGGTGACTTCGGCGGGGCTCGAGCCGGGCGACAGCCTCCTGATCTGCTGTGACGGATTGTACAAGGTGGTGGAGCATGGCGCCATCACGGAGGTTTTGCGGTCGAGCCGCACGCCGATGGAAAAGGCTCGTGAGCTTATCGCCCGCGCCAACGCGGCCGGCGGGCCGGATAACATCACCGTGGTGTTGTCCGAGACACGGGCAGCCACCTCGCGGGCGGGGAGCCCGGAACGCGGAGCAAGCTTGTGGCAGTCGTAGAGACCCGGCGATTTGGTAAGTACGAAATTATTGAAGAACTGGGGCGAGGGGGCATGGGCGTGGTGTAGAAGGCCCTGGACCCGGTCATCGGGCGTCTCGTCGCCCTCAAGACGCTGATTTCCGCTGGCATCACCGATCCCGAGTTGCTCAAGCGCTTCTACCGCGAAGCGCAGGCGGCCGGCCGCCTGACCCATCCGAAAATCGTCACCATTTACGACATGGGCGAATCCGACGGCCCTCCGTACATCGCCATGGAGTTTCTGGAAGGCGAGAGCCTGGAGGAGTTGATCAGCCGCCACGAGCCCGTCCCCATCGCGCAGAAACTGGACATCATCTTGCAGTTCTGCCGGGGATTGGGATTTGCGCACAAGCACAACGTTGTGCACCGCGATGTGAAACCGGCCGATATTTTCATCAAAAGCGACGGCACGGTGAAGGTGGTGGATTTCGGCATCGTCCACATTGCCGCCACCGCCATGACTCATACCGGCACATGGTGATCGGAACCTTACCCTATATGTCTCCCGAGCAGGTGAGCGGCCAGCACGTCGATACCCGGTCGGACATCTTCTCGGTGGGCACGGTGGCCTACGAGTTTCTGACCTACACCAAACCGTTTGATGGCCCCAACCTCCCCTCGATCATGTTTAAGATCGTCAACGAGAAACCAGTGCCGCCCGGTCAGTTGGTTCCCGACGTTCCACCTCAGCTTGAAAACGCCATCTTCCGCTGCTTCGAGCAGCGACCCGACGACCGCTACCAGGCTCTCACGGACAGGCCCAGCGTTTGCTGGAAGACGCGCGGCGGTTGGCCGAGCGTGACTGCCGCGTGCAGGAGGCTCTGAGCAGCATTCACGCGGCGCTCGGCAAGGGCGACCTGACGCTGGCCGAGGCCGAGC
The DNA here is from genome assembly GCA_902812365.1 of Acidobacteriota bacterium. Taxonomy (GTDB): domain Bacteria; phylum Acidobacteriota; class Terriglobia; order UBA7540; family UBA7540; genus CADDZC01. Next base: position 47,287 of record CADDZC010000002.1, on the reverse strand, counting down.
TGAGCCGCGTGGCCGAGCTCAACGCCGAGCACCATGAGATTTAGGTGCTCAAGGAGCGCATCGAGCAGGCGCGAGCCCGCGAGTACCGCATTAAGGTCCAGAAGGCAGCTTCGTTCCCGCGCCACCTGCTGATTCAGGAGCGGTATGAAGAAGCGATTCGGGAGCTGGAACGCCTGCGGCAGGAGTTTCCGGCAGAGCCGGAAATCGAGGAGCTGTACGGCAGCGCCCAGCGCAAATTCGGGGAGCGCCAAAAGCGCCAGCAGGTCGAGTCTCAAATCGCTGAGTTTCAACGACTGATGACTCGCCAGCAATCCCAGGAGGCATCCGCCCAACTGGAGCGCCTGCGGGCCGAATGCGCCGGCCAGGCGAAGGTTCCCGGGCTTCACGATGAGGCCCGAAAACGTTTCGAGGCGGCGGTGCGGGAGCAGCGGCTGGAGAGGGATCTCGCTGCCGTGCAGGAATTGATCCGTCAGGAGCAGTATGCTGCGGCGCTCGAGCGGGCCGCCGCTGCGACCGCAAAGTTGTGCGCCCGGCCCGTTGCGCCTCCACTGTGGAGGCGGCCCGCTTCCCTGGTGATCGCGGCCGCCCTCCTGGCCGTCGGCATCATGGCCGCGGTTCATTTCACGTTCCGGCCGGTTCGATCGACGGCGGAAGAGATTCAACTCGCCAACCTGGCCCGGCAATTCCGCCAGCAGGGAAGGCTGGGCGCGGCGCTGGATACCCTGGCGCAACTCCAGGCTCTCCACGGGCCATGGAGAGCCAGGCGAGAACACAGATGGCGCAGATTGAGCAGGCGCGGCGCCAGGAGGACGAGTGGTTTCAGCAGGCCGAGGCGGCCCAGAACCAAAAGCAGTGGGACAAGGCCATCCGGCTTTATACCGAGATCATCAACCTGAATAGCGAGCGCAAGCAGCAGGCAATCGCCAACCTGCAGGACGTGCAATCGGTTGAGAACATTATCCAGACGGCCGGCAGTAACCAGCAGCAGGTGGAGGCGGCGGCATTCCGGCGCGGAGAAGATTGGTATCAACAGAAGAACTACGACCAAGCCCAACGTGAGCTGCAGAAGGTAGTGATGCTCAACCTGCCCGGTTCCCGGCTGGTGCCGAAGGACCAGGCCCTTCTGGAAGAAATCCATCACGCCCTCCAGGCCAATGCCCAGAAAGCCGAGCAATTGTACGACGAAGCGTCGCGCCTGTCGGAGTCGAACGACGTCAACGTTCTCGCCAAGGCCGTCGGCGAGTTTCAGCAGGTCGTGACCCTGCACACCAGCTGGAGTGAGCAGGCCAAGCTGCAGGACACCAACAACCGGATCACGGCTCTGGTCAGCCAAGCCAACAACCAGAAGCAGCGCCAGCAGGCGCTGAACAACACGGTCCAGAACATCCAAGCCGACCTTTCGCAACGCCGTTACGGCGACGCTTTGGCCCTGCTGGCCAATGTCCGCCAACTCGGCGGCGACACGGCGGGTATCCAGAGCCAGATCACGAGCGCTTATCAGACCGAATTCAAAAAGCTCGAAGCGAGTTATAACCAGGCAAAAGCCGGCAAGGATCTGACGGCCCTCGTCGAGGTCGCCACAAACCTTGGCGACCTGAACGCGCGCGCCGGGGCGCTCGGTGGCGATCTCCCCGGGCTGACGGATCTGGTGCAGGCGACGATCAAGGAACTCAGCACCCGTCCGGCGGTTTCGAATCCGTCCCCCAACGCGGCCGGCTCACCCGCCGGCCCGGCAGCGCGGGCGGAAGCCCAGCCAAGGGTAACCGGGGATTTGGAAGGGGCTGTTCAGAAGTATCCCGGCCGCGTGGACAAGGGGATGGTGCTGCCCGCCTTTTACGTTGACAGCGGCCTCCGGCCGGTGAGCGGTAACTGAGTATGCCGCCGGTGGCGGGCGCGACCAGTGGCTGCTTCGTGACGTACATCATCAGGATCGATACCAGCGGCAGCGTCCATCCCGATCATGCTCTGGATGATCAATGCGGCCTCGGCTCGGCCGTCGAGCAAGCCGCCCAGAAGTGGAAGTTCAATCCTCCTACCGCCAAAGGCAAGCCCGTTCAAACCAGTGTCACCGTGAAAGTAGAATTCTGACCGTTCTGGGGACCGAAGCGCTGGTCATCGAGGCGGCATCAAAAGATCAAATGCACGCCAAACTGCATGTGCCGGTTGCTGGTGCTCATGAACTGCTGACTCAGAAAGTCGCGGTGAGGCTGGTTATTCACAAAACAGTCGGTAGCGTCGATGGCGTTTTCGGGAATCACGCCGGTAATACCGGCCGCCGAGGCGCGCGGAGAAAAGGCAAAGCCGCTGGAGCCTGTGGGGCGAGGGAGTGCTAGCCTTTCCGGTAGCGAGTGGGCGATCGACAAAAGACCGCACAGTGCGCGGCGCGCGCTTCGCGCGGCGGAGATGCCGCTGGCCGTAAGTGGTTGCTGGCAAACGGAGTTTCTTCCCATCACACTTTTGGGAGAGGAGACGAAAATAACAGGCGTGATCACAGCGCCGAGGTAGGCTGCAGCGGGTTAAGAATGCCGTAACAGACCAACCGGTGGAGTTTCACTGCGGTTCTGCACCCACTCTGTTCTCCCACAGATCAGAGGGGTGAGCTGATTCCCGTGGGTTTGACCTCGAATGATTACTGAGGATCGGACACCAGAGCTGTTAGGCACATATCGCGTGGCCCACCGTAGATGTTGAACATGGCGCCGATTTCGGAAACGGGACGCTTCACGAAAGTGTGATTCTCCAACACATAAAAATGTGCGAATAATTGTGAAAGCGTTCGAGAGAATTCTAGCCTAGAAATCCCGGAGCGCATTATTCCTTATGGCCACAACTCAGCGATCACCGGAATTCTCCGTTGTGTAAGGAATCGTTGTGCCCCGCTAAAAAAGTGTCCTTCGTGCCCCTGGATGTCCATCCAGATGAGCCTGATATTCTCGTTTGTAAGGTGCGCATCGCTGAACCATCCGTCGAACGTGCGAGCCTCAACCTTTACAGTCGGGCGTGTCTCTTCTCGAAAGTATCCAGGATCATTACTCCAGCGAATTCAATTATCCTCTGAATTGTCCGCTGAGATTTCCAGGTCCAGTTCACCGTCTATTGAAGAGAGTGCAAGCTGGAAATGGCGAATGCGATCGTCCAGATTGTTCTGTTTGATAGTATGAATGAGCAATCGATAGCTAGACGGTGCCGGTTCGAAAGCGATCGCGCGATCGAAGCCTCCAAGCTTCAGCAATCCAATGCACGTCATTCCGATATTTGCCCCGACATTCAGCGCTGTAGCCTTTGATATCGAGTCGTCGAGATATCCCTTCGCCCGCAGCAGATTGATGAAACCGCGAATTTCCTGCGCCTCGTGATTTCTCTTCACGTAGAGGTACTTACCTACAAGCCAATCCTTGCTGTCAAAGGTCAGTACACCATTAACTGTGTTGACGGTCACATCCCGCCTGGATCCCAAGTAAATCAGATGCCACCGCAACATTCGCCAGATCTCCTTCATCGTCCCAGTGGACCTCCTACTGAGGCGCACCCGGCGCACAGGTCGGAGACAGACTTACCTGATCCTTGCCCTTTCCCAGCCGAGTATAACCTCGGCACTGTCAACCGCTGCTCTTCGATCAATTCCCGGACGCGCTCGGGCTTCGGTACACGCTTGATCGAATCGCGGCTTCCGCCAAAGCCCCGCACGGTGAGCGTGCCGTAATTCAATAACCGGCCCAAGATTGGAAACTCCACCAGAACGGATTCAACGTTCCGCAAAGGGAACTCGGTTGACCGTTGCCGAAGGATACCGTTTTTCAAGATTACCCGCCGATCGTTGAGAATGAAGCGGGATCTCCACCGGTAGAACTGCGCGACGATCGCCGCAATCAACGTGAATACCCCGAAGGCCCATGCCAGACTAAGCCACATTTGAGCATCAGCCGCATTGCTAACGTAGTTCGCGGCGTAATAGAAACGCGCTGTGAGGGAAGCAAGCCAAACAGCCCAGCCGAAGACAATCCAGTGCGGCCGTGTTTTATAAGCGATAGTCTCGCCAGCGCGGAGCTTCATCTTCTGACCTTCTCACGGATCAATGTCGGGACGCGCGGAAAAAAGCCACTCGGGACGCGGTGCATATAGTCCATATAACCGTCTAATTCGTCCTTCAGAATTTCGTCTTCCCAGCGTGCGCGGCGCATGATAATGAGACAAAAACCGGCTGCAGGAATCAAGGCCAGCCATGACCCGATGGCGAGGGCGCTCGCGGGAATGGCAATAATCATGGCGAGGTAGCCTGGATGCCGAAGCCAGCGGTAGGGGCCGCGAGTGATGACGTGATGGCCGCGCTCGGCTTGAATGCGAATCACGGGCGAGAAGAAGGGATTCACGATCATCGCCCAAATTTTCAACGCTAATGCCGGTGCGAAGAGCGCCAGCGCAATAATGCTCACCGGGACCGGCACGCTATCGGATTGATGCAGCCGGTCAACATCCATTGCCGCGAAGCCTACAGTAACGAGAAATAGAAAGCCGGCGCCGAAGCGTGATCTTCCGTCCTGGCCGCCAGCTTGCGGATGCGCTCGCTCGTGCGCCAGCCCGGGATCGACCGCCAGCATACTGAGCAGCAGCATCGCCGAAAACACCGCGATCTATCTCCGAAGCATTGGAATGCGAGTGGTGCCAGCGGCGATAAATAATCCGCCGGCGAGCTTCACTTTCCAGATTTGCGTCACCGACACGCCCAACGCCACCATGCCCGCCGGTTCTGCTCTGCCCAACACCGCCGGCAACAGCTACGTGATGAAGGTCCTCAATCCTTATGCTTACGTGGCCGACCCGGGAATGAACCAGATTGACGACCTCAACACCGGAACGCCCAGCGTATCTCCGTCCACAGCGCTCGCGGCGACGGTGTCGGCCACCAGCCCCGACGGCGCCGCGGTCACGCCCAACGGCCGCTTGGCCTACGTGACCCTGTCGAGCACCAACCAGATCGCGGTCATTGACACGGCTTCGAACGCGCCGATTTCCGGCTCGCCGTTCAGCCTGCCGGCCGGGTGTACGGCTCCGCACGGTGTTACCCCTTACGCCCGACGGTTCGCGAGCCTATATCGCCTGCTCGAGCGCGAATGAAGTGGTCGTGATCGAGACTAAGGACAACACCACCGTAGATGCCAGCATCCCGACCGGATCCGGCTCAACGCTGGAGGCCATCGCCCTCAAGCCGGATGGCAGTCGCCCTTACGTGACCCTTTCCGGTTTCAATAGCCTGCTGACTATCAACAACACCACGAGTCCGCCCGCGGCCATCGGCGCCGCCTTTGCCCTGACGGCCAGCATGCCGACACCGTTGGGCATTGCCACGGCCCTCCACGGCACGGACACTTACGCCTACATTGCCAAGCAGAACTCGAGCAGTGCTGGGTCGCTCGACATCGTCAATATCGATACGGACGCCCTCTCCCTGGTCACCAGCCTCGCCGCCGGGCCCACCGGCAGCTCCCCCAATAGCGTGGCCGTGACGCCTAACGGGTCGCGCCTGTACATCACGCTGCGCGGCTCGAACCAATTTGCCGTCATCGATAACACGCTCTCTCCGCCGGCCGCAATCAGCGGTTCGCCCTTTGGCCTGACGGCCTCGTCCACGCCCCTAGGGGTTGCCATCCCGCCGCTGAATCCTCTGCCCGGCACCGGCGCGCGCGTCTTCATCTCGGAATCCGGTCTGGAGGACGTCGCCATCATAGACGACTAGACGCCGCCCGCCCCCGACGCCGTGCCTTCGGTAAGCCTGGGAGCCTCCGCGGCACCCAACGGCATCGCCAACATTCCGGTGCCGAAATGATCGCCCGCCGGCCAGGGGCGCGACTCCCGCCGCCCGCCTTCACGTTGCCAGTCCTCGGCATTTCGGTTAGAGTTGGGCGGAGTGGAGGTGGTCTTAATGAATGATGCCTACTCGACGCAGAAATTGCTGGCGCTGCGCAAGCTCACGCGCGCCATGGCGGAGTTCGTGCGCGGGCAAGCGCGAGATTATCTCAACACGCTCGCCCCGTTGCTCCGGCCCAAGGCGTTTCTCGGCGAGTACATTCAAGGAAGCTCGCGGGAAGGCTCGGCCCGTTCGGAAAGAGCCTTTCAGGAGTTGCAGCGGCTTTACGCGGCGATTGCCAACAGCGGGCCGTTTGCCTTGCCCAAGGAATTGCATCCGCCGCTCGAGTTGGAAGGCGCGGGCATGGAAATGACTCCCGTCGAGTATGTTTACGAGACCCAAACCAACGGGGCGTCAAAGAAGGTCGTGATCACCTCGCCTCTGAAGTGGGTGCTGACGTACGCCGGATTCGGCCCCACCCAGCTTCGCGAGCAGCTCGCCAAGCAGCGCTTGAACGATACGGAAGTGCAGCGCTCCGTGCTCCACTTCGTGGCTTTACAGGTTGTGCTCTCCTACCAAAAGGGCGCCGTTTCCATTCTAGAGGCGCTGCGCTTTCCAGTCGAATCGGCTCGCCTGCCGGAATTCGGCGACTTGCCGCTCACGGTGCTGGCTTCGCCCGTCAAGACCGTGCGCCCGCCGGACGCCGTGATCGTCGAAAGCACGGAAATATCCGGGCGTGACGCCTTTGAGGAAGTGGTCGATGTGGAGGCCATCGGCAACTTGCCGGACCCGTTCAAGGCCCGCTTGCTGGAGCTCGTCCAGGCTCACGGATTCTAGTCCTCGTCCTGCGCAAGGCCTGTCCCCTCATCAGGGAAGGGCCAGTCGTAATTCAGCAGCAGTTCCTTCTCCCGCACTTCCCGCGGCGTGCGGTTCACTTGGTAGTTCTCAAGCCAATGGACGCCCGTTTTCCCGGCCACGATCACATCCAGGTCGCCATCGCCGTCGATGTCGGCCACCACGAACTGCGTGCCGGCACCCGCCGTGCCGTTGTAACTGGCTGTGTAGCGAGTGAACGTTCCGTTCGATCGGTCGATCTTGTAATAGTAAATGCACAGCGGCTCATAAGACCCGGGATCATTGCCGTTATGGCCCCGGTAGCGCTTTCCGGCCAGCAGTTCCGGCTCGCCGTCGCCGTCCAAGTCCGCGAGCTTCAGAGCGTGGACCTGGGAAAACGAATCGTCAATCAGATGCCGCCGCCAGGCTCGCCGGCCGCCCTGGGTCGTCTGCTCCAACCACCACAGGCCGTAGTCATGACCGTGGCCGAAAATCAGGTCGGTCTTGCCGTCGTTATTCACGTCGTAGCCCAAAATCGGAAAGCCACAATCCCCCAGCTCCCATTCCTTCATCCACTCCCACCGGTCGCGCGCCGGATCGATGGCGCGGAACCAGCCGTGGATGGAGAGCAGATCGGCCTTGCCGTCGCCGTCGATGTCGGCCACGCCGCACCCATGACCGTCCTGATCCGGCCCGCCCGCGTAATGGACGGCCGGTTCGGCCCCGGCGAAGTTGATCCAAAGTAGGCCCTGGCGGCCGTAATGGGCGGCCAGGATTTCGTTGCGGCCGTCGCCGTCGATGTCCGCTTCCACCATGCCTTCGGTCGCTTTCGAATGACAGATAAAATGGGGCTTCCACATCACGCCCAGTTTCCGCGGATTCTCAAACCACCATATCCCGTCGTTTTGCCAGGATGAGGTCACCAAATCGGGAGCGCCATCATGATTAACATCGATGGCGAACTCCCCGTTGTCGGCCACAAACTCGCCCCAGAAAGCCTTGTTTTCGGCGGCCGCCTCGGGCGGCGCCGAAGGCAACGCCGGCGCCAGTTCCCGATATTTATGCCGCTTCCACTCGCCGCCGCCCGGGCGCGGATTCTCATACCAGTAAGCCCCGCTGAGAATGTCCGGATGCCCATCGCCATTCATGTCGATCACGGCGACGCCCTCGGCGTGGTCGGTGCCAATCCGATGAACGAAAAAGCTGATCGGAGCCTTGTGGTAAGGCGAGTGACCGCGCGGAGCCGGCTCCGCCGCGCGTTCCTCTCCACCCCTTCCTGCCGCCCGAGCCAGCGGCGTTGCCGCCGCGGCCGTCAGCCCGGCGCCCCCCATATGCAGCAGTCTCCGGCGCGATAATGGCTCCATGGTAAATCCTCCAACGGACAGATGTTAGCGTTCGACGCGCGCCGGCGAGGTTCGCGAGGGACGGCAGGCCCCACCGGATCGGTGCGTTACGAGCTCATGAGGATCGAGGCGGCCGGGTCACTTCCGGATACCGCTCTAACTGCTCGACCAGCGACCGATCGCCCAGCTTCTCCGCCTCCCGCGCGTGTTTCCACGCCCGGTCGTAAAGACCTTGGACGACGTACACCCGCCCCAGCTCGACGTGGGCCGGGGCCCATGACGGGCTGAGCTCGAGCGCCCGTCGATAAAAACTCACCGCGCCCCAACGATCACCGCGCAGAAACGCGAGCGCCCCCAGGGCAAAATAGGCGTGGGCGTTGTCGCCGTCGCGGGCTAAAACCGCCCACTGCTCGGCTTCGGCCTCGGCCAAGTCACGGGCCAGGGCCGGCTGAATGACATCTTTTCGCCAAAAACCCATTCCGATCTACCCGCGGGCCGTCACCCGGCAGTCCGGGCCCCATCCGACACCGGCAGCCCCCTTCCACTCCCGGGGTTCAGGACGGGAAGTACGGCCGGAGTTCCTGCTCGACTTCGGCGGGCGTCACCGGCTCCCCGTTGTTTAGCCTTTCGAGGATCCGATTGATGACTTCTTTGGCTCGTTCTTTGCCGTAATTCTTGATGAATCCATCGTAAAAATGCTCGCCCGCCATGGCGCGGCTGATTTCGTATTCCTTGTTGTGATCCTGCAGCTCGGTAAAATACACGACCTTGTAACGGCCTTCGTAAGTGGCCTCCTTGTAAATTTCAAACATGACTTTGTCCGACTCGAACACCATGCGCAACCTCGGGGCGGCAAAGCCGCTGCGCTCCATCCTTCACCGGCCTTGTGTATTCTAGGCGGGAGCGGAATGCGGGGTCAACACAAGGCGCACTCCGGAGACGGTGAGGCGGCCGGCGGAAATGACGGGGCGCTCGCGCCCTTTTTGTTCTTCATAATTCGGCCCCGGCCCTTCATAATCGCTCCGTGGTTTCCGCCGCCGTTCAGCTACTCCGTCCGACGTGGGCCGAAATCTCGCTATCGGCCGTCCGGCACAACTACGCGCGCATCCGAGAGCTGGCCGGAGCGCGGCGCGTGATGGCCGTCGTCAAAGCCGACGCTTACGGTCACGGGGCGGTTCCCATCGCGCAGTGCCTGGCCGCGTGCGGCGTGGATTGGTTCGGAGTGGCGACGGTGGAGGAGGCCGTGGAACTGCGCGGCGCGGGAATCGAGCAACCGATCCTGCTGCTGGGCGGGCTTTACATGAGCGACCCGGCGGACCTGATTCATTATCGGCTTGTGCCCACGGTCTCCTCCACGGCGCGCCTGGAGACGTACGAAGAATGCGCCCGGCGCTACCGGCAGCCGATTAGTTTTCATCTCAAAATTGACACCGGCCTGGGCCGGCTGGGGCTGCCACTCGACCGCCTGCAGCATTTTCTTGAACGCTACCAGCAGCTCGAGGGTTTGGAACTGACCGGGGTCTTCACCCACTTGGCGTCCGCCGAAGACCTCGTGGCCTCGCAGACCGATGAGCAGCTCAGCCGTTTTCAGTACGCCCTTCGTCAACTTCCCTGGTACAAGATCGAGCCGGCGTGGGTGCATATCTCGAACAGCGCGGCCCTGCTCACGCGGAGGGATTTCCCGGAGAATCTCGTCCGCATCGGGGCGTTGTTTTACGGCTATTCCCTGCCCCTCATTCTGCCGCCGGGCTGTCCGGCTCCCGAGATTCCTCAGTTTCGGCCGGCCCTCGCCTTCAAATCCCGGGTGATCTTTCTGAAGGATGTGCCGAGCGGAACCCCGCTCGGTTACGGGGCCGTGTTCCACACCCGGCGCCCGTCGCGGATTGCCACCGTGCCCGTAGGTTACGCCGACGGTCTCAGCCGCGCCCTTTCGAACCGCGGCCGGGTCATCGTGAACGATCACTACGCCAAAATCGTCGGCAACATCAGCATGGATTTGACCCTGCTCGATGTCACGGATATTCCCGGCGTCGAAGTGGGCGACGAAGTGATTTTGATCGGCCGTTCGGAGCGCTGCTCCATCACCGCGCTGGAAGTCGCCGCCGAACTCAACACCGTGCCTTACGAGGTGCTGTGCTCGATCGGCAAGCGGGTGCCCAGGATTTACGCCGATTGACGCCCGCACTGGACAGCAGCCCCTCGTTGGCGGCGGCGAGTCGCCTGGCAGCGGGAAGTCCGGACCCCGCAGAGTGGATCCAGCGGTGGCCGGAACCGGCAAAGCCGGCGATGGTATAATCAGCCGCTTTCCCGTATGGTGGACGGCCGGCGGCCGGCTGGGATCAAGGAGACGCGGGAGGGCCTGGACCCGTTGAGGACCTCGCGTCTGAGAGACGACGGACGAATGACGCTCGCCAAGAAGTACCTGATTTCCGGCCGGGTGCAAGGCGTCGGTTACCGCTATTTTACGGAGCGCGTGGCGCGAGAACTGGGCCTGCGGGGGTACGTCAAGAACCTCTGGGATGGGCGGGTGGAAGTCTACGCCATCGGCGAGGCGATGTTGCTCGAGGAGTTGAAGCGCCGCCTGGCCCAAGGACCGCCGGCCGCCCGCGTCGCGGCAATCGAGGAATCCGACGCAACCGTGGACCGGCGCTATACCCGCTTTCTGATCGAGTGAACGGGAGGCGCCCTGAAGTTCACCATGGGCAGCGGGGCCATCAGGCGCGCCGGCACCGCCAGGAGGTCACGTGGAAGACTTGAAGAAACTCATCCGCGAAGTTCCGAATTTTCCCAAGCCGGGCATTCTCTTCTATGACATCACGACGCTGCTGAAAGATCCGCTGGGCCTTCACTGGGCCGTCGACCTGCTCGCCAATCACTACGTCGGGCGGCCCATCAATCGTGTGGTGGGCATTGAGGCGCGGGGATTCATCTTCGCGCCGATGGTGGCCTACCGCTTGAACGCCGGGTTCGTGCCGGTGCGGAAACCCGGCAAACTGCCGGCCACGGTGGCGCGCGCCACCTACCAGCTGGAATACGGCCAGGACACGCTGGAGGTGCACCGCGACGCGATCGGCCGGGGCGATAGCGTCCTGATCATCGATGATCTGCTCGCCACCGGCGGCACGGCGGCCGCCGTGGCCGGGCTTGTGGAATCGCTGGGCGGCACCGTGGCCGGCATCGGATTTGTGATTGAGCTCGAATTCCTAAAAGGTCGGGCGAAGCTGGCGAAGTACGACCTGCATTCCATTTTGAAATATTAATGAGCCGAGCGCCGAAAGCCGCCGCCCCTGCGGTACCGCCCGACTCCTCACGGCCCGCCCGCCTGGCCCTGCGCCTGGCTGTTCGCCGCCGGCTCGACCGCCTTCAGCACCCGATCGAGGAAAAACTCTTCCGGCAGCGCTCCTTCCACGGACGCGGAATCGTTGATCACCGTCTTCGGAACGGCGTAAACGCGGTACCGGCTCGCGAGATCGGGAAACTCCGTCGCCTCGATGCAGTCGGCTTTGATCAGGTCGCTCTCGATGGCGAAGCGGTGAGCCAGGCGCACGGCCTGAGGGCAATGCGGTCAGGTGGGCGTGACGAACACCTGGAGGTGAAGGGGTTGAGTGAGGGCGGCGAGCTTCTGCTTGCTCTGAGCCTCCAGCCCGGAATCTCCCTTGGAAACGCTCAGGATGGCGTCCAGCAGGGTCGAGAACTCGTATCCGGCTGGCAGTCCGTAAAAGCGGATTCCGTAGTCCTTGGCGTTGCGGACGACGGTCGCCGGAACCTTGTCCACGCCGTATTCGGCCACCTTGTCCTTGTCGAGCAAAAAGTTGTAGACCTCCAGGCTGAGTTGATCCGACAGGCCCGCCAGGTCCTCCAGTAACTGCCGAGCCTCCCGACCGTACTCGAGATTCAGCTCCTGGGTAAAGTGCACGAGCTTCACCGGGTGGACCATCTCCTGTAAACGCTGGCGAATCTCCGCCGCGTCGCTGTCTCGAATCAATCCCATCGGCTCCCCTGCTCCTTTCGATACCGTCGCCGCGCCGCCCCGAGCCCGGTGATCCCTCCACCGTCGGCCCCGGGCGTTCCCGGCTCCTTGCCCTATCCGGGGCTCGAGGCCGCGGACGGCCGGGCAATCCCGAGCTTTCTCATCTTCGATTGCAGCGTCGTGCGTTTCATGCCGAGCCGCGCCGCCGCCCCTCCGGCCCCGCCGACCACCCCTTGAGTCTCGCGCAGCACGCGCAGAATGTGAGCGCGTTCCGCCTCTTCCAGTGTCGCTGGCACGGCCGCATCCGCGGCTCGCCCGGGCGCGAGCTCCGCCAGCGGAACGTTCAAGACGTTTCCCGGCGACAGGATGACGGCGCGCTCGATCAGGTTCTCGAGCTCGCGCACATTCCCGGGCCAGCTCCATTGCGTAAGCGCTGCCATCGCCTCGGCGGGAATCGTCTCGATGCGCTTGTCCATCCGCCGGGCGTGCTTCTGGGCAAAATAGCTCACCAGCAGCGGAATGTCCTCGCGCCGCTCGCGCAGCGGCGGCACCATAATGGGAAAAACGTTCAAACGATAGAACAGGTCGCTGCGGTATTGGCCTTCGGCCACCATTTGGGCCAGATGGCGATTCGTGGCGGCCACCAGCCGCACGTTGACGCGGATCGTCCGGCTGCTGCCCAGGCGCTCAAATTCCTGCTCCTGCAGGGCGCGGAGCAACTTCGGCTGCAGCTCCGGGGGGATGTCGCCCACTTCATCCAGAAACAGGGTGCCCTGATGGGCCAGCTCAAAGCGGCCGATCTTTTGCGCAATCGCGCCCGTGAAGGCCCCTCGCTCGTGACCAAACAGTTCGCTTTCGAGCAAGCCGGAAGGGATGGCCGCGCAATTGACCTTCACAAAGGTGCCATGACGGCGCCGGCTGAGGTTATGAATGGCGCGCGCGATCATCTCCTTGCCGGTGCCGGTCTCGCCCTGAATCAGCACCGTGGCATCGGTCGGCGCCACCGTTTCGACTTGTTTCAGCACGCGCTTGAGCGCCGGACCCTCGCCGATGATCTCCTCAAAGTTGTGCTCCGTGCGGATTTCATCTTCAAGATAAAGCTTCTCTTCCGCCAGCTTCTCTTTGAGCTCGGCGATCTGCCGATAAGCCAGGGCGTTCTCGACGGCGATGGCCACCTGGCTGGCCACCTGCTCCAGCAGTTCCAGGTGTTGCTCGCCAACTCCGTGCTCGCGCAGGCTGCCCACGTTGAGCGTACCCAGCACGCGGTCGCGCGAAATGAGCGGCAGAATGCAGCCCGACTTCAGTCCCTCCGCCTGCGCCAGCCTGGCCTTCTCGGGAAACGCCGCCGCGCAGGAGGCGTCGAGCAGCAGGGGCCGGCGGGTGCGGATGGCATGGCCGAGAGGCGAGTCTTCCACCGGGCTCACCATCTCTTCATGAAAGAAACCCTTCCCTTCGGGGAAATCGAGGGCGTGGAGCTTCAGTTGCCGCCGGTCGGGATCGTAGAGAGTGAGGCCGGTGTATTCATGCTTGAGGACGCGCTTCAGGCCGGACGAGATGGCGCGGAAAAGCTCGCGTAGATCCAGGTTCGACACGATGGCGTTGTTGACTTCCAGCAACACGCGCAGGCGATCGCGCTCGCGCGCCAGTTCCTGCTGATAGGACTGCGCGCTCTGGTAGTTGAGCGCGTTATCGACGGCCACCGCCACCTGTCGTGCCACCTGCCCCAGAAATTCCACATCGCGCTGATCGTACGCGTTCGCTTGCGTGCTGCCGAAGCCCATCGCGCCCAGCCGCCGCTGCGCCGTGGTGAGCGGGAGCAGGCACATCGACTTCACGTGATGCCGGCGCAAAAGCCCCATGACCTGGGGAAAACGCTCGTCCTGCTCGGCATTCGAGACGAGCAGCGGCTCTTGCGTCTGCCATACGAAGCCGCCCGGCGACTCTTCCACCGGCAATTCCCCGTGAGGATCAATATCGGTGGGGACGCGGCTCTCCAGAATGTGCAGCCGCATCACCCGGCAGTCGGGATCGTAGAGAATCAGGTTCAAAAAATCAAAGCTCACCACGCTTGGCAACCGTCGCGCCAGGTCGTGAAACAAGGCGAAAAGATCCCGGTGCCGGGCGATGGATTCGGAGACGGAAAGCAAAGCCTGGCATTGCGCCGCCGGTGGCGCCGCGGCGAAGTGAAGTTCTTCAGCCATGAACTCTCTTCTAGGATAGCATTGCCCGAGAGAGCCTCTCAAGCGGTTGATTCGCCGCCCGAGGTCCCGGACGCAACCTGCGCGCCCGCGGTTTTCATCAAAAAGGTTGAGCAACGGATGTTGAGCGGAACTACTGATGATCGGAGGCATCGGAATCTGACGGAGGAAGTTCATGAAAGTTCGTGTCAGTCTGCTTCTCTCAGCGGTTCTGGCGGCACTGCTGCTCGCGGCCGTCCCGAACCTTCCGGCGCAATCCCAGGAGCCCGGTGTCACTTGGTATGAAGAATATCGGGGGAGCTCGACTCCTCTGGGCCAAGTCACCGTTCTGGACTCCAGCGTCGGCTATAACTTCAATCCGCACTTGGGAGTCGACGTAGGACTTCCCGTCTATTTTGTCCATCCTGGAAAAGATACGCTGACCAACTGGAAGACCTGGAACGACAACTTCGGTGACGCTTACGCGGACGTGCGCGTCCACGTGGCCAGTCCCCTCGTGAACTATACGTCGGTCATCACCGGCGGCGCTCCCACGGGCAGCTTCGCCCGCGGTTTCAGCACCGGACGCGCGACCGTGACTTGGGACAACCACCTGGACCGCCAGTTCGGGCCGTTCACCCCGTTCCTGAACGCCGGCCTCGGGGACACGACCTGGGATCGCGGCTTCTTCTATCGGCCCTACCGAACGCTCGGCTTCGTCAGTGAATTCGAAGGAGGAAGCACGTTCAAGGTCCTGCCCTGGGTGCACGTCGGCGCTTCTTACTATGACATTCTGCCGGGCGGAACCCAGAAGGTATACAGTCAGATGTTCAGGCGCCAGGCGGGTCGGGCTCTCGCGGCGAACCACGATCGAGTCTTCGAGAGCCGGTTTGAGACGACCGGCCCGGCGTCCATCGCCCGCGACAACGGGTACTCGGGATGGATCGGCTTCAACCCGATTCACAACATCGATCTCGAAGCCGGCTACACGCGCAGCGTTCACTACTCGCTCGATACCTTCTCGTTCCGGGTGGGATTCAACGCCGGTGCCATAGCGAATCGGATCATTCACGGCTTCTAACCGGAGCCGCTGAGAGCCGCGCACCGGCTGAATCCATCCCAGTCTCCTTCCGGAGCCGCGGCAGGCCGCCCTCGCCCGCCCGAAGCAGCCCTTGACTTCTCCCTCCGACAAGGGGATTCGGGCGGCAGCGGCCTGCCTTTCCCGCGCTCCGGTTTTTGTTTCTCGATCTCACCCGCCCTCGAAAAAGGTCCCTCCGGATGCCATCCTGTGGTACCTTTGCCGGCTGCCGCGCCCACAAGCGACAAGAGGCGGGACGCCTTGAAACCGATCAAGCATCTGCGCTGGTGGATTGTCTGGACGCTGTTCGGCTCGACGGTCATCAATTACATCAATCGCCAGACGCTCTCCGTGCTGGCTCCGGTCATCGCCTCGGAACTGCGCCTGACCCACACCGATTACTCGCGGATCGTGTCCGCCTTCCAAATCGCTTACGCCGTCATGTGGCTCGTTGGGGGCGTCATTCTCGATCTGATCGGCACGCGGCTCGGCTTGGCTCTGGCCATGGTTTGGTGGTCGGTCGCGAGCATTCTGACGCCCCTCGCCCACTCGGTCGCCTCCTTCAGCGCCTTTCGGTTCCTGCTGGGCATGGGCGAAGGATTCAACTGGCCGGGGGCGAGCAAGTCCGTCGCCGAGTGGTTTCCGGCCCGCGAGCGGGGCCTGGCGGTAGCCATCTTTGACAGCGGCTCGAGCGTGGGAGCCGTTCTCGCGCCGCCGCTCGTGGCCGGCATCGCGGCCCTGCTGGGCTGGCGATACGCGTTCGTCGCGATCGGCCTGCTCGGCTTCTTCTGGTTGATTCCCTGGCTCCGGTTTTACCAACCCTTCGCCCGGCATCCGCGCCTCGGGGCCGGCGAAAGGGCGCTCATCGAATCCGGCCGCGACGCGCCGGCGGCTTCCCCCGAGCCGGGCGTCCGGCGATGGCTCGCCTTGCTGAGGGATCGCAATGTGTGGGGCATCGCGATCGGGCGGGCGCTGACCGACCCGGTGTGGTGGTTTTACGTCTTCTGGCTTCCGGAGTATTTGAGTGACGCCCGCGGCTTCAGCCTGAAACAGATCGGGGCATTCGCCTGGATTCCGTTTCTGTTTTCCGATTTGGGAAATTTCACCGCTGGGTTGGCGTCGGGCTTCCTCATTCGGCGCGGCATGCCGGTGATTCGGGCCCGAAAATGCGTCTGCGTGCTGTGCGCGATTCCCATCCTGGCCGGCATTCCGGCCGCGCTCACCCACAGTGCCACCTGGGCGCTCGCCCTCATTAGCGTCGCCACGTGGGGATACGCCAGTTGGTCCACGATGGGCCTGACGTTTCCTTCGGACCTGTTTCCGCAGGACGTGGTCGCTTCCGTGACCGGCCTGAGCGGCTTGGCAGCGGGGCTGGTCAGCACCGCCTTCACGCTCGTCGTCGGAGTGCTGGTGGACAAGTTCTCTTATCTGCCGGCCTTCATGGTCGCGGCCACGCTGCCGCTGGCGGCCACCGCCAGCATCCTGCTGCTGATCCGCGCGCGCTCCTGAGGTTCATCGAGAACCGGTTTGAAAACAACGCCTCGAGAAGCGACGCGCTCCGCTCACTCCCGGGGCGCGTTCGAGCCCCCATCCGGCGATGTCTCCTCCACCAGCTCGATCAAGACGCCGGAGGTGCTCGAGGGGTGCAGAAAGGCGACCTTTTCGCCGCCGGCACCGAGCTTGGGCTGGCGGTCGATGAGGCGGATTCCGGACTTTTCCAGGCGCTCGAGCGTCGCCGGCAGGTCCTTCACGGTCAACGTCAAGTGATGGATGCCCTTTCCTCCTTTGGCGATAAATTTGGCCACCGGAGATTCCGCGGCCGTCGCCTCTAAGAGCTCAATACGGCTTTCGCCCACCGGAAAGACGGCCACGCGAACCTTTTGGTCGGCCACCACTTCCTGAAAATCGGGCGGGCGGCCGAGAAGGAGCTCAAAAACCGGAATGGCTTCCTTGAGGGATTGAACCGCGATACCGAGGTGGTGAATCTTCATCAGCCGGCCCTGCCGCCAGACGTCAGTTCCCCCGCGCGAAGCCATGATAGCGGGTGGGAGAGCTAGGGACAAGCGGAGTCTCGGCCCGCGCCGGCAAGCCTCAGCCCGGCGGCCAGCGCCTCTTCCCTACTCGACGCGCACGTTGAGCGCCCGGCCGCGGTCCGGCATTTTGATCCACACGATGGCGGCGTCTCGATCGTAAAACCAGGCCGACGACGAGGCCTCCCAGGCGCGCTGCGAGGGCGCGGCGGCGAGCGGGCGGCCGTCCACTTCCACCCCGCGCGGAGCGCAGTGCTGGCCGTGAACCTTGAACGCGACCGATCGGGCGGGGGGAGTATAGGAGCCCTCGCGCGCTGTCACCTGGATGCTCACCCCGCCAGCCGACCCTTCGACCACGCTGAGGCGCTGGCGCAGGACGATGCCCCGCTCAAAGTCCAGCGTCTCGCCGTCGTCCTCGTAATAGTCGCGCGACGAGCGGCCGTCGGGATAAATCTCGAAGGTCAGCGGGTCGATGGGCGCTTGGCCGGCGTACTGGACGACGGGCTGGGTCGGCACGATGGCCCCGCCGCGCGCGAACACGGGGATGCGGTCGAGCGGGGCCTCCACCGTCACGCGGGTCGGGCCGGTGTAACGGCGGTCGTTCCAGTAATCGTACCAGTCGCCCCGCGGCAGGTACACCTCCCATGCCTGCTCGTCGCTCTTGACAACGGGCGCCACCAGCAGGTCATCCCCGAACAGGAATTCGTAATCCTGGCTGACCGCGACGGGATCGTCGGGGTAGTCGAGCAGCAAGGCCCGCATCACCGGCAATCCGGTCTCGGCGGTTTCGTGAAAAGCGTTGTAGAGATACGGCAGCAGACGATAGCGCAACTCGATGGATCGGCGGTTAATGTCCGTCAACTGCTCGCCGTAGGACCACGGCTCCTGGTTGCGGGTGCCGATCGCCGTGTGGGTGCGGCAGTAGGGATAGAATACTCCCGCTTCCAGCCAGCGCACGTAAAGCTCCGGGCTCGGGCTGAGGGCGAATCCGCCGATGTCAGCCCCGGCGAGCGCCAGGCCTGAAAGTCCCATGGTCATCAACTCCGGCAGGCTGATCCGCAAGTGATCCCAGGTGCTGGAATTGTCGCCGGTCCAGACGGCGGCGTAGCGCTGGCCGCCGGCGTACGTGGCGCGGGTAATAACGAGCGGACGGTGGTTCGGCCGCAGTTGCAGCGCCCCCTGGCGCGTTCCGGCCGACATCTCCATGCCGTAGACGTTGTGGATTTTGGCGTGAGGACTGCGCCGGCCGTGGTCGTAGAAAAGCACGTCGGGCGGCATGGTCTTCGACGGCACGTCGAAGATAGCCGGTTCGTTCATGTCGTTCCAGAAGCCGTCCACGCCGTCGGCGACCAGCCCGCGATACAGCGACGCCCACCAGTCGCGCACCCGCTGCCAGGTAAAGTCGGGAAAGACGCTCTCGCCCGGCCACACTCGCCCGACGTAGACCCGGCCGCCGGCGGTCTTCACGAAGTCGCCGGCGGCCATGCCTTGCTGATAAACCCAATAGTTCGGGTCCACCTTGACGCCGGGGTCGATAATCGTGACCACGTGAAATCCTTGGCGGTGCAGGTCCGCGATCATCGCGGCCGGGTCGGGGAAGCGCGACCGGTCCCAGGTGAAGATGCGGTAGCCGTCCATATAATGGATGTCGAGGAAAATGGCGTCGCAGGGGATCTGGCGGAGGCGGAAGTTGTCGGCGATGAACCGCACGACCTTTTCCGGGTAGTAGCTGTAGCGGCTCTGGTGATAGCCGATGGCCCAGCGCGGCGGCAGGGGCAGGCGGCCGACCAGCTCCGTGTAGCGTTCAAGCACTTTTTTCGGATCGGGGCCGTAGAAGAAATAATAGTCCAGCTCGCCGCCCTCGGCACCGAACGAATACCGGTCGGGCGACTCGACCCCCAAATCAAAGGACGACCGGTAGGTGTTGTCGAAAAAAATTCCGTAAGCTTGGCCCTGCCGCAAGCCGATAAAAAAAGGGATCGACTCATACAGCGGATCGGTGGTGGCGTCCCAGCCGTACGCGTCCGTATTCCACATCACGTAGCTGTGGCCCCGCTTGTCGAGATGGTCGCCCTTTTCGCCGAGGCCGAAATAATGCTCGTCAGGTGGCATCTCCTTCCAATCGCGGAGGCGCGCGCCGTCCCAGGTGATGCCGGCGGAGTCGGCATCCCTGGCGATCAGGCGGCCGTTCCGGTCGTAGAACGCCACCCGAAAGGGAGCGAGCCCGATGCGAACTTCGAGCTCCGGCGTGCGGATCGTGCGCCGGTTGGGGCCGACATCAAATTCGATCGGCGCCGGGGGCCAATCCCTCTTGACAACCGCATACGACTCGTCGGGACCGAGCGACGTTCCCCGGCTCATTCGCACCCGCACCAGATCGGGGGCGAGAACGCTGACCTCGACCGTGGCCTCGGCGCTGCGGAAGGTCATGGCGTTGCCGTGCGGCGGGCCGGCGGTCATGGTGCCGATGTCGTGCCACACGCCGCCGGCGGCCGAGGGGAAAGCCAGCGCGGCGAAAGTGATCAGGAGTAGGCGCCCGCGGGATCGTGTCATGGGAGTTGCCTCGGGCCCGCTAGCCGAGAACCCTGGCGGGGGCCGCGGCCGGGATGAAGCCGGCATTGTGACGGTTGGACCGCGAAAAGTCAACGCTCGAGCCGGGCGGCGCCGTCGATTTTCCAAGGAGTTATGAGGCAATGCGGGGTGAAAACCCCTAGGAGAGGAAGCCTGGAGGCCGGAAGAGCCGTGCGGGGGCCCGAGGAAAGGGTAAAATTGCTCTCATAAACCTAAAAATTACTTGACTGAGAGTCATTACGAGATATATAACGACCAACAACCTAACGTTTCCCGGCGCTTCCGCCGATAGGGTTAGGCGGCCGGCGTCGCGGAGACGCTTTACGATGGTAGGTGCCGATGCCCGATACCCGCGAAGTGATGGACATCCGCGAGGCCTCCCAATATCTCGGAGTATCGCGCGAGACTTTGTACAAATACCTCAACGAAGAGAAGATTCCGGCGTTCAAACTGGGCAACCGCTGGAAGTTCAAAAAGACCGTGCTGGATCGCTGGATGGAGCGGGAGAGCACGAAAACTGACGGCGGGCAACGGCCGCGGCGGCGCCGCGCGGTGCGCTAGGACGAGGAAATGTGGGGACTGGGACGGAAGCAGCGCAAGGGATTGGTCGGATTGGACATCGGCTCGAGCTCCATCAAGGCCGTTGAATTGAAGAAGACGCGCAACGGATACGAGCTGGTGAATCTCGGGTTGGACAGCCTCAGCCCCGATACGGTCGTGGAAGGGACCATCATGGACGCGCTGTCGGTCTCCTCGGCCATCCAGAAGATTTTCGCCGACAACCAAATCCAGACGGACGACGTGGCGACGTCGGTTTCGGGGCACTCGGTGATCGTCAAAAAGATCACCATGGTGGCGGCGACGGACGCCGAGCTGGCGCAGGCCATTCCGTACGAGGCCCAGCAGCAACTGTCGGCCGACGTCTCGGACGTCAACCTCAGTTATCAGGTGCTCGGCCCCTCGGCCACCCCGAACGGGCTGGACGTGATGCTGGTGGCGGCGAAGCGCGAGAAAGTCCTAAACTACACCCAGGCTCTGAGCCAGGCCGGGAAGAACACGGCGGTGGTCGACGTGGACGCTTTCGCGCTGCAGAACGCCTTTGAAGCCAGCTACGAGCCGCCGCCCGACCGCACCTTCGCGCTGCTCAACATCGGCGCCAGCATCACCAACATCAACATCGTGCGCTCGGGTATTCCGCTCTTTACGCGCGACGTCTCGATCGGCGGCAAGCGCTATACCGAGGCCCTGCAGAAAGGTCTCGACCTCAGCTTCGAAGACGCCGAAAAGCTGAAGATGGGCGGCGAGGTGGCGAGCGTCCGGCCGGAAATGAAGAGCGTACACCTGCGCGCCGTCTCCGACATCCTGCTGCTGGAGATTCAGAAGACTTTTGATTTCTTCCACCAGACGACTTCTCCCGAACCCATCGACCGCATCTATCTGGCCGGCGGCACGGCGCGCGTCGAGGGCTTGGTAGACCTGCTCGAAAACGAGCTCAGAATTCCCGTGGAGATTCTCGACCCGTTTCGTCACGTCGCCGTCGCCGAGGAGCAATTCGATCCGGCCTACGTCAACGACGTTGCCCCGCGCATGGCGGTGGCGATGGGCTTGGCGCTAAGGAGCTTTGACGCCGCATGATTAGGATCAACCTGTTGGCCGGCGCGCCGGCGCCATTTGAGGCCAAGCCCGAGGCCGCCGCGAGGGCCCACACCTTCCAGGCGCAAGTCTTGATCGTCAGCCTGCTGCTGGCCGCGGGCGTGGCGGGAGCGTTTGACGTCTACTGGAAGCACGCCCTCTCCCGGCTCAACGACCAGCTCGAAGCCGCCAAGCGCGAGGCGGCCCGCCTGGCGGCCATCCAGGCGGAAAACCAGCAGTACCAGAAAGAGCTCGAGGAGATTGAGCGGCGCATCAACGCCATCCAGGCGCTGCAAAGCAACCGCACCGGCCCCGTCACGCTCATGGCCACGCTCGGCGGCACCGTCAATCGCACCCGAGACCTTTACCTGACTTCCGTTGACGCCGCCGGCAGCCGCTTGATGTTGCAAGGGGCGAGCGGCACGGAGAGCGCCATTGCCGACTTCCTGAGCGTGCTCAAGTCCGTAGGAGCGTTTTCCGATGTCCAGATTCGGCAGTATTACGAAAGCGATCTCGAAACGCGCGTCATGTTCCGGTTCAACATTGACTGCCTCTACCAGCGAGCCGCCCCCGGGGCGGCCGCTTCAACCCCGGTTGCGGCGTCGCGATAAGCGCCGCCAGCGAAGAGACGAGGTTTCAAGACTGTGGCCGTGAAATTTGAGGAACTTCCGCTGCGCACCCAGGGAGCCGTGCTGGCCGGCCTGGCGGTAGTGCTGGCGGGAGCGGGCTTCTGGTACCTGGTGTGGCCGCTCAAGGGGCAAGCGGACGCCCTCCACCAGCAGGTTCAGGCGCTCGAAGCGCAGAATCTGCGCAACCGGGCGTTCGAGCAGGAGCACGCTGTTTACCAGAAGCGGCTGGCCGAAGCCCAGGATCAGCTCCGGCTGCTCCGCGCCATCGTCCCCGACGAGCCTGACGCGGACGGGTTCATCCGCGCGGTGCGGAGCGCGGAGGCCGAATCCGGCGTCCATATTCGGACCTTTATCGCCCAGCCGCTGGTCAACCAGGAACTGTACGTCGAGATGCCTTATCGGATGCGCGTGGACGGCACCTACTACGCCCTGATGGGCTTTTTCGGCAGGCTCGCTCGCGGCCAGCGGATCATCAACGTGACCGGCTTAACCCTGGGCGGGCCCGAAGGCGGCGGGATGGGGCCCTACAAGGTGCTGCCCGGCGAAACGGTGGGGGCGAATTTCATCGTGACCACCTACTTTAACCGCGCTCCGGCCACGCCGCCGGCCTCCGCGCCGGCGAGAAGGTAACGCAACATGATCGACCGATGGCGTGAGGGTTGGAAACTCTTCTCCCTGGCGCTGCTGATGGCGCTGGGGACGAGGGGAGACGCGGAGGCTGCCGGACAAACCCGAGCGGCGGCCCGGACCGCCGCCGTGGCCCGCCCAGTTGCAGACGCCGGCTCCGCCCTCCAGGCTCCATCGCCGGCGAGCCCGGAATCAGCGCCGAAGCGCAATGAGCAGAACCTGCGGAGAATCGTTCGCGAGGGGCGCGCGGCGGGAGGCGAACCGGGCCAGGCCATCGGGCGCGATCCGTTCAAGCCGCCGGAGCCCCCGGTGCGAAGGCAAGCCGAGGATTTCCCGGTCACCGGGCCCCTGCCCCCCGGCGTGCGCGGCCTCATCATTCACACTCTGCGGCTCGAAGGCACCGTCCGCAAGCACGCCACCCGGACCATGATTGCCGTCGTCACCAACGCCACCAATATCGCCTACTTTTTGCACGAGAACCAGGAAGTCTACGACGGGCGGGTGGATAGGATCACCGAAAACGCCGTCTATTTCAAACAGAAGTATTACGACGCGGAAGGAGCCTTGCGGTTCCGCGACGTGGTGTTGCGACTGGGATCAGGAGAAGCGCGATGAAGCGACGAATGAAGTTTTTGGTCATCCTGCCGTGCCTGGCGGCCGCCGCCGGGCTCGGGGCCTACCGCCCGGATCCCACCGCGGCGGTGGCCCGGTTGACCGGAGTCTCCGTGCAGTCGAACGGGGCCGGTCAAATCCTGGTTACTCTCGTCACCAGCCGGGCCACGGCTTACCACGTCTACCGGATGGAGAAGCCCGCGCGCCTGGTCCTGGATCTCGACCGCGCCGCCCTCGACGTTCCCCAGCGCTGGTTTCCCGGCCATGACCCGGTCGTGAAGCAGGTGCGGGTCGGCCAGTTCCGCGGCGCCGATCCGGCCATCGTGCGGGTGGTCGCCGATGTCGTCGGCCAGCCGGCCTTCGAGATTCAGCGGAACTCCCAAGGACTGCGACTGGTGATCGCCTCCGGCGAAGCGACCGCTCGGGCCTCGGCGCCGCCAGCCGCCGCCAAGACGAGTCCGGCTCTCGCCGCGGCCCCCCCCAATCCGCCGGTGCTGCCGCGCGTCGAGGCGAACTCTTCGGCCGATGGCGTTCCACGCCTCGCCGAGCCGGCCGTCACGCCCAATCGTTCATCCCGCGCTCCCGCTCTCGCGCCAGTCGCGATGACTGCCCCGCCGGCGCCTCCCGAGATGGCGCCGGCCGCCGCCGCGGCCCGGGTGGTGGCCCAAGGCCAGGAAAACCATCCCTCCGCTCCCATCGTTGTCAGCCCGGCAACACCGGCAGCCAAGCCCCAGCAGTTGCCTCCGACTCCTTACACCGGCGAGCGCATCTCCCTCAACTTAAAGGATGTGGATCTGAAGGATTTCTTCCGCTTGATCCATGAGATCAGCGGCCTCAACATCATCATTGATCCCAACGTCAGCGGCACGGTGACCCTCGTGCTCGACGACGTCCCGTGGGACCAGGCGCTCGACATCGTCCTCAAGAACAACGGCCTCGGCAAGGTTCTCGAGGGCAATGTCTTGCGGATCGCGAAGATTCAGACCCTGACCGCCGAGCAAGAGGACGCCGTCCGCCTGAAGGAAGCCCAGATTGATTCCGAGCCTCTCGTGACCGTTTTCCGGCCTCTCAACTACGCCCGCGTCATCGGGATGGCCGGGGGAGCGATGGGGGGCGGAGCAAGCCCGGCGATGGGAGGAGCTGCCGCCGCCGGCCCGATGACGGACGTGCTTTCGATCGTCAAGAACTTCCTCTCGAAGCGGGGGACGGTGGTGGCCGATCCGCGCAACAACGCCCTGGTGATTACCGACGTCCAGTCGCAGATTCCCATCATCGATTCGGTCATCCAGCAGTTGGATCGGAAGACCAAACAGGTGTCGATTGAGGCCAAGATCGTGCTCGCCACCGACGACTTCACCCGCCAGTTGCAAAGCGCCCTCAACGGCGGGACGGTCAGCAAAAACGGTATCAACGTGACCGGCGGGTCCACCGGGTCCGGGGCGTCGGCGCAAAGCAACATTCCGACCAGTCCGCCCCAGCCCACGCGCCTCACGATCGGGCAGACCAATGCCTCCGGATTCGGGGCCTATGCTCTTTCCAGTCTGGGAGCCCGGTACTTTATCGGCGTCGCGTTAGCCGCCGCCGAATCGCGCAACCAGGCCAAAGTGATCTCCTCGCCGACCATCATGACCCAGAACAACGTGCGCGGCGAGGTCGTCCAGGGCACCCAGATTCCCGTGCAGACGACCATCAACAATACCGTCACCACCATTTACATCAATGCCGCGCTCACCTTGGATGTGACCCCGCAAGTGACCGACGACGGACACATCTTCCTGATTATCCAGGTGCAAAACAACTCGCCCGGGCCCGTGCTGCCCGGCACCCAGAACCCCGAAATCAACACCCAATCGGCGACCACGCAGGTGCTGGTGAGCGACGGCGGCACGGTCATCTTTGGCGGCGTCAAACTGACCGCGAACACCAAGTCGTATACGGAAGTCCCCGGCCTCGGCCGCATTCCTCTGCTTGGCAACCTGTTCAAATCCACCAACCGGGAAGTGCAGACCAACGACCTGCTGTTTATCATCACGCCCAAGATCATCACCAGTTAGCTCAACGCTCGGGTGTTGGGCGGCCGCGGCCGCCGGGTCCACCGCGCCGGGACCCGGGCGCGAGCCGCCACGCTTCCCCTGCCCGTACGCGCCGCCCAAACCGGCTATAATCACTGCGTGGAGCACGAAGCCACCACCGCCGACGGGCAGATGCTGCTGGGGTTCTGGTATCCGGCGCTGCAGAGCGCCCAGGTGCGCGGGGCGAAATTTCGCAAAACCCGGCTGCTCGATGTGCCGCTGATTGTGGGCCGCAATGCCAGCGGCCAGCCCTTCGCTCTCCGCGACAGTTGCCCTCACCGCGGCATGCCGCTCTCCTACGGCCGCTTTGACGGGCAGCAATTGGAATGCAGCTACCACGGCTGGACGTTCGATGTGGCCAGCGGCCGTTGCACGGCCATCCCTTCCCGGACCGACCGCGATAAAATCCGCACCGAACGCATCTTCTGCGCCCACTTCCCCTGCCAGGAGCAGGACGGCTACTTTTGGGTCTACCTGCCGGACCCCGCCGTCCGGAATCCGGAGTTGCCGCCCCCGCCTCGCCTGCCCGTCTTTGGCGACCGCTACCGCCTCACTCGTCTCGCCTGCGAGATGCCCACCACCATCGACCACGGCATTATCGGCCTGATGGATCCCGCCCATGGGCCCTTCGTCCACCAGGCCTGGTGGTGGCGGAGCCGGCGGAGCATCCACGAGAAGGAGAAAATCTTCGAGCCCGTTCCCAACGGGTTTCGCATCCGGGCCCACTCGCCCTCCGCCAACAGCGCCGCTTACAAGCTGCTGGGCGTTTACGGAGAGCCCGTCACCACCCAGATTGAGTTTGTGCTGCCGAATCAGCGCTTCGAGCAGATTCGCTGCGGCGCGAAGTGGTTTTCCAGCCGCGCCACCGTAACCCCGCTCACTTCGACCCAGTGTCGCATCGATTTTTGCGCCGCCTGGAACGTCTTCCGCCGCGTGCCCCTGATGGTCCCGATCTTCCGCTTCTTCGCGCGCCGCTTTCTCGAACAGGACCGCCGCGTCATGGAACAGCAGGCGGAAGGCTTGAAGGATCATCCGCCGCTGATGCTGATCGACGACGCCGATCGCCCCGCCAAGTGGTATTTCCAGCTCAAGGCGGCGCTGCTTGAATCCCGGCGGACGGGGCAGCCGATGCGGCACCCGATTCCCGGGCCCGTGACGCTGCGCTGGCGAAGCTAGCGCCACCGGCAGCACCGGCTCCGCTCACGGCACCAGGACGATCTTTCCGTAAGCCCCCGGCTCCATGACCGCGCGGTGGGCGCGCGGAGCCTCGGCCAGGGGCATTTCCCGCCCGACCACCGGCCGCAAGGTGCCGTTTTCGAGCCCCGCCACCAGGGCGCGGTGAATGCGGCCGAGTTCCGCCGGCGGTGCGTTCCACAGAACCATACCGGCGATATCCGCTTCCCGGCTCATCGCCTCGCGCGGATTGATCTCCACCGGCCCCCGGCTTCCCACCACCACCACCCGGCCCCCCAGCGCCAAGATCGTCAGGTCGTGGCCCAGATTGACGTTGGCCAGCATCTCGACGATCACGTCCACGCCCCGGCCGCCGGTCAGCTCCATGAGGCGGGCGAGGGAGTCCGGGGCGCGATGGTCCAACACGTGGTGGGCGCCCTCGGCCGCCACCAGCTCCCGGCCTTTCTCGCTGCCGGCCGTCCCGATCACCGTCAGGCCGGCCGCCCGAGCCAGTTGCACGCTGGCGATGCCCACCCCCCCGCTCGCTCCGTGCACCAGCACCGTCTCGCCCGGCACGGCCCGAGCGCGCTGAAAAAGGGCGCGATAGGCCGTGGCGTAAGGCACGCCGACCGCCGCCCCCTGCGCGAATGAAACCTTCTCGGGAAGCGGATGTACCTGAGACTCCGCGCACAGCGCCTGCTCGGCGTAAGTGCCGCTTTCGCTTCCGGCAACGTAGACGCGCGCTCCGGGCCGCCATCGATCGACCCCCGCTCCCACGGACTCGACGATGCCTGCCGCGTCCACGCCCGGGGTGTAAGGCAGGCCCGGCTTTCGCGCATACAGGCCGGCGCGAATGTAGGTGTCCACCGGATTGACGCCCGCCGCTTGGATGCGAACCACGACTTGCCCGGGACCGGGTTGCAGGTCCGGAACCGCCTCCAGCCGCATCACTTCCGGTTCACCGAACTCATGGACTCGGATCGCTTTCATTGAACCTCCTAAAGATCGTGTGCTCGCCGGCTCCCTCTCGCCGAGCTGCCAGCATATCCCATCTCGGCGTCGGGGGCCATGAGCGCGCACCGAACGGCGCCCCGCCGCGGATTCGGCCTATCGGCGGCCGGCCGGCGAAAGGATCGACCGCGCCATGCTGTTCGGGGCCGCGGGAAGGTCCACCATGAACCGCGTGCCCTGGCCCGGCCTGGACTGCACGCGGATGCGGCCGCGGTGCCCTTCCACAATTTGCTGGCTGATGGCCATGCCGAGCCCGGTGCCGTTAGAAAACTGGGAATGAAACGGCTCAAACATCCGCTCCGCCTGGGGCGGAGCGAGGCCAACGCCGGTGTCGGAAAACGTAACCTCCACGCCGCCGTCGCGCCGCTCCTGGATTTCGGCGGTCAGGGTTCCGCCCTCCGGCATGGCCTTGAGGGCATTGTCGCAGATGTTCCAAAACACCTGGCGCAGCTTGTCGGGATCGACGGTCAGAATGACGGGATGGCCCGGGAAGCGCCGCTCCAGGCGGCAGCGCGCGGTGAAAAGAGGATGCTGCTGGGCCAGCAGCAGAGTCTCCTCGACCAGGTTGACAATGTCCGCCGGACGGAACTCAAATTTCTGCTCCCGCGAGTAGGCCAGAAAGTCCGACACCAGCTTCTCCAGCCGCCCCGACTCCCGCCGCACGATGTCGATCAGCTGGGCTTGATCGCCCTGCAGGTCCGAGAGGCTTTGCAACAGCTTCACGGAGCCGGCGATCGAGGCCAGCGGATTGCGAATCTCGTGGGCGATGGCGGCCGCCATGCGCCCGAGCGCGGCCATGCGGTCTTTGGCGCGATACTGGGCCTCGCGCCGCTTCTCGTCGGTCAGATCCTGGAAGGTGTAAATGGTGCCCACCACGCCCGCCTCGGGCAGGGTCAAAGGCGAAGCGGAAATGCCCAAAATCCGCTGCTCGCCGCGCGGGTGCCAATAGTTAATCTCTCGGCGCACCGGGGGAAGAGGCGAGGCCGGACTCGCCGGCGAAAAGCCCGCCGGCTCGGGCGCGCCGTCTTCGAGCGCCGGAAGCGGAGGCGGGAGCGCGCCTTCCCCGCCCGCTGCCGGCGAACCCTTCAAATCGCTCAAAACGCTGAAAATGGACTGGCCCTTCAGCTCCGCCGCACTCCGCCCCAGGATCGCGGCTCCGGCCGGGTTCAGCTCATGGATGTTTCCGTCCAGGTCCGTGCGGACCAACCCGCCCCGCATGCTCTGAATGATATTTTCGTTGATGGCGTGCAGGCTTGCCACTTGGCCGGTCTTATGGCGCAACTCGGCCCCGGTGCGCCGCAGGTTTTCGGCCAGGTAGCCGGCCAGATAGGCCACTGCGAAGAAGCCGAAGAGGCTGGCGAAGATTTTGACTTCCAGCGTGCCCATGTCGGGCAGGGTGGCGGACGAGGTGGCAAGGAATCCCAAGGCCGGATGGCGCTCCACCCAGCTCGGGTAGAGGCTGGGAAGGTACGCCAGCTCGAGCAGGCTCCCCAAAAACACGAAGCTGACCGCCGCCACCAGATAGGCCCGCGGCCGGGGCAAAAGAATACTGGCGACAATGATCGAGATCAGATAGAGAGAAAGATAATTGCTCTCCAGGTCGCCGGTTACGTGGACGATGGCGGTCACCATGACGATGTCCACGTAAATCTGCAGGTGAGCTTGCAACAGGTAGTCCCGGCCGAGCTGATGGTAGATTAAGTAGAACAGGCCGAGTAGATACCAGAGTATGATGGCGATTCCGAGGTGCCGGATCGTCACGACGTCTCCGGGCGAGGGAACCAACTGCCGGATGGCATAATCGATGGCGAAGACCAGGGTGATGATGACAAATCGGATTTTGATGACCCAGAGCAGCCAGGATCGCAGGTCGGTTGTCGACTCCATAGCGGTCACCAAGCTCGGGGCGTCGCGCGGAGATCGCCGATGCCGCACCGGCCGGATATAACTTCCCCCTTTGCCTTCGGATATCCCGGGCGGACCCGAATAGGCTCCACGCAGCCTATTATAGACAAAGGCGGGGCGTTCCGGCCCGGCGACTTCGGGCGCTCTCAAACCCGCGGGCTGGCTCCAAGACTGCAAAAATGGGCTCCCAAGGCGCCCCGGAGGCCGGATTTGGCCCCGAAATCCGTCCGGAAGGGGCAAAAAACGGGGCCGGACGCCTCCCGGGAATGGCCCGCCAAAGCGTGTAACCACGTGGTAACCACGCACGAAAGTTTCCCCAAGGGAGGTGGTAGCCACCCGCCGGCGGTAAACGATCCTAGGGCCGCCAGACGCCAAATCTTAAGCACGTTTTTCGCCCCATCCCCACCCGGAGGCGCCGACGGCGGGCCGCTGTGCTTCGACTTTCTTGCAACCCTCGCCGCGCTCTGCCAGGATAGGGGCGTCCGACCATGCGCTGGATCACTCATCCCGCCCGGGCTTCCGCCGCCCAAACGCTGTCGCGGGCCCTCAATCTGCCCCCGCTCGTGGCCCAACTCGTGGCGCAGCGAGGCATTGACCAGCCGGACGCGGCCGAGCGCTTCCTCTATCCCGCCCTGGGCCACCTCCATGATCCTTGGCTGATGGCCGACATGGAACCCGCCGTCCGGCGGCTGCGCCAAGCCATCGAGCGCGGCGAGCCGGTCTTGATTTACGGCGACTATGACGTGGACGGCACGATGGCCGTCGTCGTGCTCCTCAGCGCCCTGCGGGCGCTCGGCGGGCGGGTCGAGGCTTATATCCCGAACCGCTTCACGGATGGTTACGGCATGCGGGCTTCCGTGATCGAGCTGGCGGCCAGCCAGGGGATTCGCGTGGTGGTCAGCGTGGATACGGGCGTGCGCGCCCACGGCGTGGTCGACCGCGCCCGCGAGCTGGGCGTCGATTGCATCGTCACCGACCACCACCTGCCTGAGGGGGCCCTGCCGCGCGCCTGCGCGGTGCTCAATCCGCATCGGCCCGACTGTCCCTACCCGGAAAAGAATCTATGCGGCGCCGGCGTGGCCTTCAAGCTGGCTCAGGCGCTCTTCGGAGCGCACGCCTCGGATCGGATGCTGACCTCCTACCTGAAAATCGTCGCCATCGGAACGATCGCCGACTTGGTGCCCCTCACCGGCGAGAACCGCGTCATCGCGTCCCTGGGGCTCGAGGGCCTGCGGCAGCCGGTGGCGGCCGGTTTGCGCGCCCTGCTGGACGTCTCGGGCCTTGCGGGCGAGGCGGTCACCGCCGGCGACGTCGGATTCCGCCTGGCCCCGCGCCTGAACGCCGCCGGCCGCATGGATAGCGCCCAGGAGGTGATTGACCTGTTCCTGGCCGAGGCGCTCGCCGACGCCCGCCCCATCGCCGAGCGCCTGGATCGCCTGAACCGTGAACGGCAGCAGATCGAGGAGCGCATCCTGGCCGAGATCGTAGACTCTCTCGAGGCCCATCCCGAAAAGGCCGCCCGCCGCTCGCTCGTCTTGGCCGGTGAAGGATGGCATCGCGGCGTCATCGGCATTGTCGCCCAGCGGGTTGTGGAGCGCTATTACCGGCCCGCGCTGGTCATCGGGATCGAGAACGGGGCCGGCGTCGGCTCCGGGCGGTCGATTCCCGGGTTTCATCTGCTCGAGGCGCTGGCGGAGGCGGCAGAGCTCTTTGAACGCTTCGGCGGACACGCCCAGGCGGCCGGTTTTAGCCTTCCCGCCGAGCGCATTCCCGAGCTCGAGCGCCGCTTTGAGCGCGCGGCCACCGCCCGCCTGCGGCCCGAAGACCTCGAGCCGGCCCTGCGCGTGGACGCCGAAATCGACCTCGACGCCCTCGACGGCGGGCTCTACGAATGGCTGCGGCGTCTGGCCCCGCACGGAATCGGCAACCCCGCCCCGGTGCTGGCCGCGCGCGCCCTGCGCATCCTGGCTCCGGAGCGTATTCTGAAGGAAAAACATCTCAAATGGCGGGTCGCGCAAGGGACCAAGCCCTGGGACGCCATCTGGTGGGGCGGAGCCAGGCAGGCCGGACAATTCGCTGCGGGCGACCGGATCGACGCAGCCTTTACCCTCGATCAGAACGTCTTTCAGGGCCTCGCCACCCTGCAGTTGATAGTGAAGGACGCCAGGAAATGCGCGGTCTGACGCCGAAATCAGGGCCCTGGGCGGCAACCCATCCTGAATCCACCGCTTCGCCGAACAATAGATAGGGAGAACTCATCCCCGAGGGACGCTCGGTCTCCTCATAGTCCGCAGGCTTGAGCGCGAAGCTTAGCCGATCCGATGTCTGGCCTTGCATCCTTCTGGTTCCGGGCCTGCCCTCACCACTCGCCGGAGGACAAGTACCTTATTAGACAATCACTTAAACGCTTCCGCGAACTCGTTCCGCTGGTACCTCAGGGCAAACTAGCTTCCCCTTCGTCCCATTGTCAGGAAGCGAATTAGGGTCGTAGCCTGTTCGCAATTCCTCAGAAAGGAGGGGAGCTAACCGTGAAATCCAGTATAATGCTGTCTGCAATCTTACTGACGATGTGCCTCGTGAGCTCGGTAAGGGCCGTGGCGGATTCCGCCAGCGTCGCGCTGCCTACACCGGACCCGCTGAACCTGAACCTATATTTTGGATATCCCGCAACATTTGGAGACCCTACCTCCGGCAGTAGCTGTGCGACCCAGGCGGACGGGAGCTTCGCCTGCGTGCAGTTCCAGTTTGGACCGCTGATCTCATCGGTTGACCCTGGCTGTCCGGGCGCGGTCTATCCATTCGTGTACGAAATCGACACTTACGGTCCCGGTGGCCAGATCACTATCGGCTTGAACAATGGGCAGGCCAAATTCACCGGCAGTTTCACAAGTGCCTACGGTGAGAACGTCTTGGGTTGTGGCTACTTTAGACAAGATTTCACCGCCAGCTTCACGTTGGATGGTTATAGCGGCGGAGGAACCTTAAGCGGCTTTGCCTCAAAATTCGCCGACACAGGCAGTCTTCAATACTCGGGCACCGTCGTTCCGGAACCTGGCACCTTTGTCGGGATGGCGCTCGGCATGCTCACTCTCGGCACGGTTGGATGGCGGCGAATCTCGGCTCACGAAGGCTCCTGATTCGGCCATCCTTTACTTCCCGGCCCGTTGGCCGGCCGATGTTGGACAACGCGGGGTCAAGTGATCCGCTATCGCGGTCGGGCGGCAGCGGGCTTTACGCGCTCAATGATCCAGGTTGGGATGGCGCGGGGGCGGCCGGGGCAGGTGAAAATATCCGGGCGGGAGGACGCAGCGAGCGTCTTGGCCAAGGAGTCATTTCTCCGCGCCGCGCCCGCCGCCCAGCCACGCCTCGATTTCGGCGCGGTAGGCGGCCGTACGGTGGCGCGAGCGCTCATAGGAGCACCGGCGCTCACTCCCCAAGGGGAATCGGAGCTGGTCGCATTCTTCCGTTTTCTCTAAACACATCATCAGCCCGCGCGGCGCCATCCGGCCCGAAGACGGAAACCGCCGGCCCCGGGCGCGCCGGCTCGGGCGAGTGGGTTCCGCCAGGGATTCGCCGCCACGGCTTCCACGGCATGAACCGCCAGGATTGCGCCGAGCGGGCGGCATTCTTCGCCGCCATCCGGCGAAGAGTGCAAACGTACGCTGGGAAGTTCTCGATCTCAGCCGGTTGACAGGACGCAGCCGGGCAGGCAGACTATTACCGTGGTCGGAGCGGCGGCTGGGTCTGCGAAGGCGGTATGCATTCAGGCCGCAGCCGCGTTGCGCGCCCGTAGCTCAGCTGGATAGAGCACTTGCCTACGAAGCAAGGGGTCGGGTGTTCGAATCACCCCGGGCGTACCACCTAACTTGTTTGGTTTCAATATCCCTTCTCCTCTCCTAGCCGTCCCAAAGGCCGCTTCTGTAACAAAACTGTAGCAAAACGGCTCAATTTAGCCTCGCTGTAGCAGAACTCCTTTCGTGTTCATTGGCTCGACGATCCAGCCTGTCGAGTGCTTCTCTCATCATGTTGAACTTGGCTTGGCTATACCGCTTGAATACCGCGGCATCAGCTTGACGAAGTGATCGGCCACGCAGCGTGGAATAAGAGAAGACAGGCTACAACGTAAGCCCAGCGGCCTTGAGGATAAAGCTTGCCCAGCAGAGACGCCGGACGGCCATCTTGCCTGGTCAAGATCTGGTCAGGATAATGACGTTCGTCCAGCCGTAAAGGTAAGCTTCGGGCAGCAACTGGTGGCGCTCTATGAAACCGATGGCAGATGCCTCGGCAGGAAGATGCAGCGTTTTCAGAAAGGCGGCTGTGGGAGGGATGACACCCAGACTGCCGGGGCATGCCTTATACCGGAAACCATAAAACGACCACAAGACTGTGATCGGGTCGCCTCGCCGCGCGCCACTCGGCGTTCATCCGCTGATTATTTCGAGCCGATAGTTACCGTTGAACTCAAAAGGGAGGTCGGTCTCGGTTGCGTTGCGGCTCCTATTTTCGGGCCCGGTCCAGAGGTTGTCGCAGCCATGAGCCTGACCGGAACCATTCACCAGATCTCGTCTGCCAAGCTGCCCTTTCTGGGCGATCTGGTGCGAAAATATGCGCAGCAAATGTCCCGACGGCTTGGAACCGAGAGCTAACGCGAAGGGGTGGGTGGTCTGCGGTGCAAGTTGAGGCCGCCACCTGGGCGGGATTTCCGCTTTCGCCTCAGAGCTGGTTGACACCGGCGATAGGTCATCTGATAGAGTTTCCTGCTTGGCGAATTAGAATCGGTAGCTTAGATATTGAAAGCGGCTATCCAGCCTGACAAACACATTCGGCACTTTTAAGATTTTCGCCGCGCCTTGTCAGTGAGGCACCCTTTGAGCGGGTGATTGAGATGAGAGCGCAAATCGATCGGCACGACCAGATTCTGGGCATTCGCCGGTTGCGGTTGGAAAACGATTGGTTGCACGTAACGGTGCTACCGGAAGTGGGAGCCAAGATTTATGACCTGATCTGGAAGCCCAGCCGGCGCCATTTCCTTTGGCATAACCCGCGGATCGCTCCCCAGCCCTATCCCATTGAGGCGAATTTTGATAATTACTGGTGCGGCGGCTGGGATGATGGTTTCCCCACCGGCGATGAGTGCGACCACGCCGGGGAACACTATCCCAATCTGGGCGAACTGCGTTCCCTGCGCTGGAATCTGGAAGATGCGGAAGAGACCCGCCATGGGGCGGCGGCGCAACTGATTGCGTTCGGGCCGATCAGCCCCGTGAAGGTCACTAAAACCGTGACCCTTGACAACGAAAGGCCCATCCTGAGCGTCCGTTGGAAAATCACCAACGTGGGTTTTCTGCCGATCGACTTCATCTGGGGAACTCATCCGGCCATCGATCCCGGCCAGCATGCGCGGCTGCGCGTTCCGGCCAAAACCGGAATCGTGGGTCTTGCTTCACATCCTTTACTCGGCACTCCCGGTCAACAATATTCGTGGCCCCTTCTTGAGACCGAGGCGGGACGAACCGACATGAGTCTCACTCAGCCTCAGGAGGCCGGCATTTTCTGCGGTCACACCGCGACCGACCTTGAAGCAGGTTGGTACGCGATTGAGGATCTGGATACCAGCGAAGGATTTCTGCTGCAATTCCCGCGTGACATTTGCCCCTATCTCTGGATGTGGCTGGTCTACGGCGGGTGGCGCGGATACCGGCACGTCATTCTTGAGCCGTGGACGAGCCATCCGGTCAATCTGGCTCAGGCGGTGCGCCAGCGCACCCACCGCGTGCTTCAAGCTGGAGAGACATTTGAGGTTCAAGTGTGCGCCGCGATTTATTCCAAGCCTTTCACCTGGAAGGACGCCTTGCAGCAAACCTCAGCTTTATTCGAAAAAGAGGGCAGAGAAACGGAGCGCCCGCCCCTTGTCTGGCGGGGCCGTTCGAACGCCGTCAATGGCGGGCCAGCGAGTGCTTTCCCCTCGGGCACTCGCCCGCCCCGCTGCGAACAGGAACTTCCCCTGCCGTGTCCGATCATCACCAAGAAGCCGGCAAACGATTCATGTCGCGCAAAGTGGGGCCTTGCCCGTACTGCCCCATTTGATCTCAGCGACAACGGGCACTCGGGCTCTCCAAGGCATGGCCGTAAAAATTCGATAGCATCCACAATAGCCTGGCAATTGCTCAAGAGGCGGAGTGAAGAAGAGGAACCTCTAATTACCGAGAGAAAATCGGCCTGCCCGATGTATAATCAACAGCGGAACTTTCACTAGCTAGACTGAATAAAATTTAGCTGATCGAGATTCACAAATCGTGGTGCTCGAGCGCACCACAACGACGCTGTCGCTGGCGTCAAACAAATCGCGGGCCGGGGCACTCATGTTAAAGAAAACAACTTCAATCTGCGATGCGCAGTGAGTGATGCTCAAAAAGCTCCGTTCAAGATGTGGAGGCGGGCGCCAGTCTCTGAATATTTTCCATAACATGACAAACACTTGTGCCTTCCGAATCTTCGTCGGCTCAATTCTCATCGCCACCGGCGCCGCGGTGTGGCCATCCGTTCAGCGGGCACTTGGCCAGGCCGAGGCCAACCAGGCACGAGCAGCAACCCACCAGGGCGCGACAGCCTTACCTCGGAGAGTCGACTTCGCCCGCGATATCGCACCGATCTTCAAATCTCACTGTCTCCCTTGTCACAGTCGGGAAAACGCTCAGGCCAGGCTTCGCCTCGATTCAGAAGCGGCCATCTTAAAGGGCGGCGTGTCCGGGCGAGCCATTGTTCCGGGCAACAGCCAGGACAGTCTCCTTGTGGAACGCGTACTTGGGTTGACTGGCGGGCCGCGCATGCCCATGGGTGGGAGTCCGCTTGCCGAGAAGGAAGTCCAGTTGATTCGTGCCTGGATCGACCATGGCGACTTTTCCGCAGTCAGGACCGCTTCTTCTCAAGCGGCGGCGAAGCCCGGGGTTTCCCATGGGTCGAAAGTCGAGTCGCCACTCTTTGCAACCAGCATACGTCCCATCCTTGCAGCCCGCTGCTATTCGTGCCACGGACCCAAGGTTCAGCAGAACGGCTTACGCCTGGATTCGCTGGCAGCAATCCTGAAGGGGAGCGACTATGGAAAGATCGTCACGCCCGGCAACAGCGCCGGCAGCCGTCTTCTCCGCCGGCTGACTGCTCTCGAGCGGCCGCAAATGCCTTATGGTGGACCACCCCTCTCGCAGGATCAGATTGACCTCATTCGCAAGTGGATTGACGAGGGGGCGCCGGGTCCGGACTCAACGGCCCCTGTCGGACCGGTCGAGCCCATCAAGCACTGGGCTTACCTGAAGCCCGTTCGTCCGCCGCTGCCGAAAGTGAAGGATCGCGCCTGGTGCCGGAACCCCATCGATTATTTCGTTCTCGCCAAGCTCGAAAAAGAGGGCCTGAAACCATCTCCGGAAGCTGACAAGGAGACGTTGATCCGTCGGGTTTACCTTGATTTGATCGGGCTGCCGCCGGCGCCTCAAGAAGTGGACGCCTTCCTCGCTGACAAGAGCCCCAACGCGTATGAAAAGGTCGTGGACCATCTGCTGGCGTCTCCGCACTATGGGGAGCGCTGGACCCGCGAGTGGCTGGATCTCGCCCGCTACGCCGACACTAACGGGTACGAAAAGGACCGGCGGCGGACGGCTTGGGAATACCGCGACTGGGTGATCCGGGCACTGAATGAAAATATGTCGTTCAAGGAGTTCACCATCGAGCAGATTGCA
The DNA here is from genome assembly GCA_902812365.1 of Acidobacteriota bacterium. Lineage (GTDB taxonomy): Bacteria > Acidobacteriota > Terriglobia > UBA7540 > UBA7540 > CADDZC01. Next base: position 10,045 of record CADDZC010000002.1, on the reverse strand, counting down.
GGCGACATGCTGCCCAATCCGACAACCGATCAACTCATCGCGACGGGTTTCAATCGCAACACGCTCCTGAATCAGGAAGGCGGCGTCGATCCGCAGGAATATTACTGGTACTCGCTGGTGGATCGAGTCAACACCACGGCCGCGGTCTGGCTGGGCACAACGCTCGGCTGCGCGCAATGTCACAACCACAAGTTCGATCCGTTCACGCAGAAGGATTTCTACCGCTTCCTGGCGTTCTTCGACAATAGTCAGTACACCATTGCCGGGCCCGAAAACGAGCAATACGCCGCCGAGCCTGAACTCGAGCTCCCAACCCCTACGCAGGCGGCCAAGAGCGAGGGCTTGCGGGCCCAGATTGCGGAGCTCCAGGGCGTGCTGAATACCTCCACGCCGGCAATCGAGGCGGCGCAGGCACGTTGGGAAATTCAGATGAGGAACGCGCCGGCGGAGTGGATCGTGTTGCGGCCGGACCATTACTCATCGGCGAAAGGCGCAACCCTGAAACTGCTGCCAGACCAGTCAATCCTGGCGAGCGGTAAGAATCCCAACGCGGACAGCTACACGGTTCAGGCACGAACCGATCTCACCGGCATCACTGGGGTGCGCATCGAGGTCCTGAACGACCCGAGCTTGCCCAATGGCGGGCCCGGCCGCGATCCTGACGGCAATTTTTTTCTGAGCGATTTCGAGGTTAAAGTCTCGCCTGTACATGAACCACGAATTGAGCAGCGGATTGCCTTCCAGCGCGCCGTCGCCAACGACCAGCAATCCGGCTACAGTTCGGAGAACCTGGTGAGCACGAAGCCCGGGCTGAACGGCTGGGCCATTGATTCCACACCTTCGCGCGTTCCGCTGCCGCGCCAGGCTGTGCTAATGCCCTCGAAACCCTTTGGCTTTCCAGGGGGTACGCTGATTACCTTTACCCTGAAACATGAAATGCGGCACGCCTCTCGCAATATTGGGCGCTTCAGGCTTTCGGTGACTTCTATCTCTGATCCGGCAGCGATCACCCGGCTGCCTGTGCGAATGTGGCCCGTGCTTGAAACCCCCGCCGCCAAACGGACAGAGAAGGAAAAAGATGAGCTGGCAGCCGCATTCCGTGCCATCACCCCGCTGCTTCAGCCCCCTCGCGACCAGATTGCGAAGCTCGAAAAATCGCTGAGCGACCTGGGCATCGTGACCGCGATGATCATGCGGGAGCGGCCTGGGTTCGGACGACCGTGGACTTACATCCGCGAGCGGGGAAGTTTTCTCAGCCTGGGTGAGAAGGTTTATGCGGATGTTCCCGCAATTCTCAATCCGCTCCCGCCCAACCAGATGCCCAACCGGCTGGGCCTGGCTTATTGGCTGGTGGACGATAACAATCCCCTCACGGCTCGGGTGGTGGTGAATCGGTATTGGGAGTCAATGTTCGGACGCGGCATCGTGACTACTTCTGAGGACTTTGGAACTCAAGGTGATCCCCCTACGCATCCTGAACTGCTCGACTGGCTGGCCACGGAATTCATGCGCGACGGATGGGACATGAAGGCGATTAAGCGGCTGATTGTTACTTCCGCCACCTATCGTCAGTCATCGCGCGTCACGCCAGAACTACTGGCGCGTGATCCCTACAACACGCTGCTTGCTCGCGGGCCCCGCTTCCGAGTGGAGGCGGAAATGGTTCACGACATCGCCCTTGCGGCCAGCGGTTTGTTAAGCCCCAAAATCGGTGGGCCGAGCGTTTTCCCTTACCAACCCGAGGGCATCTGGGACGTCCCCTACAGTTCGGACAAATGGATCATCAGTCAGGGTGAGGATCGTTACCGCCGCGCCCTCTATACCTTTATCCGCCGCAGCGCGCCCTATCCGAGCCTGGTGGTTTTTGACGCGCCCAGCCGCGAGTTCTGCACCGTCCGGCGGGTCCGTACAAACACTCCCTTGCAGGCGTTGACCACCCTCAACGATCCCTTCTTTTTCGAGGCGGCGAGGGCCATGGCGAAACGAATGGTCCGGGAGGCAGGTCCCGGCGCGCCAGACCGTATCCGCTACGGATTCCGTTTGTGTACTTCGCGGCACCCAAGCCAGGCCGAACTTGAGCGTCTCCTCTCCTTCTATAATCAGGAGCTCGAACACTATGAGAAAGACGAAGCTGGAGCTTGCCAGGTGATTCACGCAGACCCGCAGAAGGCCACAAATGCCCCGGAAATGGCGGCATGGACGATGGTGTCAAATGTCTTGCTCAATCTCGACGCAACCATTTCCAAGGAGTAGCCCATGAAAGACGTTCCCATCAACCCCATGAATGATTTCCTGCGGGCAGTAACCCGGCGCTATTTCTTCAAACAGGCGGGCTTCGGCATCGGGGCTGCCGCGCTCACTGAACTACTGGGCGGGTTCTCGTACGCGGGCGCGCCAGGAGAGGCTACCCCGAGTCCCCTGGCGCCCAAGCCGCCAATGTTCGCGCCGAAAGCCAAGAGCATTATTTACCTCTTCATGGTGGGCGCGCCGTCGCAGGTGGACCTGCTTGACTACAAGCCGAAGCTTCAGCAATACGACGGCCAGTCAATCCCGAAAGATATCCTGAACGGTGAGCGGTTCGCCTTTATCAAAGGGGTCCCAAAGCTTCTGGGCTCGCCCTACGAATTCAGGAAACATGGCCAGTCAGGGGCAGAAATTTCGGAGCTTTTGCCACACCTAGGAGAAGTGGCCGACGACATTGCGATCGTCCGGTCGGTTCATACAACGCAGTTCAATCACGCGCCGGCGCAGATCTTTATGAACACCGGATTCCAGATCATTGGGCGTCCGAGCATGGGAGCGTGGATGACTTACGGCCTGGGCAGCGAATGCGCGGATTTGCCCGGCTTTGTCGTATTGATCTCAGGCGAGAACCAGCCCGATGGGGGCAAGGCCTGCTGGGGAAGCGGCTTCTTACCGACGGTCTACCAGGGAGTCGAGTTCCGTTCACAGGGAGATCCTGTCTTATTCCTGACCAATCCGGAGGGCGTGACGCCTGAAGTGAGACGCCAGTCTCTGGACGCGTTAAAGGCCCTGAATGAGATGGAGTTGAAAAGGAACGGCGATCCGGAGATTTTAACCCGCATTGCTTCTTACGAAATGGCATATCGCATGCAATCCAGTGTTCCCGAGCTGACGGATCTTTCCAAGGAACCTGAGTCGATCCACCGGATGTACGGGACGGAGCCGGGGAAGAAGTCATTCGCCAACAATTGCCTTCTGGCACGGCGGTTGGTGGAGCGCGGCGTTCGTTTCGTACAGCTTTACCACCGAGGATGGGATACTCACGGCACTTCGAGCCACGATGATATCATCAACCGGCTGCCCAGCCTTTGCCGCGAGACTGACCAGGCGGCGGCGGCGCTGATCAAGGACCTGAAACAGAGAGGGCTGCTGGATTCGACGCTGGTCGTGTGGGGCGGCGAATTCGGGCGGACTCCAATGAATGAAGCCCGCAATCAATCGAAGTTTCTTGGCCGTGATCACCACCCGCGGGCCTTCAGCTTCTGGCTCGCCGGGGGAGGCATCAAGCCGGGAATCACCCTCGGCAAGACTGACGAGCTGGGGTACAACCCTGTCGAAGATCCGGTCGATGTTCATGACATCCACGCGACCATTCTTCACTTGATGGGCATCGATCACACCAAACTGACCTACCGGTTCCAAGGCCGCGATTTCCGCCTAACGGACGTTTATGGCAACGTCGTCAAGAAGCTTTTAGCGTGATTCTGGAAGTCGCCGAATCCTAGCCCGTTGGCAAAACCCGGCACGATGCCAATGCCACCGATCGCCGGAACAGGATTATTCTGGTGTGCGCTCGAGCCAGAATCTCGCCGACTGCAACAGGCCCGGCACATTTAAGGACCCCATCTGGGGAAACCATTACGCGCCGGTCGTGGGTGAAATCCTTAGGAGCCAGAGTGCTCTCCATGCCTGAGTGCCCCTAGCGAGCAGGGGCAGCGGGCCGCCGGCCGATCCGATCGAATTGCGTTTCCGGATTTCCACGCCTCTCCTCTCACCCCTGATGCCGGCAAGGATTTTGACGCGGATCAATTCGCCGAGGCGCTACACGCGGCTTCGATTGACTCGGTGAATCTGTTTGCCGAAGGCCATCACCCTCAGCGGTCACTTCCACACCGGCCGTCGTGGCCGTTTCAAAACCGGCCCCGGGGGCGGCGTTCGGGACTGAACTGCTTTTTAACCTTTCTGCTTCCCTTCGGGCAAGCCCGTTTGGGTTCGTCAGCTTCTTGGGCCGCAGTTGAGCACGTGTCCGTGATGCAGCAAGCGGTCGCTTCAATGGGGCCGCGATCTCTCGATCGCGGAAATAGCGCCCCTATATCCTACCAGTTTTCAAAGAGCTAGGGCCAGGTTTGCGAGCGGTCGGGCCGCCCGCCCGGCCGACGATGAACCTCGGTTCCGTGCTTTCGCGTAACATACTGAATCCTAGCCACTTCGACGCCGCGAGCGCCCCCGCCTGATCGCCGCCACCGGGCCGCTCGCGGGCGCCCTGCTCATCATGATGAGCGCGCTGATGCACGCTCACGTCTGACCTCTGGCAGATTCCCACACGCCGTTGTCGCCGATCGACCATTCCTGCGCAGAGCCGCGGGTTCGCGAACCTGGAGTCCACAGAGCGGTTTTAGAAAGCGCACTAAACGGATCGTCTTTCGTGCGGTCCCACCCAGCCAGGAGTTCGCGGGTCCCCATGATTTCCTGCGTGCAACCGCCTGCACGCGTGTGGGCAAGAAGACGATCGGTTCGAACCGTCGGCGGCTCCTTTCTGAGATCGACCTGTGCCCCGAAGACGTCGGAAGCGGACTTCCATTCGACGCGTTGCAAGCGTCCGAGCCCGTAGCGCGTGTCGCCACCCAGAAAGAGAGTCGTGACGTCGCACACTTCTCGCCAGTCCTGCTTCAGGAACACGTAGCCCACAAAGGCGACCGGAGATGCCGTGTCTCGCCAGCAGGGCAAGACGCATTCGGTTTCCCGGAGACTTCCCTCTTCGGCGCTATCGGAATCGGGATTAATCGCGGTGCTGGCACGAGTATCCAACAGCCGCCGGCGCATCTGACGGTCGGTTAACGGGCGCTCCTCGGTGTCCTGCTGGTCCTTGCGCCGCCAAACTAAACCATCGCGCTCTTCATACCGTGGCAGCCAGGCCCGCCACGCTTCCCCGTCGCCTTCCGCCGGAAACAGATAGGTGAAGCGGGCGTTTTCGAGCATCATTTGGCCTTCCTTGGCGTAATGCGGGAAATTACTCGCGCCACGCCGTGCCAGTTCAGCCGTCAGGCCTCCCCAGAGAGCGCGCGAGGGCACATACAGCCGGCAACGATTCAGGCTCCCTGCCGGCGGCGCGCCCACAAACACGGGAGACTCCAGCCGCCACGTCCAGCGATAGAGCGTCCAACTCACCGCGTCTCCTCCTTCTTGGCCTTGGCGTGATAGCGGCCATAGACGAGCGCCTGCCGGAGCAGGTCCCGCGCGAAGAGTAACTTATCCAGATCTTCGGCGAGCGCTTGAAGCGCAGCAAAACAAGTCGCCGTTGCCGAGCCCGGGCGAGCCTTCGGGAACCTTGGGGAGAAAGCTGGCAAGTTTGTTGCTGACTTTCCGTCCAGCCTCTTTTCCTTGTGCATTGAGAAAGAGGAAGCAGGCGTAGACGCCTTGTTCTTCCAACACGCTCAATGCGCTGGCAAGGATTTTTTCATCGACTTTGTCGAGCTGAGCGAGTTCGCGGCCGCATTTGGCGCATTCCATGTCCAGGTTCTGCATCAGGCGCCTCCTGTCTGCTCTTGGGAGCGGCGGGCTGCTGTGGAGTTGGTTTTGGCGACAACACGCGAAGCCGTCCCATCCCGCGCGTGCCCATTCCGCCGATGCCGAGATGTTCCAAATAGGGATGCGCTGCCTCCACCACGTTGAAAACTCCATCCGTGTTCTCCGGTGCTGCAACATCGGCTTTGCCCACCTTAAAGTGTATTGGGTTCTTGCAGATCACCTCCCACAGGAGCACCGTGGCGCGTGGGAGGGCCTCATAGGTAAACAGCGCACCTTCCCGGGCGGCCCCGGTTTCGGGATTGATGGAGACGGAGGTCCGCACTTCTAGATTGCTGTTGACGATGTGGGAGAAGAGTTTGTTGGAAACCACAGCGAGGTGGTCACCGATGAAGCCGGGAATCGTTGAATCCAACCACTGTTTGGGATCATTCCCATCAGCAAGCTTCTCCACCGGCAACAGCAGCCAGCCCAGATTCAACGGCTGTCCGTTCGTTGAACGATACACCGTCGCATCATTCAGTCCGTTTATCTCGGTCCCGATGAGCCGCGTCGCTCCTGGACAGGTGATCCAGACCGGACCCTCGCGCGTCGCCACTGGAAAGAGCAGCACCTGCGCGTCGCTAAAAGCGGCCCGTCCGGCGAATCCGCCTCCCGCGCTCCGAGCGAAACCGAACACGGTACAGATGGGACAGTCGGGTGCCCGCAATGGCCTCCGTTGCCTTGCTGGTCCGGCTGTCCTTGGCCGGCGCAGTCGGGATACTTACCTTTGGCCATGGCGGCATACGCCCGGTAGACGCCCGCCAAACTGGAGCCGGGAATCTTCGGCACCTGCGGGACGGGATCCCGGACGATCGATTGATTCACGCGGCCGAGCCGACCGCCGCCAGTGCCGACGTGAATCGGATCGACTGCCATCCCCGTGATGGGGTGCTTTTTGAAGCTTTCTCCCATATTCAATCCTCCATTTCCTGCTTCAGCCAGCCCAAATGCCACTCGATGGCCCATTCCAGAACGCCGGCGCGCGCCGCTTCCGTCAGCTGCTCCAACACTGTGGCGGAGGCGCCGAGCCGGTTGCGCAGCACGGCGCGCGCAAGGGCAGTCCACCCTGCTTCTCCGCCGGGCAGCCACGCTCCATCGGGAGTGCGCCAGGCGATCTGCCGCTCTTCGAGTTCCGCCCAGGCGCCGCGCAAAGCAGTGAGACTCGGTGTGACTCGCGCCAGCATGTCCCACGTCTCCCGCATGCGGCGGAAATCGGAAAGGTACCAACTTCGAGCCTTCTCAAACCGGCGAGCGGCCGCATCCAGAAAGACGGTGGTCACGCGGCTCGGGTGGACAACGACGCCATCTCCAGGACGGAGCGCCGCGGCATGCCGGTACACCGGTCCCTCCGGGTGCTGGAAGTCGCGGGCATCCCGGAGTTCCCGATCTTCCACACGAAGGTAGGGATAGAAGACGTCTTCGCGGCCGTCGGGCAAAGCCGTGGGCACAAGAACCGCTTCATAGGCGCGATCGGAACGAACGAGCGCCAGCGCCGTAATGCCGTCCTTGGTGCGGCGCTCACGCACGCGCCAGACTTCACCCTTCGTTTCCGCCAGATCCGCTTCCAGGTTGCGGGCGCTTTCGATCACGGCCTGAAAGGGCCTCATGCGGGGGAATGCGACGATGCCAACCCGGAGTGGCATCCGGTCCCAGACGCGGCCGAACTCTTCCTGCCACTTTTCCATCGCCGTTTCGAGGCGCGCTGGGGCGCATTCGAGAGGAACAATCACGGGGAACCGTTGCGGACTGCGTTCGAGACGAATCACGGGCGCATAGGCCGCAATCTTTTCGGGGTCGTGTACCTGTTGAATGGTGAGAGTGCGCGTCCGGCCGTCGTCGCCTTTCACTTCGACGAACCGACCTTGCAGGCTTTGCCCTGATTTATCCGCAGCGAGACAACGAGCCAGATTGCAGATGGTCACCAAGCGGCCGGAGTCGGCCTGGTCATACAACACCTCAAACGGAGCGTCTCCGAGCCGGCCGGCGTACGTCTCCCGGTCCTGCCAGCCGTTGTGGGCAGTGGCATCGTCCGGTTGCAAAGCCAGACGGCGGGTCCTCCAGCGCTTTGGATGAGCCGAAGCTATTTCACGGAAACGCAGGAGCAGTTCATCGAAGAACGCCTCGGCAGTGCGCCAGAAGCGGTAGATGCGGCCAGGCGACGGAAGCTTGCGGAAGAGTTGGTGTACGATCCACTGTGCCTTTGTGTCAGCATCAAGTTGCCCCCATTCGGGCGCGCCGGAGCGGTCCTCGACGATCTTAGAGTAGAAGGTGGCCCAATCGCCTTCGCACCGGTAGCCTTCTTGCAAGCTGCGGAGCACCGGATCATTCTTGTCGAAGTCCGGGAGCTTCGCCCGAACATACTGGACCAAGGACGTCAACGGTTTGCTGGAGTCGATTGGATTCTGATGGCTTTTCAGTTCGGCATTGAAGCGCCGCCACTCGCCGATGCTTTGCGCGCGGAGAGAATCAATGTGAGTGCCACTAATCCCGGCTTCGATGTCGAGGCTGAAGCTCAATAAGGCGACGCGGTCATTGCTGTCCGCGACTTCGGAGATCCAGATCGTGTCTCCCTCGCTATTAAGCCAGGCATCGAGCGTCCTTTGCGCCGATCGGCCACATCCCCGCACCACACCGCCTGCGTGGCCCGCGGATCGCATTCCCGAATTCTCCGGGCCGAAGGTCGTCGTGCTTCGGAAATATCTCGATGCCTTCGGCTAACCCAGTTCCCTTGATTTGCATGCCCAACTTCAGGGCCAAGTTGTAGATGTAGATCCGGCACTCCCGGGCCAGCGCCGGCGCCGCCATGAAAATCATGAAAATCCAGAGGTGGCCGCCGCGCTTGCTCATTTCCAGGGCAGCGTCCACCTTGTCCTCGGCCAGGTGATACGGGAGCTTGAGGAGATCTTCCATAGCTCCGCCGTAATCCGCGTCAATCGCCACCCATTTGGAACGCTGCGTTGCCGGGTTGATGGCGTACAGGCCGACCGTGATTTCGCCCTGCAGGTGGCGCCGCACCGTTTCGAGCGTCAGGCTCAGGTCTTTCCCGGTTCCCCTTGCTTTCGGACGGAAGTAGTGGTGCCGGCCACTTTCTGGATCCGGCTGCGCGGACTGTAGCCTGTAGGCGCGCCGGTTCACGAACAGGTGCATGTAGTCGCGCGCATCTTCGTGACGGACTTTCACTAGAGGGGCCACGACTCCTCCTTTCCGCGACAGCGGACGCGAACGCGACCTTCCTAAATCCGAATCCGCTGGGTGTCAAATAAGTTAGGGGGTGGGGCTGAGCGATTCCGTCGGGTTCATGAAGCTCGGTCGGTAAGTCCTTGGCCACGAAGCGATTGCGCACAATTGATTAGTCGGTTGCGGGCGCGGCCCTACGCCTAAGCGGGCATTCTCTCGGCGGAAGCCGCGGCGTCCATGATCTGCTGCGATCGGGCACCGAACTGAATCATCCAGCACCCACGCCGGCGCAGCAGATGCGGGCGTCGGCGAGAGTCTCGGCCAAACCTGGCAACGCATCCTCGATAAATTTCTCAACATTTTGCCGACCATCACCATCCGCGAGGGCCACCGCGTCAAGATTTATCTCTCTGACGACCTAGCGCTGCCCGACTACGCGAATCGCAAAATGCCGTCCGACCTATGAGGCTCGGGCTCAACATCCTCTTTGATTTGGCTCTTCGGGAACATAGCGGGCGGCGTTCAGGCTTGCGCGCTGCAGGCACTTTCAAAGAGAGCCGCAGCAGCGATGATGGTCAGCCCCGCGAGGCTCAGCATTTCGTTGCCAAAAAACCACCCGACTGTGATGCTTGTGCCGATTCCGTCGACAAGGGGGAGCAGCCCGCATAGCAAGAGAACCAATTTTCGTGATCTCGCTCCTCCATAACAAACGACCAGGGCAATAACCCCAATCGCGATCCAGTGCCATGACATCAGAAGCCAAAAGGCTTTGAAGCTCCCTTCCAGAAAGGGTCTTAGATTTGCGGTACTGAGAGCTCGCGAGAGCCCCGGATAGCCAGTGAAATCATGAAGGGCGGCCGCTGCGAAAAGGATGAGACTGCCGATGACTACGAGTCCCCGCGCAGCTCGCTCGCGATTTTTCATGTCCCAACCTGAATCACTATTCAATTGTAAAGCTGCAGTCTAATCGTTGATCTACCGATTGTCAACAGTTTTTTCCAAAGTTTTTTCCGCGATGTCAGGCGGACTGTTTCTTCTCCCCTTACAGCAATCTGAT
>CADDZC010000001.1 GCA_902812365.1 Acidobacteriota bacterium | reverse complement strand
GCCCGAGGCCGCCCCGCCGGCGGCCGGGGCGGCCTCGGGCGGTGCGGCCGCGGCGGTTTGAACATTGCCGCCGAAAATGCGGCTGAGCGCGGCGTCGAGCGTCGGTTCCATCACCACGTAGTCTGAGTAGGACACGATGACGCGCTTGAGCTGCGGCAGGCCGCCACCGTTCTGCGCGGCGAGATAGAGAGGCTCGACGTACAGCACGGAGTTGCGCACCGGAATCACCAGCAGTGTGCCGCGGATGACCTTCGACCCCCCCTGGTCCCACAGCGTCAGTTGCTGCGATATGGTGGGGTCTTGATCGATCCGCGATTCGATCTGCTGGGGGCCGTAGACCAGCTTCTGCTTGGGAAATGTAAACACCAGCACGTTCCCGTAATAGGGCGCGTCGCACCGCGCCGCCATCCAGGCGATCATGTTCTGCTTGCGGGCGGGGGTGAACGGGACCATGAGGATGAATTCTTCCTTGGTGCCGACTTCCGCCAGCTTCATGATCGTGTAATAGGGTGACATCGGGGCCGCCTCGCCGCGCGCGGCGCTCTGGGCCACCCGCCACAAGTCTTCCTTGTTATAGAAGACGCGGGGATCAGTCATGTGGTAGACCGCGTATTTGCCGGCCTGGATGGAAAAAAAGTCTTCGGGGTAGCGGATGTGGGCGCGCAGATCCTCCGGCATCTGGTCGAGGGGCAGGAACACGCCCGGGAAGATCGCCCGGTACGCCTGAATCAGCGGATCGCTCGGGTCGCTCACGTAAAATTGCACCCGGCCCGTATAAGCATTCATGGTCGCCTTGACGGAATTGCGGATGTAATTGCCCACCTCGCCGTCAGGCTCCGCGTAGGGATAGCGGTTCGAGGTCGTGTATCCATCGAGCATCCAATAGAGAGCGCCCCCCGCCGAGATCACCATGTAGGGATCTTGATCGTATTGGAGAAACGGAGTGAGGCGGGCGGCGCGATCGAGAATATTGCGGTAAATCATCAGCCGGCTGGCGGGCTGGATATCGCCGGAGAGCAGAATCTTAAGATCGCCGAACTTCAGCGTGAACAGCAGGCGCCGCCATAGATTCTTCACCGGAATGCCGCTCGCGCCGGCATAGCGGGTGTAGACGTTCTGCTCGCCGGCCGGATAGTCGAACTCCTTCAAACGCGTGTCGACAAAACAATAGTTCCCGGGCATCTCGCCGTAGTAGATTTCCGGGCGGGTGATCTGGATGGAAGCGACATTCGAGGCCGGAGGAAGGTCTTTGACGAAGAAGACGGGAAGGCCGTCGGGCGTGGATTCATTGACCGGCCCCAGGCACAGGCCGTAGCCGTGCGTGTAGATGAAGTGTTCGTTGATCCAGTTGCGGCTGGGGAGGCTGGCGGAGGCCAGCTCGCGGGGCGACAGCGACACTTGGCGGTAAGTGCCGTTGATCCAATAGCGGTCGTTGTCGACGCGGATAAAGTCGTAATAGGTGCGGATTTCCTGGAGCTGAGCAAACGTGGTCAGGAGCGGCTTGTGATCCCACAGGCGCACGTTGCGCAGGGTGGCGTCATTGGCCTCGATATCGGCGAGGGAAAGATCGGCCACATCCGAGAACTGGTGTTCGTGGAAGCGGTCGAGGGCATACGCTTGGCGCGTAGCCTCGATGGCGCGGGCGATGTAGGGGTACTCTTTGTCAATCTCGTTGGGAGCGACGATGAAGCGCTGGATGACCTGCGGGTAAATGCCCACCCCTGCCACCCAGGCGGCCGCCAGGGTTCCGATGGCGATCAGGGGCAGGCGCAGCCTTCCGCGGCGGGCGCTGACAACGAGCGCCAGCGCCGTCAGCAGACACAGTGCCGCCAAAATCCACAAGGCGGGCAGAGTCGCGTGCACGTCCGTGTAGCCGGCGCCGTAAATCAGGCCGCGCGCCGAATAGAGCAGATCGTACATGGCGAGGCGGCTGCGGTAGGCGAAAAGAACGAAGAGCAGGGCAGCGAGGACCGTCAGGTGAGTGCGGGCGGAGCGCGCGATCGAAGCTCCGCCGCCCGTTACGTACACGCCTCCCTCGACGAAGTAGAGGAAGGTGGCCGAAACCAGGCAGAAGATCAGGGTCAGCAGCACGAGATGATAGAGGAACCAGATGAAGGGCAGCCGGAACAGATAAAAGCCCAGATCGAGGCCAAAGAGCGGATCGCGTTGATGCATGGTTTGGAGATGGCTGGCGAGAAGATAATCGAACGTATGCGTAGCCGCCCACTCGCCCACGACGTAGCCGAAGAAGAGCACCGCCAGCCAGATGAGCCCGCGGAAGAGGCCCGCGAACCGGTCGAGGGCCGGGAACTCGATGACCTCGCTGTCAACGCGAAACGCCTGGCGGCGGCCGAGCGAGCGAGCCACGAGCAGATTGATCCCCACGGCCCCCATGAAGGCGAGGCTGGCGGTACTACTTAAGGCAATCTGGGCCTTGAGAATGGTGGTATAAATCACTCGGTAGCCCTCCGCGCCAAACCAGAGCCAATCCACCACCAGATCGAGGACGCTCGTGGCCAGCGGCAGGGCAAACAAGAGCAGGATGATGAGGGCCAGGACGAGGCGAGCGAGTCGGTTCCGTTTCACGCCAAAGCTCCGCCGCCCATGTTCCCACAGCCTGCGAATGGTGTCAAAAGTGCCGAGACGGGGCGGGGGAGCGCCGGGCCGCGCCCGCCGTCGGTTGGCTCGCTCGCGGCGCGGCGGCCGCGCGGGTTATTGAACCTCAATGAGCGGCTGGGTCCGCTCGATGATGCGTCCAATTTCGCGGGCGGGCACGCCGCGCTCGATGAGAGCCTCAAGAAGCGGGGGCGTGTCGCTCGCGGCGACCGCCAAGAGGAGCCCGCCGGAGGTTTGCGGATCGTACAGCAGGTGGCGAACCTCGGGCGGAACGCCGCCGGCAAACTTCACGCAGCCGCCGATAAATTCCAGATTACGCTGGAGGCCGCCGGGCAGAAATCCCTGGCGCGAGTACTCAACGGCTTCCGGCAGAAATTCCACCCGCGAGGCGTCGATGGCGACGCTGACTCGGCTGGCGAGCGCCATCTCCCGCGCGTGGCCCAAGAGGCCGAAGCCGGTAACGTCGGTGGCGGCATGGACGGCAAAACGCTGGGCCGTCTCGCTCGCCACCCGGTGGAGCGTAATCATGGACTGAACCGCCGCCTCGACGGCCAAACGGCTCGCCCGGCCGCCCTTGAGCGCCGTGGATATAATTCCCGTGCCGATCGGTTTCGTGAGCACCAGGCGGTCGCCGGCGCGCGCCGTCGAATTGGCCCACAGCCGTTCGGGATTCACCAGGCCGGTCACCGCGTATCCAAACTTGATCTCTTCGTCGCCGATGGAATGACCGCCGATCACCGCGCAGCCCGCCTCCTGCATCTTGGCGAAGCCGCCCTGGAGAATGCTTTCGAGAATCCCCACGTCTTGGCCCGAGTTGGGAAATCCCACGATGGAGAGGGCCGAGATCGGCCGCCCCCCCATGGCGTAGACGTCGCTCAGGGAATTGGCGGCAGCGATCTGGCCGAAAGTGTACGGATCATCCACAATCGGCGTGAAGAAATCCACCGTCTGCACCAGCGCCACGTTGGGGGCGAGGCCGGTCGGCAGGCGATAGACTCCGGCGTCGTCGGCGGTGTCGAAGCCGATCAGGACGTTCGGATCGGATGGTTTCGGCAGCTTGGCGAGCACCGAGTCCAAAATCCTTGGACTCAACTTGGCTGCTCAACCCGCCGCCTTCACCATCGCCGTGAGCCGCGTGCGGTCGTCCATAATCCTTTGAGGCTGGCTTTCGGCGCAATCGTCTAAAGCCGGTTGATCATGCTGGCCAGATATCCCGCTCCGAAGCCGTTGTCAATGTTGACGACGGCCACGTTGGGGGCGCAACTGTTCATCATGCCCAAAAGCGCCGCCAAGCCCTTGAAGCTCGCGCCATAGCCGACGCTGGTCGGGACGGCGATGACGGGCGCGGCCACCATGCCCGCCACCACGCTCGGCAGGGCGCCTTCCATGCCGGCCGCCACCACGATCACGCGCGCCCGCCGCAGGTGACGGCTTTCGCCGAGCAGCCGATGAATGCCCGCCACCCCCACATCGTACAGAGCCTCCACCCGGTTGCCCATGGCGTCGGCGGTCACGAGCGCTTCTTCGGCCACCGGAATATCCGTGGTTCCGGCCGTCACCACCAGCACCAGGCCCTTGCCCCGCATCTTCCGGTCGCGCCGGATCAGGATGGCGCCGCAGCGCTCGTGAAACTCGGCGCTCCGATCCAGTTGGCGGATGCGCTCGAAGAGCTCGCGGTCGCCTCGGGTAATGAGAATGTTATGACGATTCGCCAGCATCCCGCGAACGATCCCCTCAACCTGCTCCGCCGACTTGCCCCGTCCCAAGATGACCTCGGGCAGACCCTGCCGCAGCGAGCGGTGATGATCAATCTTCGCGTAACCCAGATTTTCGTAAGGCAGGTTCCGCAGCCGGTCGACGGCATCTTCCACGCTCAGCCGGCCCCGGCGCACCTGGCGCAACATTCGCGTGATTTCTTCCTGAGTCAAGGAATCCCCGCCTCCGACGACCATCTCCGGCCCGGCCGCCAGCTCTAGTATAGCAGTGCGCACAGCCAGCCCGCGCCGCAACCGGTGGATGGCCGGGTATGCCGCCGGGCAGGGTTCGCCCCCCCCGCCGAGGGCAGAATGAAGGCTGTTTGGCGTGCCGTTATGCAGTCTATAAACCCAAAATCCGGTTTTTCGGGCCCATTTTCGCCCCCCCCGGCGCCCCGGCCGAAGGGCCCGCCCGTGCGTGTAACCACGTGGTAACCACGCTGGACGGGCCGAGCCAGGGGGGTGGTAGCTACCCGCCGCTGGCGAACGATCCTAGGGCCACCGGGCGCAAAACTCGCCCGCCGCCTCCGGCCTATCTCCTGGGAATCGGCGCGGGAAACGGTGGTGCTAGGCGGGGGGCGGGCCCGGCTCGATTCTTGCCAAGCCGTCCAGATAGGGGCGCAAAGCTTCGGGGATCACCACCGATCCGTCGGCCTGCTGGTAATTCTCGACAATCGCCAGCCAGGTGCGGCCGACGGCCAGCCCGCTGCCGTTCAGGGTGTGCAGAAACTCCGTCTTGCCCTTCCCGCCGCGGCGGAAGCGCAGGTTGGCGCGGCGTGCCTGGAAGGCTTCGAGGTTCGAGCAGGAGGAAATCTCCTTGTACTCGCGGCTGGAAGGCAGCCACACCTCAAGGTCGTAGGTTTTGGCGGAGCCAAACCCGAGGTCGGCCGTGCACAGCACCACCACCCGGTAGGGCAGGTTGAGGCGCTGAAGGATCACTTCGGCGTCGCGCGTCAGGCTCTCCAGTTCCTCGTAAGATTTTTCCGGCAGCGCGTATTTGACCAGCTCCACCTTTTGAAACTGGTGCTGCCGGATTATGCCGCGCGTCTCCTTGCCGTAAGACCCGGCCTCGCTGCGGAAGCAGGCCGTCCAGGCACAGAACTTCATCGGCAACTGCTCGGCCTCGACCACCTCCTCGCGGTAAAGGTTGGTCACCGGAACCTCGGCGGTGGGGATCAGCCAGTAGTCCGTTCCTTCCAGCTTGAACAGGTCGGAGGCAAACTTGGGAAGCTGGCCCGTGCCGTACAGACTGGCCGAATTGACGATGAACGGCGGCAGGATCTCCGTGTAACCGTGCTCTCGGGTGTGGATATCAAGCATGAAGTTGGCCAGCGCCCGCTCCATCCTCGCGCCCACACCTCGATAGACGGCAAAACGAGCGCCGGCAATCTTGGTGGCGCGCTCGAAATCGAGCAGGCCCAGCGCCGGGCCCAGGTCCCAGTGCGCCTTCGGTTCAAAATCGAAAGGGCGCGGTTCGCCCCACCGCCGCACTTCGCGGTTGTCGGCCGCGCTCTTCCCCACCGGGACGCTTTCGTGCGGCAGGTTGGGGATCCTTTCGAGCACTTGGCGCAGGCGCTCGTCATAGTCCTTGGCCTGCCGATCGAGCTCGGCGATGCGGTCTCCGACCTGCCTCATTTCCGCAATCAACGCCGCCGCGTCCCGGCCTTGCTTCTTGAGCGCGGCAATCTGTTCCGAGACCTGGTTCCGCCGCGCCTTCAGGGTTTCGGCTTCGAGCAGAAACTTGCGGCGATCGCGGTCGAGGGCTTCGAAGTCGTTCAACAGATCGTCCGCCAGGCCGCGCTCGCGCATCTTCTGGCGGACCAGATCGAGGTGACCGCGGACGAAGGCCAGTTCCAGCATAAGGGCCTGGGGGGCGCGGGGCTCGCCGCCGGCGGCCCGCGCTACAACGATCTCCCAGCCTAAACCACGGGTGCCAGAGTGTCAAATTTTGACGATGCTTCTCGGGACGCCGCGCCGGCCGTCCGGAAACGCCGGCGGCCCGGCCTCAAAAGCTGAAGATGGCTTGCAGGTCGATGCGCCGGTTCGCCGCCGCGCTCGAGAAGAATCCGCCGAGCAAGCCGTTCGAGTGGCCAAACAGGGGTGAACTTAACTGGCCGATGGGCGGGGCCAGATTCACATTGTTGAAGAGATTGCGGGCGGAAACGCCCAGCGTCAGGTTGTACTTCCGGTTCGAGGTGTTGCCCCACGACCATCCGCCGCCGCTGCTCAGGCCGCGCCCCCCCAGACCCTGGCCGTGACCGACGACGCGCTGGCCGCCGCGCCCTCCGCCCCCGCCCGTCTCCGGCCCAAAGCCGAACGTCTTGCTCAGCCGCAGGTTGGCGGTGAATTCGCCGGGTCCGATGCCGTAATTCGGCGGGATCACCGTTCCGCCGCTCGCCGGGTTGGTGTTAAACGTGCCCCACCGGGTTGCCACAATATTGGGTCCCGAGGCCCCCGGGGTCGCGAACGTTGGCCGGTCATTGAAAATGGAGTCGCCGTTCAAATCCTGACCGAGCGTGATGTTGAACGGGCGCCCGGAACTCGCGACGACGAAGGGAAAGACCTGAAATCCGCGCGGCAGGTTCCAACTGCCGCCCACGAACACGCGATGATGAACGTCGTAGGGCGCCGGTCCGTAATCTTCGGCTAAATCGTACTGATTCATGGGAAAGCTCGAGGGTCCGGCCGTGTTGGCGTCGGCATAGTTGAGGGTATAAAACCCGAACAGCGAGAATCGCGACCGGCGAATGTTGAAATTGGCGATCAGCTCGTTCTGGTTGAACAGCCCGGCCGACTCATATTGATAGAGGTTTCCGATGTTGCCGAAAGGGCGGACGCCGCTGGCGGGATCGGCCGGATCGTAGGTTCCGGGAAGCGGCGCGTTAATGTTGCGCGTGAGGAGCTGATGCACTCCATGCGAGTTCACGTAGGTGACCGATGCGGTGGCGTTCTTGAAGAGCTGCCGCTCCAGTCCCACGGCCGCTTCGGTGACGTAAGGGGCCCGCAAATTAGGATCAATCTGATAGACGGCCGGGAGATTCCGGTTGCTGGCGATCGCCTGCAGAGAGCTGAGAGGCGGAATGACGGGGAAAAAGTTGGGGTCGCTCACAATATACTGCTGCTCGGTCAACCCATTCAGCCGCTCGGCTTGAAGGATCAAGTCCTCGGTAAAGCGGTCATAGAAGATTCCAAAACCGGCCCGCAAAACCGTGCTGGGCGTCCTTCCCCCGCGGCCGAGGCCCCAGGCCAGGCCGAGGCGGGGGGCGAAATCGGCGTGATCGTGGATATGGTTTTGGGTTTCAAAGCGGAGGCCCAGGCTGAGAGAGAGGTTGGGCCGCACCCGCCAGTCGTCTTCAACGTAAGGCTCAAAATCCAGGTATTGGACGCGAACGAGCGGCCTTCCGGTGGCAAGCGAGAATTGGCTGGCTCCGCCGGCTTCGCAGACGGGCTGGCCGGCCGCGGCGCATTTCTGAAGCGCCTGCTCGGCCGCTTGGTAGGCTTGAATCGACGGGAAGATAAACGTCCCGTTGAAGTTGGCGGTCTGGCGGCTGGCCTCGTCATCGTCCCGCAGGCGCGCCCCGAATTTCACCATGTGCTTCCCCAAGGACATCGACGTATAGTTCTGCAGCTCGTAAGAATTTCTCTGATCCGCCGCAGTCCCCAGGCTGTTGCCGCCGCCCGTGAACGCCCCGATCACCCGGAGCGTCGGGGCGCTGCTCAGCGAGACTTGGCTGTTGTGGCTGCGCAAGTAGCGAAAGCGGGTTTCGTTCACCGTGCGCGCGCCCAGAATCTGGCTGTCGCTCATCTGGATGCTTTGCTCGGTTTCGTCCACGTTGTAGGCCTGCGACGGCAGCGAAAACTGTCCGATGCCCTGGTT
The DNA here is from genome assembly GCA_902812365.1 of Acidobacteriota bacterium. Taxonomy (GTDB): domain Bacteria; phylum Acidobacteriota; class Terriglobia; order UBA7540; family UBA7540; genus CADDZC01. The sequence goes on along the minus strand of CADDZC010000001.1, from coordinate 96,965 downwards.
GCGCTCGTGATTGCCCCAATATTGGTAGCGGACGGTCAGGGTGTTGTTGGTGCTCGCCTGGTAGTCGAGGCGCGGGCTGAACTCGGTGCGGGTGCGGGGCGTGAACACCGATTGGCTGAAAAGCGCCGGGTTGAGGCTGGGATCGAGCGTGATGGCGCTGACCACGGAAGCATCCTGAATATTGCGGCGCCCGCCATCGAGGAAGAATGAGGCCTTCTTGCCGAGGGGGCCGCCAAAGTTGCCGTCCAAAAATTCCGAGTGGTAGCTCGGGATCTGCCTCGCAAACGGATTGCGCGAGTTGAAGGTCGAATCGTTTCCATCGGCAAAGAAGCGGCCGTGGAATTGATCGCTGCCCGGCTTGGTCAGAATCTCGATGCGCCCGTAACCCAGCTTGTCGTACTCGGCCGAGAACGGATTCTGATTGATGCGAATCTCGCGGATGGCGGATTTGGGGGGAAGCTGGCCGCCCGTGAACCCATCAATGTAGATCTGGCCGCCGTTCGGTCCCGCCGCCGGGCCCGCCAAGGCTTCGAGCTCCGACTGCAGCTCATCGGGATCATCGGAGAGAGCTTCCAGGTCCTTGCCCTTGATCACGAGCGAGCTGGCGTTCTCTTCCGGGCTGACGCTCACCTGGGCGGCTTCGCCCGCCACCGTCACCTGCTGCACCTGTTTCTGAATCTGCAGCGCCACATTCAGGGTTTGCTCGCGGCCCGCCTCGATCCGGACGTTCGGCTGCTCGAAGGTGGTGAAGCCCTTGGCGACCACCGTCACCGTGTACAGGCCGGCGGCCAGCCCTTTGACCTCATAAACGCCGTCCCGGTTGACTTTCACGGTGGTCGTCTGGCCCGCCGCGCTCAAGACGTACACCGTGGCGTGGGTTACCGCCGCCCCGGACGGGTCCGTCACCTCGCCCCGAAGCGCGCCGGCCGCCGCTTGGGCCGCCAGACGTCCCGCCCCTCGCGCAGCCAGCACAATTGCCAGAATGATGAGAATGCGATTTCGATGCGACTGTAACTCCATCAACTCCCCCATGGTGTCTCCACCCCAAGATCAGGATGGCGCGGTTCCGCGGCTATTGCACCTCGCCCTCGCCGCCGGCCGGAGCACTGAGGCTCCAGGCCGATAACAGAGTCGATTCGCCGCCCTTCGGCGAGCTGGCGAGCAACGGTTCGACGCCGCTTAGCAGTTTGATCGCCGTCGCCACCTGGGAAGTACCTGCTTCCGTGGCCACGATCATGATGGCCTCGCCCTTTTGCAGATCGGCCAGGTGGACAACCGGCAAGCGGTTCAGAATTTGCTGCAGATCGGGCGGAGCGGCCCCGCGGCCGTGGCCGCTCTCCGTCCACGCACGCTCGGCCGGCGAGGCTTCGACGGCGCGGCCCGCGGCGGCCCGCCACCCCCCCGCTTTCCCCGGCCCTCCTTTCAGCCGCAGAGCGAGTCCCTGGGCGAGCCTGGGCGGCAGGCTGCGCAGCTCCGAGTCCGCCGTCACCCTCACCACCACGGGCTTTTTGGTCAACAGATCCATCACCCTGATCTCGCCCGTCCCGGGGTCGACGGACGCGATCGTGCCGGCAATATTCTGAAACGAGCCGGAAACGATCTCGGCCGCCGCCAGCTCGCTGCCATCGGCGTTGCGAGTGCCCCGCGCCAGAAGCTGGTCGCCGGGCCGAATCTGATCGAACGTCCCCGGCTTGGCGTCGGCGTACCGCACTGAGTTCGGCGCGTAACGGCGCAGAATGGTGTCTTTGGCCACGCGGACGGTCACCTTCTTGAGCGCTCCCCCGCTCATCGTCGAGATCGTCACCGTCCGTCCGGCCGCATCAATGGCGCTCACCAGGCCTCCCACGCCGTTCTTCTCCCACTCTTCCTGCTCGCGCGCCCGCTCCTGTTCGATGGACGTTTGCTTCATGACGATGAGGGAAGCGGCGGCAACGGACTGGCCGTCCTCCGCCGCTTTTCCCAGCACCAGGACGCGGTCGCCCACCTCCACATCCGCCAGCCGGATGGGCGTGGCGCTCTTCAAGTCCTTTTGTCCCGGCTCAATGCGCAGGATGCGGGTGGAATCCCCGGCGCGAACGCTGATCTGCGGGCCGGAATCCGTCGCCAGGGCCAGCGTGTCCCCCGCCGTGGCTTTCACCGTCCCCAGCCACCGGGCAGACGCCCCGCTCGAGGCTTGCGGCGGCGGAAACCCAAAACCCAAACCCGCGGCCAGCCAGAGAACCAGGGCCGCGCTCCGCGCCCCTCGAGCCACCATCCGCCGGCAACCGTCCCCTTGGATCGAACTCAAAGCTTGTCTCCTTCCAGGCTCCGCCGTCCCCGCCTGAGGCTGGCCGCGAGCGGGGCGCCGGAGCCAGCGCATCGCTCCTACTTTTGCTTGGACGAACCGATCGCCGGCAGGGTTACAGCGAACGCCGATGAGAAGGGCGGCGGTGAGCCGCGCCGGCTTAAGCGTAAGGGATGCGGTTGGCGGCCAGAATGCCCTTCAGGTAGCCGATGGCGAAGATTTTGCCGAGAATTGCGTATCCGGGATGGTCGTTAGGTTCGCCGTCCATCGTCGGATCGTGGTCGGGGCGCACGGGGCCGTCAAAGCCGGACCGATAGTAGATCGAAAACATCTCGGCAAACGGGATGTCGCCATTGTCTTGAAAGGTTTCAAGGAATTGCTCGCGGGTTCCGCAGACGTTGCGGGCGTGGATATAAAAAATTTTACGGTCGCGGCACCACTCCCGCGCCAGCGCGCGGATGTCTTCCCCCATCAGGTAAAAGACCGAGTGATCAAACGTGATGCCATTGACCGGGCTCGGCACCAGGCTGAGGGCGCGCCGGTAGTTGGCGGCGCTAATCAGGATGCGGGCGATGCCGCGCAGCGGCGAGACGGGCGGATCATCGGGGTGGAGCGCCATCCGGACGCCGGCGCGCTCGGCGGCGGGGATCACGGCCTTGTGGAAATACTCGAGGTTTCGCCACATCCGGTCTTCGCTGACGCGGCCCCATCGGGTCAGGCCCTGGCGCTCGGCGGCCTGGTAGTCGAACGCCAGGCTCAGGGCTCCGCCGCGGCCGGGCGTATTGACGCTGGTGCGGTACCAATCGATGCCGGCCATGAAGTCGTAGCAGACCAGAGGGATTCCCACTCGGCCGAGGGCTTCGATGGCGGCAATATAGTTTTCGATCTCCTCGTCGCGCCCGTCCAGGCCAAGCTTGATTTTCTCCGCCGGCACCGGATGGCTTTCGACGCCGGCGATCGTCATCCCGGCCGCCGCGTACCGGGTCTGGATGCCGGCCAACACGTCCGCGTACTGGCGGCGCGGCACCTGGCTCAGCGCGGCCGACACGCCAGCAATGGAATGCGTAATTCCCATCTGCCGGGCCAGCCGGATCTTGTGGAGCTCGTCGACGCCCCACACCAGGCAGAGCCGGATGCGGCGCTCGCCCGAATCGGCCCCGGGGGGCAGGCTCGCGCCCGGTGCGGCGCGGGTGGCGGCGACGCCGGCCAACATCCCCGCCCAGCATTCGCGGCGGCTCAGCTTCGCCATCGGCGTCACTCCGCTTGTCCGGTCTCTTCGTATTGCCGCTTGAGTTTGGCCACCACCATCGGATCGGCCAGCGTGGTCGTGTCGCCCAGGACGCGGCGCTCGGCAATGTCGCGCAGGAGCCGGCGCATAATCTTGGCGCTCCGCGTTTTGGGAAGCTCGGCGGTGAAGAAGATGTCATCCGGACGGGCCAGCGCTCCGATCTTGCGGGCGACGTGCTGCTTGAGTTCATCCTTGAGGGCGTCGGTGGCCGCGGTGCCGTCTTTCAGGGTGACAAAGGCGGCGATGGCCTGGCCCTTGATGTCGTGGGCGCGGCCGATCACGGCCGCCTCGGCCACGGCGGGATGATCGACGAGGGCGCTTTCCACCTCATAGGTCGAGATGCGGTGGCCGGAGACGTTCATCACGTCATCCACCCGGCCGAGCAGCCAGAAGTAACCGTCCTCGTCCACTTTGGCCCCGTCGCCGGTGAAGTACTTGCCCTCGTAGCGGGACCAGTACTGCCGCACGTAGCGGTCCGGATCGCGGTAGATGGTGCGGAACATCGCCGGCCAGGGCTTCGTCAGGCACAGATAGCCGCCGGCGCCCGGTCCCACCGGCCGCCCGTTTTCGTCGAGCACCTCCGCCTCAACGCCGGGAAAGGGCCGGGTGGCCGAACCGGGTTTGGTGGCCGTGATGCCCGGCAAGGGCGTGATGAGGATCATGCCCGTTTCCGTCTGCCACCAGGTATCGACGATCGGGCAGCGCCCCCGCCCAATGTGCTCGTGATACCACATCCAGGCTTCCGGATTGATCGGCTCGCCGACCGTGCCGAGCACCCGCAACGCCGACAAGTCATGCTTGGCGGGCCACTCCGTTCCCCAGCGCATGAAGGTTCGGATGGCCGTGGGAGCGGTATACAGGATGTTGACGCCGTACTTGTCACAGATGTCCCAGAATCGTCCCCGGTCCGGATAATCGGGACTGCCCTCGTAGATGAGGCTGGTGGTGCCGTTGGCCAGGGGCCCGTAAACAATGTAGGAGTGTCCGGTCACCCAGCCGATATCCGCCGTGCACCAGTAAACGTCGTGTTCCTTGACGTCGAATACGTAAAAGTGGGTGGCAGCGGTGCCGAGCAGGTACCCCGCCGTCGTGTGCACCACGCCTTTCGGCTTGCCCGTCGTGCCGCTGGTATACAGGATATAGAGCATGTCTTCGGAGTCCATGGGCTCGGCGGCGCAATGATCCGACGCCTGGTCCATCAGTTCGTGCCACCACAGGTCGCGCCCGGGCCACATGGCGATGTTGGCCGCTTTGCCGATGCGCTCGAGCACGACCACCTTCTCGATGCTCGGCGTGCTCTCGAGCGCCGCGTCGGCGTTCTTTTTGAGCGGCACGATGTTGCCGCGCCGCCAAGCCCCGTCCCCGGTCACGAGGACTTTGGCGGCGGCGTCGTTAATGCGTTCGGCTAGCGCCTCCGCTGAGAAGCCGCCGAACACAATGCTGTGGGGGGCGCCGATTTTGGCGCAGGCCAGCATGGCCACCACCAGCTCCGGCGTCATCCCCATGTAGATCGCGACGCGGTCACCCTTCTTGACGCCGAGGGATTTCAAGACGTTGGCGAAGCGATTGACTTCCCGTTGCAGCATCCCGAAGGTCAGCACTCGCGAATCGCCCGGCTCGCCCTCCCAGATCAGCGCCGCTTTGTTGCGGCGATGAGAGGCGGCGTGGCGGTCAACGCAGTTGTAGGCGGCGTTAATTTTTCCGCCCACAAACCATTTCGCCCAGGGCGCCTGCCACTCCAGCACCCGGCGGTAAGGCTCGAACCAATCCAGGCGTTTCGCCTCCTCTGCCCAGAAGCCTTCCAGGTCTCGCCGCGCCCGGTCATAGATCGACGGGTCGGAGACATTGGCTTGCCGGCGAAACTCCTCGGACGGCTGAAAAGTTCGCTTCTCCTGTAATAAAGCGTCAAGGCGCTCCTGCTGCGCCGCTGTTCGATCGGCCATCAGCATCCTCCTCCTGGGCCCGTGCAATCGATGTTGACGAAACCGCCGCCCGCCGCACCCTCGGCTGGCCCAGGTCCGGGGAATGGCCGTAAGCCTCGTCCAGCAACTCGACCACGTGAAGAACCCGCCGCGCCCGGTTCGGGGAACGGGCGACTCCGGCCCGCAATTGCAGCAGGCAACCCGGATTCGCCGTCAGGATCAGCTCGGCACCGGTCTCGTCCAGGCGCCGCATCTTGTTCTCAAGCAGCCGCTCCGCCATCTCGTCGTGGACCACATTATATATGCCCGCGCTGCCGCAGCAGACTTCGGATTCCTTGAGCTCGACCAACTCCACCCCCGGCACGGCGCGGATCAGCTCGCGCGGAGCCTGCCAGATGCCCTGGGCGTGCCCCAGATGGCAGGGGTCCTGATAGGTGGCCCGCGCCGCGACGGCCCGGAAATCCCGCCGGAAACCGCACGCGACCAGGAACTCCGTCACATCCTTCACCCGCGCGCTGAACGCCGCCGCTCGCTCGCGCCACTCGGGCTCTACCTCTTCGAACAACTGCGGATATTCCTTCAGCACGGATCCGCATCCGGCCGCATTGGTGAGGACGGCGTCGAAATCTTCGGTTAAAAACGCCTCGATGTTGCGCCGCGCCAGTTGGCGAGCCAGATCGCGGATGCCGGCATGGACGTGCAACGCTCCGCAACAGCCCTGGTGCGGTGGGATCACGACCTCGCAGCCATTGCGGGCGAGCACCCGCACGGTGGCCTCGTTCAGCCGGGCGAACGCTAGATTGGCGATGCAACCCGCTAGAAACGCCACCCGATACCTGCGCTCGCCGACGGCGGGAACGGTCGTGCCCAGCCGCGCAAAGAAGAACGGCTTTTCCAGGCGCGGCGCGAGGCGGGAAAGACTGGCGAAGCGCCCGGGCAACAGCCCCAGCGCGCCGCCAGCCGCGACCAAGCGTTCAAGGCCCGACCGCTGGAAGAAGCGCAGCAACCGGCCCAGCCGCTCCAAGCGGCGCGGATGGGGCAAAAGCTCCCGAAAGAAAACCTCCCGCCACCAGGCTTCCAGGCGCGGCCGCTGGTAATACTTTTCAATCTGCCCGCGGGCGGCCTCCACCAGTTTTCCGTATTCGACGCCAGAGGGGCAAGCCGTCTCGCAGGCCCGGCAGTCGAGACACAAATCGATGTGGCGAACGAAACTCTCGCCGAGCGGCAGCCGTCCGCGATCCACCTGGATCATCTGGTAGATGCGGCCGCGCGGCGAATCCATTTCCAGGCTCAGCTCGCGGTAAGTGGGGCAGGCATTCAAGCACAAGCCGCAGTGAACGCATTTCGAGTAATCGGCCCAACGCGGTGCCTCGCCCGGGCCGTAGCCACTGCCGAGGTTCTGAATGCCGGGCTTCATCTCGATCGCGCTCATCCTCTCCCCTGCCGCTACAATCCGCCCACAAAGCGGCCCGGTGACAGGACGCCGCTCGGGTCCCAGGCGGCCTTGATCTTTCGCATCATCTCGAAATCGTCGCCCGGCGGGCCCCAGACGTCGATCTCGCTCTTGGCTTCCCAAGGACACTGCTCCACCACCAGCGCCCCGCCGAGCGCCGAGGCCGCGCCGCGCAGCCGCGCCACCAGCCCAGCCAGGCGGTTCCTTTCCGCCTCGAGCACGACGAGCCGCGTTACTCCTACGCCCACCTGAGCCAGAACCGCCACCCGCGCACCCTCCCGCCCGGCCTCCTCCTCACTGCGGCCCACAAATTCCTCCGTCGCGGCGATGGGAAGCGTGGCCTTGAGCGTGGCGGTGATGGGAAGAGCGGGGGCGAGCGCAGCAGGGGCGTCGCAGAGGCGCGCCCAGGCGGGCGCGGCGATCTCCTCGTCCAGGCGCTCGATCGTCAGGCCGCACCGGCGAGCCAAATCGTCAAGCGCCCGCGCGTATCGATCCACCACGGCCGCCGAGCCGCCTGCCTCGATCCAGAGCTGCAGCGCCCGCTCGCGGCCCGCGGAGCCGGAGTCGGGGCCGAGGAGCCGCGGGGCCTCGCCGGCCAGCAGCAGGATGCGGAGGGGCTCGAGGGCCGACTGCTGAATGCGGCGGCGCAGGTCGCGCGCCTGCCCGAGCGCAGGCACGGCCACGGCGAACGTCAACCGTTGGGCAGGCCGGGGAAACAGCTTAAAGCTGGCCTCGACGATCACGCCCAGCGTCCCGCAAGAACCGATCAGCAGCTTGGCCAGATCGTAGCCGGCAACGTTTTTCACCACCCGCCCGCCGGTCTTCACAATCTTGCCCTCCGTCGTGGCGATCTTCATGCCGATCGTGAAGTCCCGCGCCGTGCCGTACCGAAGCCGCAACGGCCCGGAGGCGTTGGCGGCCAGAATCCCGCCGATACTGGCCTTCTCGCCACCCGGCGGATCCACGGGCAGCCACAGGTTGTGCCGGGAAAGGAAGTGCTGGAAGTCGCCCAGCTTCATCCCCGGCTCGACGCTCACCGTCAGGTCGTCGGGCTCGTAATACCACACCTGATTCATCTCTTTCAGCGAGAGCGCCACATCGTAGGCGCGCGGCCGTTGGCCGAGTCCGATCTTGGTGAGGTTGCGCACCGGGATCACCGCCAGACGGCGATCCGCGGCGTGCCGCAGCACCGCCGCCACCTGCTCGGCCGACGGCGCGTACACGACGCACTGCGGAGTTTCGCCGTCCACCGCGTATCCGGCCCGCGCCGCTGGGTCGGTGACCACGCGCGACTCGCCGACGATCGCCGCCATCTCCGCCGCCGCGCCTTGGGTTGCCGTTGTCATGCTAAGGGAGCCCCCCGCCCGAACCCACTCGTTCCCGCCGCCGGGAAGGCAGTCGCCCGTTCACCGCCGACGTGCTGGCACCGCTACCCATGCTGACCTGGATGCGCAGCTCTCCGCACATCTTGCCGCTCGGCAGGACCTTGCCGGGGTTGAGCAAGCCGTCCGGGTTCCACGCCGCCTTCAGCCGGCGCATCATCTCCAGGTCGTCGGGGGAGAAAATGAGCGGCATCAGCTCGTTCTTCTCCAGGCCGACGCCGTGTTCGCCGGTAATCGAGCCTCCCATTTCGGCGCACTTGGCGATGATCTCGCTCGCCGCCTCCACCACCCGCTCGCACTCGGCGGGGTCGCGGCTGTCAAACAGGATCAGGGGGTGGAGATTGCCGTCGCCGGCGTGGAAGATGTTGCCGATCAGCAGGCCGTATCGCTGCGCCACCCGTTCAATGTCATCGAGCATCTCCGGCAGGCGGGTGCGGGGGATGACCCCGTCCTGCACGTAATAGCTCGGGCTGATGCGGCCAAGGGCCCCGAAGGCGTTTTTACGCCCTCGCCACAGTCGCGCGCGCGCTTCTTCCGTCCGGGCGCGGAGCACCTCGCGGGCCTGGTTCCGGCGGCAGACCTGCTCGATAATATCCGCCTGCTCGTCCACGGCTTCCCTCAGCCCTTCGACTTCGATCAGCAGAACGGCGGCCGAATCGGTGGGATAACCGGCGCCGGTGGCGGCCTCGACGGCGCGGAGCGTCACCCCGTCCATCATCTCGAGCGCCGCCGGAGTGATGCCGTGCGCGGTCAGCATCGCCACGGTGCGCGTGGCGTCTCCAACCTGATTGTAGATGGCCAGCAGCGTCTTGACGGCCTCCGGCCGCCGCATCAGGCGAACCGTGATCTCCGTCACCAGCCCCAGCGTCCCTTCCGAACCCACCAGGAAGCCCGTCAGGTCGTACCCGGGCCGGTCCCAGAAGGAAGCGCCGGTATGAATGACCTCGCCGCCGGCCAGCACAACCTCGAGGCCCAGCACATGCTGGCTGGTGACCCCGTAAGCCAGAGTATGGGGACCGCCGGAGTTCTCGGCCACGTTGCCGCCGATCGTACAGGCCTTTTGGCTGGACGGGTCCGGCGCATAGTAGTAGCCGGCGTCGGCCACCGCCAGCGACAGATCCAGGTTAACCACGCCCGGCTGCACCCGCGCCCGCTGGTTCTCGATGTCAATCTCCAGAATCTTTTTCATGCGCGCGAACGACACCACGATGCCGCCTTCGGCCACCACCGGCCCGCCGCTCAAGCTCGTCCCCGCTCCCCGGCCCACCACGGGAACCCGCTCGCGGTTCGCCAGCCTCATGATCTCCACCACGTGCTCGGTTGAGGTGGGAAAGACGACGGCGTCGGGCGCGCGGCGCGAGGAAAGGGCGTCATACTCGTAGAGCATGAGGTCTTCGGGGCGCCACAGTACCGCCTCACGGCCGACGCGGCGCTCGAGTTCGCGGACAAGAGGGCTCGGATGCATACCCGGTTGGCAGTATATCGGACGGCTCCGCCGGGGGTCAACGACGGGGTCCGGCGGGCGGCGGAGACCGCCGGAGCTCGCCTTGACGCGCTCCGGCCCGCCCTCTAGTATGGAATTTTGGCCTCGTGTCGAAACGGGGCAGGAGGCCGGCAGGGAGTATGCTTGACCGGATCGCGGTGCGTGGGGCGCGCCAGCACAACCTGAAAAACATCAGCGTCGACATTCCCCGCCACACCTTCACCGTCGTCACCGGCCTGAGCGGCTCGGGCAAGTCGAGCCTGGCCTTCGACATCATCTACGCCGAAGGCCAGCGGCGCTACGTCCAAACCCTTTCCGCTTACGCCCGGCAGTTCCTGGACCAACTGGAGCGACCCGATGTGGACTCGGTCGAGGGCCTGAGCCCCGCCATCGCCATCGAACAAAAGACCACGACGCGCAGCCCGCGCTCGACGGTCGGCACCATTACGGAAATTTACGACTACCTGCGCCTGCTCTACTCCTCCATCGGAATTCCCCACTGCCACCGCTGCGGCCGGCCCATTTCCCGACAGACCACCGACCGGATCGTCGCGTCGATTCTGGGGGAACGCGACGGCGGGGAAGGCGAGGCGCGAGCGCCGGCTCCGGAGCGGGTGATGATTCTGGCCCCGGTCGTGCGCGGCCGCAAGGGTGAATTCCGTCAGCTCTTCGAGCAACTGGCCCAGGACGGCTTTGTGCGGGTGCGCGTGGACGGCCAACTGCGCCCGCTCGATGAAGACATCCGGCTCGACCGGCGCCGGAACCACACCGTGGAGGTGGTGGTGGATCGCCTGCTCGTCAAGCCGGGCATCGCCGCCCGCCTCGAGGCGTCGATCGCGGCGGCGATGAAGCTGGCCAAAGGCCTGGTGGTGGTGGCCGTCGTGGACGGCGAAGAGCATCTCTACTCGCAGGAGTGGGCCTGCGTGAATTGTGACATCAATATCCCGCCGCTCGAGCCGCGCTCGTTTTCGTTCAACAGCGTCTACGGCGCCTGTCCGGCCTGCAAGGGCCTGGGCAACCAGTACGCTTTCGACCCCGCGAAGGTGATCGCCGACTGGTCCCGCCCGCTGCTCGGAGGCGCCCTCGGACCCGGGGCAGGCTCGGCGTCCCTGCAGCGCGCCCTGGCGCGCGCCGCCGACCAGTACGGCTTCGACTTGAAAACGCCTTTCGGCCAGCTCCCGCGCCCGGTGCAGAATCTGATCCTTTACGGGCGCCCTCCCGACAAGGCGCGCGCGGCGGGCGGCTTTCCCGGCATCATCCCCCTGCTCGACCGCTGGTACGGCGAGAGCGCCTCGGAGAGTTACCGCGAGTGGCTCGAGCAGTATATGTCGGCCATCGCCTGCCCGCGCTGCCAGGGAAAGCGCCTGCGGCCCGAGAGTCTGGCGGTGACGGTGGCGGACTTGTCCATCGCCGACTTTTCCGCCCTGCCGCTCGCCCAGGCGCGGGAGGTCATCGGCCAAATCCGGCTGAATCCCCGCCAGGAGATTCTGGCCCGCCGCCTTTTGAACGAAATCTCCGAACGCCTCGATTTTCTTCTAGCGGTGGGACTCGGCTACCTGAGCCTGGATCGTTCCGCCACCACGCTCTCGAGCGGCGAGAGCCAGCGCATCCGCCTGGCCACCCAGATCGGCTCGAAGCTACGCGGCGTCCTCTACGTGCTCGATGAACCGAGCATCGGGCTGCACCCGCGGGACAACGAACGGCTACTGCAGTCCCTCGAGCGGCTGCGGAGCCTGGGGAACACGGTGCTGGTGGTGGAGCACGATGAAGAGACGATTCGCCGCGCCGACTACGTCATCGACCTCGGGCCGGGGGCAGGCCAGCAGGGAGGCTACCTGGTCGCCGCCGGACCGCCCTCCGCCATCGCCGCCTCTCCCGCCTCGCTCACCGGCCAGTACCTCAGCGGGCGGCTCCAGATTCCCGTTCCGGCGCGGCGCCGCCCGCCGAACGGCCAGTTCCTGACCGTCTGGGGAGCCCGCGCCAATAACTTAAAAAATCTCGATGTCCGCTTTCCGCTGGGGGTGCTGACGGTGGTGACCGGCGTTTCCGGATCGGGCAAGTCGACGCTGGTCAACGACATTCTGTACAAAGCGCTGGCGCGGAAGCTCTATCGCGCCCTGGACGAGCCCGGCGAGCACCGCGCCCTCGAGGGCCTCGAGCACATTGACAAGGTCCTGGTCATCGATCAATCCCCCATCGGCCGCACGCCGCGCTCCAATCCCGCCACCTACACCGGAATCTTCACCCCCGTCCGCGAGCTCTTCGCCGGGCTGCCGGAGTCCCGGGCGCGGGGGTACCGAGCCGGACGCTTCAGTTTCAACGTCCGCGGCGGGCGCTGCGAGGCTTGCCAGGGCGACGGGCTGCGGCGCATCGAGATGAACTTCTTGCCCGATGTCTTCGTCACCTGCGACGTCTGCCGCGGCCGCCGCTACAACGCCGAGACGCTGAGCGTGAAGTACAAAGGCTATTCCATCGCCGACCTGCTCGACCTGACCGCCAAGGAAGCCTTGCCCGTGCTCGAAAACATCCCCTCCCTCCGGCAGCGGCTGCAAACCCTGGTCGATGTCGGGCTGGGCTACGTGCGCCTCGGCCAGCCTTCCACGACGCTCTCCGGGGGCGAGGCCCAGCGCATCAAACTGGCCCGCGAGCTCGGCCGCCGCCAGACCGGGCGCACCCTCTACATCCTCGACGAGCCCACCACCGGCCTCCACTTCGACGACGTCCAGCAGCTCCTCGCCGTGCTCAACCGCTTGACAGACCTCGGGAACACCATCATCATCATCGAGCACCATCTGGACGTGGTGAAGCAGGCGGACTGGATTATCGACCTCGGCCCCGAGGGGGGAGAAGCCGGCGGCCGCATCGTCGCCCAAGGAACTCCGGAAGAAGTCGCGCGCCACCCGAAATCGCATACCGGCCGCGCGCTGCTTCCCCTCCTTAACGGCCGCGCGCGCGGCTGAGCGGGTCCGGCGGCCGTCCGCTCTGCCCGGAAACAGTCGTTCTGGTGACGGTCTACAAGTACAAGCCGCTCGAACTCGATCGCGTCCGCACTGATCCGCTGGCCTCCCGCCCGAGCAAAGTCTCGGTGGCGGACTTTGCCCGCGTCGGCCCGCCCAACCTCTCCGTGGCCGCCTGGGTGAAGCGGCTGCCGCGCATTCTGGCCGGGGAAAGCTTTCGGGCCGTCCTGGCCGCCCTGCGCGCGGCCCGCGCTCGGCGCAAGCCGATCATCTGGGGACTCGGCGGCCACGTCATCAAGTGCGGCTTGAGTCCGATTCTCATCCACCTGATGCGCCGCGGCTTTCTCACCGCCGTGGCCATGAACGGCTCGACGCTGATCCACGATTGCGAGATCGGCCTGGTGGGCTCCACTTCCGAGGATGTTCCCCGAGTGCTCGGCTCGGGCCGCTTCGGCACGGCGGAGGAGACCGGCCGCCTGATCAACGAAGCCATCGCGGCGGGAGACCGCGAGGGCTTGGGAGTCGGCGAAGCCGTGGGGCGCTATCTCGCCCGGCATCCCGGGGCGCGCTTCCTGCGTTACAGCCTGGCGGCGGCGGCCTATCGCCGGCGGGTTCCGGTCACCGTTCACGTGGCGGTCGGGACGGACACCATCCACTATCACCCGGCGATCGATGCCCGGGCCCTCGGCGCCTCCACCCATCGCGATTTCCTTCTGCTGGCCTCCCTGGTGCGGGACCTCGACGGCGGCGGCGTGTACCTCAATGTGGGATCAGCCGTGGTTCTGCCCGAAGTGTTTCTGAAATGCATCAGCCTGGTCGCCAACCTGGATCGCGCCCCCCGCGGCATCACCACCGTGAACCTGGACTTCATCCAGCACTACCGGCCCACCCAAAACGTCCTGATCCGGCCGACGGCGACCGGCGGCAAAAGCGCCAGCCGCGCCCACGCGCTGACCGGCCACCACGAGATCATGATTCCGCTGCTGGCGGCGGCGCTCGCGGGACGCCCATGAGCCTCGGCACGCCTGAAGCGGCTCCGCCACCGCGCCCGCCCGGAGATCGCGTCGAAGGCTTCGTGGCCGCGCCGCCCGCCTCGCGGCGGCCGTTCACCAGCCTGGCGAGCTTGGTGCTGTTCATCGTCTTTTGCGGGGCCGGACTGCTCGTTTCGCCGCTCCTGGTGACGGCCGGCTACGCGACCCTGAAGCCGTTCTTTCACTGGCCGGCGAGCGCCCGCAGCCTTGCCCAGAACACGTTTTTCCAGCTCCTCGCTCAAGCCGTCTTCTATCTTTTCCTGGTCTCCTATGTCTACCTCGTGGTGGTCGGCTATTACCGGCTTCCCTTCTGGCGCGGCATCGGGTGGAAAGCCCCGACGCGCGAGCAGGCGGCCCGCTCCATCCTGACGGGAATCGCTCTCACGCTCGCCGTCGCCCTGCTCTCGCTCCGGATGCCCGACCGCGGCGAATTTCCCCTGGAAAAGATGTTTTCTTCCCCGGCGGCCGCTTACGCCATCGCCGCCTTCGCCATCCTCATCGCCCCCTTGATGGAAGAACTGATCTTTCGCGGCATTCTCTTCAGCTTCTTCGAAGCCAAGGCCGGAGCGGGGGCGGCGGTCGTCTCAACGGCGGTTCTCTTCGCCGCGTTTCACATCCAGGAATACTGGGGGGCGTGGCATCACTTGATTCTGATTCTCGTGGTCGGCCTGACGCTGTCGGTCACCCGCGCCGTCACCGGCTGGCTGACGCCGAGCGTCATCGTCCACATGACTTACAACGCCTGCCTGATGGCGGGCCTCTACGTCGGAACCCACCGCTTCCACAACCTTCCCCAGGTCATGGGTAGCTGATGCGAGGCGGCGGGCGGCTTAGGCCTGGCGCCGGCGCTTGACGTCGATCTGCAGGCGCTTCACCTTCTGGTTGAGGGTGGAGAGGGGAATCTTCAGCCGCTCGGCCGCTTCCGTCTGGCTCCAGTGACTTTCGACGAGCGCGTCCAGGATGAGCTGCCGCTCGTAGGCTTCCGTGATCTCAAACAGCGAGCGGCCCTCCAGGCTGGCCAGCGGCAGGCTACGCAACGCGTTCGAGCCGTTGCGGGAAATCGGCTCGGGAAGAAGATCCACCCCGAGCTCCGGTCCCGAGGCCAGCACCACGGCGCGCTCGACCGTGTTTTCCAGTTCCCGCACGTTGCCCGGCCAATCATAGGCCATCATCAACTTCAGCGCCTCGGGCGAGAAGCGGAGGTCGGGCCGGCCGTTTTCCCGCCCGAATTTCTTGAGGAAATGATCGAGCAGGTGAGGAATGTCTTCCTTGCGCTCGCGCAGCGGCGGCAGCGGAATGGTGATGACGTTGAGGCGGTAATAGAGGTCTTCGCGAAATTTGTTCTCCTGAACCAGCCGCCTCAGGTCTTCATTGGTGGCCGCCAGAATGCGGACGTCCACGCGGATCGTCTCGGTTCCCCCCAGGCGCATGAACTCGCGCTCCTGGATCACGCGCAGCAGCTTGGTCTGGGTCTCGGGACCCACGGTGCCGATTTCGTCGAAAAAGATCGTGCCCTGGTCGGCCAGCTCGAACAGTCCGCGCTTGGTGGCCACCGCCGAGGTAAACGCCCCCTTGACGTGCCCGAACAGCGTGCTGTCGAGCAAGTCGACCGGCATCGAGCCGGTGTTGACGGGGACGAAGGGCCGATCGGCCCGCGGGCTGGTGGCGTGAATCGTCTTGGCCACCAGCTCCTTGCCGGTCCCGCTCTCCCCCTGGATCAGCACCGTCGCCCGGCTCGGAGCCACCTGGGTGATCAGATCGAACACCTTTTGCATCGGCTCGCTCTTGCCGATGAGGTTCGGCAAGCCGAACTTTTTCAGGGCGCGCCGCAGTTGGACGTTTTCCACCCGCAGCCGTGAACGGTCGAGCAGGTTGCGAATCTCCAGCAGCAGCTTCTCGTTGTCCCACGGCTTGGTAATGTAACTTTCGGCGCCTTGCTTCGAGGCCTGGAAGGCCGTCTGGCTGGAATCGTAGGCGGTAATCATGATGACCGGGGTTTCGGGGCTGTCGCGCTTGATCTGCTGGAGCACGTCGAGGCCGCTGCGGCCCGGCAGACTGATATCCAGCAGCACCAGATCGCAGACCTGGTCCTCGATCTTCTTGCAGCCTTCTTCCGCCGTCCCCGCCGTGGCCACGCTGTAGCCGTCCAGCTTGAGCAGTTGTTCCAGGCTTTCCCGCACATCCTGTTCGTCATCGATGATGAGAACAGACCCCTTAGACGACATGGGCAGTCTTCCTCGCCACAGGAAATTCGAGCCGGAAGGAAGTGCCCCGGCCCACCCGGCTGTCCACTTCGACGCGGCCCGAGTGCTCGCGAATGATCCCGTAGCTCACGGCCAGGCCGAGCCCCGTCCCGCGGCCGCGCGACTTGGTGGTGAAGAACGGATCGAAAATTTTGTGGAGGTTATCGGCCGGGATGCCGACGCCGTTGTCGGTCACCTCCACTCTCACCGTGGCCTCTTCGCACTCGCTAGCCAGCGTCAGTTCGCCGCCGCAGGGCATGGCGTCGCGCGCGTTCATGATGAGGTTCATCAGCACCTGCTGGAGCTTGCCGGAATTTCCGTGCACGGGCGGGAGCTGGGGAGCCAACTGGAGGTTCAAGCGGATCTTCGAGGCCCGCAGCATGGGCTCGACCAGCGAGAGCGCCTCGCGAATAACGCGGTTGAGGTCCACTTCCGCGTACTCGCTGCCCGTCACCCGCGAAAACTTGAGCAGGTTGTTGACGATCTCGGAAGCCCGGAACGATTGCTGGATGATCTTTTCGATGGTGCGGGCCTTGGGATCGTCCGGCGGCAACTGTCGCGCCAGCATCTGCGCCTGGGAGGCGATCACGGCCAGCGGGGTGTTGACTTCGTGGGCCACGCCGGCCGCCAGCAGCCCGATCGAGGAGAGCTTTTCGGCTTGCGCCAACTGCTCCTCCAGGCTGACGCGCTCGGTCAGGTCATTGACGATCAGCAGCCGCCCGATCACCTGGCCGTCTTTGCCCACCAGCGGAGCCTGCGAGAGATTGACGATCAGTTGCCGCTGATCGGCCGTCCGCAAGCGAAACTTGTAGAGCGAAAATGGCTCGCCCCCGCTCACCGCCTGCGGCAACTCGAGCAGCAGCTCGGGGGGGAGCACGTCCGCCAGCCGCTTGCCTTCCGCCTCGGCGCGACTCAAGCCGTACAGCTTCTCCATGGCCGAATTCCACGACACGATCCGGCCCTCGAGATCGCACGCCAGCACCCCGGCGCTGATCGATTCGATGATGCTCTCGCTGAAGTCCTTGAGCGCCTGGTGCTGAAGGGCGGTGCGCTCGAGCGATTCATAGAGGCGCGCGCTTTCGAGCGCCATGCTGAGATAGCCGGTGATGGTGTTGAGCAGGTCGATGTCCTCGCTCGAGAGGAAGTCGCCTTGCCGCGTCTTGCCGAGACCCAGATAGCCGAGCGTGCGACCCTTCATCTTGAGGGGCAGATAGTAGTGCAGATCGAGCTGGCGGATGGTCTCGCGGGCGGCCGGCGAGACGCCGAAGGCGTGGCGGACACTGTCAAAGAAGAGGTACCCCTTTTCGAGTTCCCCACGCTCCGGATCGAGGAAGCTCAGATCGAGCGGGCCGCTTGCGGCCAGCCCCTGCGCTTTCACCAGCCGGAGTTCTCCGCTCTCGCCGGTCATAAAAACGGCCACGCGCTCGACGGCCAGCGTCTTGGCCAGGTGGCCGGTGATCTCTTCGAGCAGGCGGTCGACGTGGAGCTCGGAGGTGAGCTCGCGGGCAAACTCGAGCAGGGTTTGCCGGTAATCATACCGCTGCGGGTTGAAGAGCCGGTCCAGCCGCGCTTGAATCCAGTTGACGACGGGCTGAAACACCAGCGCCGTCACCACGATGGCCAGGATCCAGCCGCTCCGGCTGGCCGCCGGCACCTCGCGGCGGAATAAGTCTCCGAGCAGCGCCACCAGCGCAAAGTAGATGCCCACCACCGCCGCTGTCGCCAGCGTATAGGCGATGCCGCGCCGGAAGATGATGTCCACGTCCATGAGCCGGTAGCGCACCAGGGCGTACCCGAAGGTGAGGGGAAGGAAGATCAGCGAGAAGACGGAGAGCTTCATCCATGGCGTGGGAATAAAACCCAAAAAATAAGGCACCACGTAAAGCGCCACGAACGGAACCATCGCCACGTACGTGCCTCGCGTCACCCACTTCAATTGCTGCTTCAGCAAAGGGACGCGGGCGCGCGCGTAGGAGCGCTGCAGGGCCGCCGCCCCGGCGAGAAAGTACGCCGCCAGATAGATCAACTCCACCCGGTCGAGCAGCCATTGGGCGGTCAGCAGAGATACCGGCAGAATCACGATCTGGGTCACCACCAGAACGTGGAGCAAGCCCAGCAGCGCGGCGGGCAGATACACCAGGCGCGCCGCCCGGGGCCGCCTCTGCAGCCACGGGGAGCGCTCAGGAAAGCTCAAGCTGAAGTGGAGGAACAGCGCCGGTTGCAGCAGCCACGCCGCCACGTTGAGCCAATACACGGTCCAGTCAAACGGGTTCAGCTTCCCGGTGTAAGAGAACGTGTAAATGACGAACGAGGCCAGGCAGAACAGGTAGAAGTGCAGCGACCGGGGGGCCGACCAGCGTCGCACCAGAACGAAGGCTCCGATGACGAGGTACAGCAGGCCGACCAGCACCAGGTAATCGTGAACGGAATCGGAACGGGTGCCGGCGCTGATGGGGACGCTCGCCCGCACCGGCCGCCCGTCCCGGACCAGATCGTAGGTCAGGGCCGACCCGGCTCGGCTACGAAAAACCGCCCGCGTGGCGTCCGCCGCGCGCTGGACAGGCGCCCGGTCAATACTTACCAGACGGTCGCCTTCGCGAATGCCGGCCCGCTCGCCAGGTCCGGACGGAGCCACAATCCAGGCTTGGACTCCCTGCTCCGTGTCCACCCAGGTCACCCCGTCCGTCGGCAGGCGAAACCGATGGCGCTGCTGGAGATTCAGGAATCCGCACACGACCAGCGCCACCGTGCCGACACCGACCGAAATCACCGAAAATCTCAACGGGCGAGAGGACATAGAGTCTGTTTGCTAACCAGGCGCTTTCGAAAAGAGTGAACCCCCCGGAACCCCAGCACGTTCCGTTCCAGTTTATCCTCTGACTGACGCTAATATCTCCAGCATTTGCACGCATCTATAAAAAGCATCCGCCACGCCATAACCGGTTATTCCAAATTATGTATCGATTCTATGAATTTTGGTAGGTTCCGATCGCTGCTTTCCCGCCAGCACACTCCCCAGCGGCCCGTTCTCTCCCCGCATCGGTGCCATCCTGCCGGCTAAGCGGCCGATGAAGGTGTCGAGGTTTTTGGCCGGCAGGTCAGCCAATCGGAAGGGACGACGTGGGTTAGAACTGCACGGCAAACCCACCCCGGAAGCTGCGATATGCAGCCGTCAAGATCAAGGGCTCTTCGCCGGTATTATTACCCAATCGGGTGTAACCTTGAGCCAACAGATTACGGAAGTCAGCGAGGGCTTCAATGTGGGCGGGAAGGAAGCCAAAAGCCGGGATCGGTTGTCGAATCTGAAGGCAGAGGTAAGGCTCGACTTCAAGGGCGGCCTCGCCGTAAGGATCGACATCCGTCACGCGACCATGCTCCATCCAGACGTAGGAGGTCAGGACCCGGGTGCCGGATCGGGGTACGCGCGCCACCAGTCTCCCGCCCACCGACTGGCTGCGGGAGTTTTCGAGGAGTCCTCTTAAGTTATTGACCTGGGGTGACTTTTCATGAATCGCCGCGCTGCGGGCGGCCAGCGCCTCGCCGCTCGCGTACATGACGTCGGCCTCGGCATGGCGGCCCACCTGGGCGGAGAGGGTCGCCCGCACCCCGGTGGAATGATAACTGCCCGCATCCAAATTCATTCCATTGGCGTTCAGGTTCGGCAGGTAATTCCCGTCAGCCCAGCCCCACCGTTCCGGCCGACCTGAGCCCTTGACAACGGCATTCTGGAAATCGTCGCGATAAGCCGCCACCTCCACCCGGGCGCGGCGGTTGATCTGGTGGGCCCAGCTCACTTCGGCGTGATTGGCCTCGGTCAGAGCCGGATGATGCCCGTGCATGGTCATGAGCGGAAAGGCATTCAGCTCCCCAATCCGATCGAGCAGGGTTTCGTCGCGCCCGATGGGGGTAGCGCCGTAGCGCGCCGTGACCACATTGGCTCCGTTCAAAGCGAATTGCACCGTGGCGTGCGGGCGCGCAATCATCGCCCCCGGCCACGCATTCAGATAGTCCATTTCCAGCCCGCCGGTTACCGTCAGCGCGTCGGAGAGGTGGTGCGTCTGCGAGTAGCTCAACACAACTCCCTGAGCGTTCGCCAGAGCCTGCCGAGCCTGGGGGCCAGCGATCGGCGCACCCGGCGCGAGGTTCAGTTGATGCACCACCAGCGCCAGTTCCTGCGGATCGCCGCTGAAGACGTTGCGCCGTAAGGCCGTGACCACCGACGACGTGGCCAGGCCGTCCGGCGTCATGGAACCGGCGACCAGCAGGTCGGCATCGGCCGATAGCGGCCGCAGGTAGGCCAGGACGCTCCCCATGCCGGAATCGCTGGCCAGCGGATCATGGCGCGTCGGCCCCGGAATCATGGCGATCAGCCGCTGGCTGGCTTCGCCGGCGATTCGCGACTTCACCCCCGGCTTATACCGCAAGATGGGCCGGGTGGAATCCGAGGCCCGCAAGACCCACTTCCAATCCTCGCCGGCGCGGGCCAGGCTGCTGCGCGAGGGCACCTCAATCCGGAGCGGGGCGACGATGTCCCCCAACACAAAGCTCTGGCTGGCCGTCTGGCCGGCCGCCACGCGAACCCCGGAGCGAAAGACGGGCATTTGATTGAACGCCGCCACGCGGATCGAGTACCGGCCGGGCAGCAGGCGCTCGAGCGCGAACTTGCCTTGGGCGTCGGTGATGACGCGCTCGACGGCCCCACCGACATTCCGCCCCGTCCCCAGACCCGGCCCCATCACCCAGACCGTCACCCCCATCAGCGGCGCGCCATGCGCATCGGTGACGGAACCTGTCAGCCGGCCGTAACGCTGGCTCGCCCGCGCCCCGCCGGCCGCCAGGCCAACCATCATCGCCATCCCCACGGCCCCCAAGGCCGCCAGTGGATGGCGCCGGGAACCCGCCTTGCGAACGCTGCTCTTCGTCATCGGGAGTGTGGCCCGCCTCCTCAGCATGAGCCGGGCTCCTAATCTACATTAAAAGTCGCGCTCGGAGAAACGGTTTGCTTCTTGATGTTATCCGTGACTTTGATCTCCACCGTATACTTCCCTGGCTGCAGCGGCTCAAGCGGCATTCGCTTCTCGAGGGTCACTTGTTCGGAGGCGTTCGGCAGCTTGGCCGCTTCTTCCGAGGTCGTGAAGATGCTCTTGCCGTCTTTCAGGATGTTGTAAGTGATCTCGGCGTTGGGCCGGTGGGTCTTCGGGTCCACACCCAAATTGTAAATCTGCATATAGATGCCCAGGTTCTGGTCGCGGCGGAAGGAGTCGCCCACGCTCGGACGCACCTTCGTTCCCCCGATCACAAACGGCCCGGTGCCCACCTGATTGGTGGGGAGCTGCTGGATGAGATCGGCCAGGATCAGCGAGCTGTTTTGGAGATGATCGTCGTCAAAGTGCGGTACGGTGAACCCGATATCCGTCGTGCCCACCCGGCCGTTCGTATCGTCCTTGACCACCACGCTCAGCTTATACAGGCCCGGCCGCAGAGGCACCGCCTTCTGGTAGACGGCCATCCCATTCACATAGCTCTGGAATTCGTGCTCGGGAACGTCCAGCACGGCGCTATCTTCAAAGGTCGTCGCCACCCGGCCGCTCAGCGTGCTGATCTGCCCGTAAAAATCGATCACCGCGTGCATCACGCCGTTCTTGTTCTGAAATTGCAGGTCCTTCCGCGCCACCTGGATGGTGATCGGCGTCAGGACGCTATCGTCGGTGATCTTGATGAAGTCCGTCCGCACGCGGAAAGGCAGCAGGTTGGCCGTCAGGGTGTGGGTCACCGAGGCCCGCAAGTCATTAAACTTCACGGCCGGCGGCTTGAAAATCTTGGCATATAGATCCAGGCGCGTGAATTCTTCCATGCTCTCCGGTTCGCCGCCGAGCGATCGGCCGAGCGTCATGCCGTCGGTGCGGGTAAACCGGTCCGCTTTCGACGCCATGCCCAGGGCTTCGAGCTCCGTCAGTCCGGCGTTCGGCACGTGGAGCAGGGCGTCCTTCTCACCCGGGTCCATCGTCAGGTGATATTCGCCCGTCATCGTCGGATCCACGAATTCCAGTATCACGTTCGTGCCAATGCCGTCCAGATAGCGGTAACGCCAGTCTTCAAACGGATAGGTGGCGGTTTCGCCCCCGCCCTCTTCCGGCGGCCGGACGTACGTCCCCCCGCTCGGATGAGAGTCCACTTCGTCGGGCGGACCCCAGGTGATGTAGATGCGGCCGCGGTCCGTTTTCCAGCCCGGTATGCCGGAGCTATAGTGCTCGTTGGCGTACGCGATGCGCCGGTAAAACTCCTCCTTAAACTCGTTCTCCGGGCTGCCAGGGTTGGGGTTGCGCCGTTCCCAAAACGCCTCGATGAACTGCTCCCGTTCGTCGTCGGTGGCCAGCTTCTTAAAGGCCGCCCGCTCCTCCGGGGTGATGATGTAGCCGACGGGACCGGAGAGCCAGTTCTGATAGGCGCTTTCCATCTCCTTCTGAGCCGCCTTGCGCCGGCGCTTCTCTTCTCGGCTCAGTTTGTGTTCGTCGTTTTTTCTTTTGCCCGGAAAAGCGGCCAGCCGGTGGCCGGCAAGCAGAGAGCTGACTCCGACGAGGAGGCAAGCCAGCACCTGGCGGTAGCCCCGTCTCCGCGACCCCGGCCCGGCCTCGCTGCGAACTTGTTCAGCCATACTGCGGGACCTTCGAGAGGTGATTCTAATTTCGGCGCATTCAGAAGTCAAGGTCACCCCCGCCTCTGCTCCACGTCCGGAAATGTGGACCCGCACCCGACGCTCCCTTCGATGCTTATCGGGCGCGCCGGGTGGCTTCGGATTCAGGCTTCGCCGGCCGCCGAAACGGTTCGACGGACGGCCCCGCGCGGCCGGGGGACGCGGACCGGCGCCCGTCATCGATATCCCGCCGGTCCATTATCACTTTTTATATTCCCACTAAATAAATCCTCTTGAGAAAACGCTTGACAACCCCCGCCCCCCTTGCTATAGCTCTCGCCGAACGACGAAGCACGACGGGTTCTGAAGCCGGTTGCTGGAGCTTCGGGTCACTGGCCGGAGGGTGGCCGTGAAGGCGACTTGCCAATCACCTCAGATCACTGATCGTTTGCTCGATACTCGCCGGGCGCCGGCGGGCGCGCTTGCCTCTTGTCGGCGCCCGGCCCACGCTGCCGTATCTTCCCATATCGCGTCGGGCCGTGAAATCACTCCCTTTCCGGCGAATCTCTCAGTTTTCGTTAGGAGGCCATCCAGATGAGATACTCCGCAGGGTTCATGTGTCTTCTTTCGCGCTCGGTCGCGAGTTTGCCCCGCCTGCGGCGTCGCACCGCGCCGGCCGGCCGGTCATGGGGCTACGGGTCGCTGCTCTCCGCCACCCTTTTGATCCTGGGGCTCGCCCCGGCCCGTCTTCTCGCGCAGGCCAATGCAACCGGAACCATCACCGGTCAGGTGGTGGACCAGAGCGGGGCCGTCATCGCGGGAGCCCAAGTGACGGTCACCGATACCGCGACGAAGAGCTACCGTTCGCAACCGACCAATTCGGCCGGCCGCTTTGTCTTTACCAATCTTCCGCCCGGCGCCTACGAGGTAAAAGTCACCAAAAGCGGCTTCCGGCAATGGTTGGTAACTAATCAGAAGGTCGTCGTGGGAGGTTCAATCATGCTCAACGTGACCTTGGAAGTGGGCGCCGCCACTCAGACCGTGGAAGTGACGGCGACCCCGGGGGCGGAACTGCAGACACTCAACGCCACCATGGGAACCACGGTGGGCGGTGACACTCTGCTGGCGCTTCCAAATCAAAACCGCGACGCCACCAGCCTGATCCTTTTCCAACCCACCGCCATCCCTACATTCGGGGGAGCCGAAGGCAATATAACGGGCGGACAAGTGGCCGGCTCGATGAGCGACCAGAATACGTTCACGCTGGACGGGGGCAACGCCACGGATGACTTGGCAGGTGACAACAACTATGTGGCGGGCAACCGGGGTTACGTCGGCCCGCAGGCAGCGATTCCCACACCGGTGGAGAGTATCGAAGAGTTCAAAGTCGCCACCAACAACCAGACCGCCGACTTTAGCACTTCGGCAGGCGCGGAAGTGATGCTGGTGACCAAGCGCGGCACCAACACCTTCCATGGCTCGGCTTACGATTACTTTCAAGCGGACTGGCTGGACGCCGCCGGTTGGAACGCCAATGTTCGGGGCGCTCACAAGGTCAAACAGCACCAGAATCGCGTCGGCGGCAGCCTGGGCGGACCTCTGCTTCCCGGCCAGATTCTGGGGGGGCGCACTTACATTTACGGCAACTACGAAGGCCGCCGTTACCCCTACTCGAACAGCACGTTCGAGAAGACGGTGCCGAGCGATCTGTTGCGGCAAGGCATCCTGCAATTCCGCGACGCCACCGGCAACATCGTGCAGTATAACCTCAGGACCTCGACCCAATGCGGGCCGGCCGGCAACCTGCCGTGCGATCCGCGAGGCATCGGCCTCAACCCGATTATCGGTCAGTTGTGGAATACTTACGAGCCCGAGCCGAACGATTGCGCGCGCGGCGGAGACCACCTTAACACCTGCGGCTATTTTGCCCCCTTGAAGCTTCCCATCCGCGATGACTTCGTTGTGGCCAGACTCGATCACGATTTCGGGCCCAAATGGCGCTTCATGGGCAGCTACCGGTTCTATCGATTGGACTACCCGTCGACGAATCAGGTGGACATCGGCGGGTTGATTAAAGGGGACAAGAAGGGGGTGCCGACTTCTCACTCCTCCAATCCCGCCCAACCCCGGTACGTCGTCGCCGGCCTGACGGGCACCATCACGCCCACCCTCACCAATGAATTTCATGTCAGCTATTTACGAGACGACTGGAACTGGATCCGCTACGGAGTGCCGACGGGGGTTTTTGGCGTTCCGGGCGGGCTCGAGGTGGGCGGCGAGACGAACGATCCGCTAGCGCCGATGGCGTTCGACACTCAGAACGCCCGCTTCCGCACCTGGAACGGTCACGACTGGACTTACGCCGATTCCGTCACTTGGCTGAAAGGCAACCACCTGTTCCAGCTCGGTGGCAGCGCCTTTCATTGGTGGGACAACCACGTCCGGCCCGACAACGTCACCGGCTCGCTCACCCAGTTGGTCTATCAGATTAACAAAGGCTCGGGCCTGAAAATGACCGCCGACTTTCAGCCGCCCCACTGCTCCGCCACGCTTACCACCAACTGCATTCCCACGAACCGTCTGGGTTCGTGGAATGCACTGTACGCCGAGACGCTAGGTTTCATCGGGCAAGCCCAGCAACTCTTCGTGCGCGGCGGAAACGATTTTCATTTAACCGGCGCCCCTTACCTGGAAGACCATTCCATCACCGTAGGTTACAGCCTCTACTTCACCGACTCTTACAAAGTGAAGCCGAGCGTGACCGTCAATTACGGCCTGGAATGGGGCGTGGAGATGCCCCCTTACGAACTGAACGGGGTCCAGGATTATCTGACAGACGCTGCCGGTAACCCCGTGAGGTTCAACGCCTATATGGACAACCGGCGGGCGGCAGCCTTGAAGGGTCAGGTCTACAATCCCGTGCTCGGCTTCGAGCCGATCCGCGCCGTCGGTGGCCACCCCAAGTATCCGTTCCAGCCCTTCTACGGCGCCTTCAGCCCCCGCGTATCGATCGCCTGGAACCCCAGCTTCGACTCCGGAGTCCTGGGGAAGCTTTTAGGAAACAAGAAGAGCGTTATCCGGGGCGGCTACGGCCGCATCTACGACCGCGCCAATGCGGTGAACTTGGTGCTCACGCCTCTGCTCGGTTACGGCTTTGGCCAACCCGTCCGGTGCCGCGGCGCCGGTA
The DNA here is from genome assembly GCA_902812365.1 of Acidobacteriota bacterium. Lineage (GTDB taxonomy): Bacteria > Acidobacteriota > Terriglobia > UBA7540 > UBA7540 > CADDZC01. The sequence goes on along the minus strand of CADDZC010000001.1, from coordinate 71,101 downwards.
TCGATGGTCAGTGCCATGGCAACAACGGCACCGACCCCACCAACGGCTTCCGTATCGGGGTGGACGGACTGACGGCGCCATTCCCGGCAGTTTCCCCAACCCTCCCGATACCCGCCGAGCCGGGGGTCAACTCTCCGGCGGCCAGCGTGCTGTTCGGACTTGACAACCAATACCGGCCGGGCAGCGACGATCAAATCGATCTGAGTATCCAGCGCGAGCTGCCAGGACAGATAATCCTGGAGGCCGGTTACACCGGCCGCTGGGCCCGGCATCTGTACCTGGGCACAGACACCAATAATGTGCCCTACATGCTGAAACTCGGCGGCCAAACCTTCGCCCAGGCTTACTACGCGCTGTGGCAGGCCGATCACGCGGGCACCGCTGCCTCGCCCCAGCCCTTCTTTGAAACCGCTTTGGGCGGCAGCAGCTACTGCACGGGCTTCCCCAACTGCACTGCCGCTGTGCTGGCCAACGAAGGGGCAGCCGGAACCAGCAATATCACGACGGAGGCGGCCTATGCCGTCTTCGCCGATTTGGACGGCCACTGGAACTTCCCCGGCTGCGCGGGGTGCGCGATTCTGCCTGAGACTCTGCAGAACTACGCCGCCTTGAATCAGGCCACCACCAACGGCTTCGCCAACTATCAAGCGGGCATCCTCAGTCTGCAGAAGCGCGCCGGACAGGGTCTGACGCTGATCGGCAACCTCACCTGGTCCCACAGCCTGAACACGATCGGCATCAACCAGGAGTACGTCGAGGCGGCTCCCAATGACAACTTTAATCTCAACACCGATTACGGACCCGCTCCCTGGGATCGCACCTGGGTGCTTAACCTCCTGGCAGACTACGAACTGCCGTTCGGGAGCGGCAAGAAATTCTCCACCACCAACCGCGTCCTAGATCGGGTCATCGGCGGCTGGTCGTTTGCTCCCCTCTTCACCTGGGCCACCGGAATCCCCATCGAAACCTACACGGGCTCTTGCCAGGAGTTCGGTGAAGGCAACATCGGTTGGTGCGCCGGGGCCGTGCCTTTGAAGAACACAGGGGCGTTCGGCCACTCGCCGCACATGGCGGTCAAGACGGATTGCAACGTCGGCGTCAACAACGATCCGTCCTGTCCGGGTGGCGGGGGAACGGGTGGCAATCTCTTCGCCAACCCGACGGCCGTTTACAACAGTTACCGGCCCGCCTTGCTCGGTCTCGATACCTCGGCCTACGACCTGGGACCGTACCACGGGCAGAGCCGCTGGAATCTTGACTTTACGCTCGCCAAACAAACCAAGATCACTGAGCGCGTGGGAGCTACCGCGTACGCGCAGTTCCTCAACGCCTTGAACCACATGGAGTACGGCGATCCCGGCATGAATCTGCAGGATCCAGCCAACTTCGGGACGTTGACCGGCCAGTACAACAACCCGCGCGTCATCGAGCTGGGCCTGCGAATCTTCTTCTGACGGCTCGGGCGGGCGCCGAAGCGGCAGCTTCGGCGTCCGCCCCCGCCCGCCTTATCCGCCGAAGGGCAGCGGATTGTCGCCGGTGATCAGCCGCGCCGCACGGTTAAAGGAGAAGTAGTTCCACGCCCACTGCACCAGCACCAGCAAGCGGTTGTGATACTCCACGATGTTGATGAGGTGGATGAAGAGCCAGGCCAGCCAGGCCAAATAGCCGTTGAAGCGCAGCCCCGGCAGGTCAGCGACGGCGGCCGCCCGCCCGATCACCGCCAGGTTGCCGCGGTTGCGGTAGCGAAACGGCTCGAGCCCTTGACCTTGCAGCCGCGCCCGAACCAGCCGCGCCGCGTAGCGGCCTTGCTGAATCGCCACCTGGGCGACGCCAGGAAGTGGCTGGCTGGCCGGAGGGCTGCAATTCGCCAAGTCGCCGATCACCAAGATTTCCGGAAAACCCCGCACCGATAAATTGGGTTCCACGCGGATCCGTGCCGAGCGATCGAGCTCCGCTCCCGTGGCTCGAGCCAGCGCCCGCCCGAGCGGCGACCCTTCCACCCCGGCGGCCCATAAGACCGTGCGCGCCGCAATCGCTTCGGCCTGATCGCCTGAGCGCACCCTAACCGAGTCGGCTCGAATGTCGGTCATGACCGTGCCGGTTTTGACCGTGACGCCCAGACCTTCAAGCTTCGCCCGGGCCTTCGCCGACAAGCACGGCGGGTAGGCAGGCAGCACCCGGTCGGCGCCCTCCACCAGCACGATGCGCGCCGCCGCCGGATTGATGCGCCGGAACTCATGCCGGAGCGTGTCGCGGGCGATTTCGCTCAGCGCCCCGGCCAGTTCCACGCCCGTCGGTCCCGCCCCGACGATCACGAAGGTGAGCCACTCCCGCAGGCGCTCGCCGTCCGTCTCGCGTTCCGCGGCTTCGAACGCCAAAAAGATGCGGCGGCGCATGGCGGTAGCGTCTTCAATTGTCTTCAAGCCGGGCGCCGCCGGCCGCCACTCCTCGTGACCGAAATAGTGGTGGCTCGAGCCGGTGGCCACGATCAGCGTGTCGTAGGGCGCTTCTCCATCGCTCAGAATCACGCGGCGCTTCCGCGCGTCGATGTCGGTGGCCTCGGCCAGAATCACCCGCGTGTTCTTCTGCCCTTTCAAGATCCCGCGCAGCGGCGCGGCGATATTAGCGGGCGACAGGCTTCCGGTGGCCACCTGATAGAGCAGCGGCTGGAACAGGTGAAAGTTCCGTCGGTCGATCAGAGTCACCTCGACGGGCGCGTCTTTTAACGATTGCGCGGCGTTCAAACCGCCAAACCCGCCCCCGACGATGACCACGCGGTGGGGCGGGTTCCCCCGTTCGCCGGCATTGTGTGCGCCCACCACATCCGGCATTGTAGCTCCGATCGCCGCCCGCCGGATAGCGGGGCGAACCCCCGCGCTTGCCTCGTTGACTCTCGCTGCCGCGCTTGTTAGCATCATGGCCGATTCCCAGGGGTGAGGACGGTCCATGGATTATTCGAAGACGCGGTTCGACGTGATTGTGGTGGGCTCGGGAGCCTCGGGCGGATGGGCCTGCAAACGTTTAACGGAAGCCGGCATCAAGGTGGCCCTGATCGACTGCGGGCGGCCGGTGCCGGAAAGCGAGTACAGCGAGCACCGGCCGGCGTTCCAGCTCCCCTATCGCGACCGCGCTCCGCACGTGATCGAGCGAACGCGCCCCATTCAGAAACTCTTCTGCAACGAATTCAATTACCACTGGTTCGCCAACGACCTCGAAGAGCCGTACACCACGCCGGAAGGCATGCCGTTTACCTGGGTGGGCCGCCTGCGGGTCACCGGGGGGCGGACGATGGTGTGGGGGCGCCAGAGTTATCGCTTCAGCGACCTCGATTTCAAGGCGGCGTCGCGGGACGGTTACGGGGTCGACTGGCCGATCAGCTACAAAGACCTGGAGCCTTACTACGACCTGGTGGAGGAATACGTGGGGGTAACGGGAATGGCCGAGGGCGTGCCGGAACTGCCTGACGGCCGGTTCCAGCCGCCGATGGGCCTGACGTGCGCGGAGACGCTGTTTCGCCGTCGCGTCAAAGACAAGCTCGGCTGGACCGTGACGCTCGGCCGCTCGGCCAACCTCACCCGCCCCACCCACGGCCGCGCGCCGTGCCATTATTGCGGCCCCTGCGAACGGGGCTGCGTCACGCATTCCTATTTCAACTCCGCCTTCACCACCGTGGCCGACGCCGCGAAGACCGGCAACCTGACCCACATCACCAACGCCATGGCCTACCAGGTGCTGATGGATGCCGAGCGCAACCGGGCCCGCGGCGTGCTCTACGTGGACCGCGCCACGCGGCAGCTTGGCGAAGTGCGGGGTCGCGTGGTGCTGCTGTGCGCGCAATCGCTCGAGTCGGTCCGCATTCTGCTGAACTCCGCCAACCCGCAATACCCGAACGGTCTCGCCAACTCGAGCGGCGCGCTGGGCCACTACTTGATGGACCACATCTGGGTGGGCGGCGGCGCGCGAGGCGAGTTCCCCCAATTCGCCGCCCGGCCGAACGCCGACGGCCCCAACCGGCCGGACGGCATCTACGTAATCCGCTTCCGCAACCGAACCACCGGGCCGCGCTGGAAAAATTTTCTGCGCGGTTACGGTTTTCAGGGCGGCAGCTCGCTCAATTTCAACTTTCACGCCACCGGCTTCGGCGAAGCCTTCAAGCGGGCGGTCTTCGAGGGCGTGCCCGTGCTCGGGCTGGGGGGCTTCGGCGAGTGTCTGGCGCGCTGGGAGAACTACGTGGAGATCGATCCGAACGTCGTCGATGCCTACGGCATTCCGGTGCTGCGCATCCATATGAAGTTTGGGGAGAACGAACACGCCATGATCGACGACATGGCTGTGTCGGCTTCGGAAATGCTGGAGGCCGCCGGAGCGAAGAACATCTCGCCCTTTACCGTGCACAACCGCGAGCCGGGTCGCGGCATCCACGAGGTCGGCATTGCCCGCATGGGCGGGAATCCCAAAACCTCGGTGCTAAATCCGTTTCAGCAGACCCACGACATCAAGAACCTGTTTGTCATGGACGGCTCGGGATTCCCTTCGAGCGCCTGCCAGAACCCGACCCTCACCATCATGGCGCTCTGCGTCCGCTCTTGCGACTATTTGATGGAGGAAATGAAGCGGGCCAACCTGTGAGGACGCCGGCGGGAGCGGCCCCCGTCCTTCGTCAATACTTCCGCAACACCCCGATCACCCGGCCCTGAATTTTCACGTCGCGCGCCGGCAGGGTGATCGGATCCATTTGCGCATTGGCCGGCTGGAGCCGGACGCGGCCGCCGGGTTCGCGGAAGAATCGCTTGAGGGTCGCGTCGGTGCCCTCGATCAGGGCCACCACGATCTCGCCGTTTTCCGCCGTGCTGGCGCCTTCCACCAGGATGTAGTCGCCGTCGCAGATGTGATCGTCAATCATCGAGTCGCCTTTGACGCGCAGGACGAAGATGTGGCTCTTGGCGCGGGTCAAGTCAGCCAGCGACAAGGTCTCCGGGTCTGGAATGGCTTCGACGGGACGTCCGGCGGCGATCCGCCCGAGAAGGGGAAACTCGAGCGGCGCCAGCGAGGGCGCGAGGGAGCCGGCTTCCGGCGGGCGGCGGCCGCCTCCCGGTGAGGCGGACGTTGGACGCAGGTTGCGGCGGGCCGTCCTCGCGAACGGCACCGAGCCCGGGACGGCCACGACGTCGATCGATCGGCTGCGGTTGTGGCCGCGCCGAATGAAGCCCTTCTTCTCCAGATTCGTGATGTGCTTATGGACCGTCGCCACGGACGAGAGGCGAAGCAACCGGCCCATCTCTTCAAAGCTCGGCGAATAGCCGTGTCGGTTGATGAATTCCACCAGGTAATCGAGCACTTGCTTCTGGCGTTTGGTCAGCGCCATGGTGATCCCTCCCGTTGCCCGGCGGCTGGAGCTACCCGGGGATATCGGTCGCGGCAGTATCTACCATAGGCGAACAAAAGGCGAAGCGCAAGAGCATTTTTACGTGGCGGCGCCCGGCCTCCGCCACCCCGCCGGCCGGAGGCGGGCCGTCCCGTCTCGCTTGCGCTCCTCGCCGGTATCGGTGTAACGTAGACGCGTCCCTGGCATCGAATCGGCTATGGAAGGGTTGATGTTGAGCCGCGCGGCTCCCCGGCCTCCGCTGCCTGGGACCAGAGGTGCGATCTGTCGCCCAACCGGCCTCTTCGTGAAAGCTGAAAACGTCGCTCCGAAGGTTCGCAGCAGTCCTCAGACCGCCACCCGGGCGGCGGCCGCGCCTGACGAGTCCGTTTTGGTGGCCCGGGCCAAGGCCGGCAGTTACGAGGCGTTCGAAGAACTCGTCAATCGTTATGAGCAGAAAATATACCGCTTGGCGCTCAACATCACCGGCAACGCCGAAGATGCCGAAGACGTGCTCCAAGAGACGTTCCTAAAGGCTTTTGAAAACCTCCCCCGCTTCCGCGAGGACTCCCGCTTTTACACCTGGATCGTCCGGATCGCCGTTAATGAAGGACTGATGAAGCTCCGCAAGCGGCGGTCGGACAAGTCCGTGCCGATGGAAGACTTGGTGAACGAAGATGGGGAGGTGACGCCGCGCGAATTCACGGACTGGCGGCCGGATCCCGAACAGCTCCTGGCGCAGGAGGAAGTGCGCCAAATCCTTCGCAGCGCCGCGCAGTCGTTGCCGCCCACCTTTCGTTCCGTCTTCTTCCTGAGAGACGTGGAGGGCCTCTCGACGGCCGAGACGGCGGAGATGCTGGGGCTGTCGATCCCGGCCGTGAAGGCCCGGCTCTTCCGAGCGCGTCTTCACCTGCGGGAACAGCTCAGCAGGATTTTCAAACGAGGTCCGAACGGTGACGTGTAAAGAAGCCTTCCGCGAGATTTCCAACTATCTGGACGGGGAGCTCGGCGACGATCTCCGGCAGGAACTGGAAGCGCATCTGAAGTTATGCCGCAAGTGCGAGGTCGTGCTGGATACGACGCGCAAAACGATCGAGCTCTACTGTGACGGCAAGCTCTTTCCGCTGCCGGCCGGAGTCCGCGAGCGACTCCACCAGGCTTTGCGGCGCAAGTGGAAAGCGGAAGCCGTCTAGGGCCGCGCGTCCATTCCCTCCCCGCCGGTTCGGGATCACTCCCGGCGCGGCGCCGGCCTTCATCAATAAAACAGGTATTTGCGCCAGCGCTCGTCGGACTTGCCCATCATCCGCATGAGCTGGCGGCTGGTATGGAGGGTGAAGGGCCGGGGGGGCTTGAGCAGCCGCAGTCCCGCCTCTTCCGGCAAGCGGTCGCCTTTCAGGGTATTGCAGCGGTGGCAGCAAGCGACGAGGTTATCCCAGTCGGTGCGGCCGCCGCGCGAGCGCGGCACCACGTGATCCAGGGTGAGATCGGAAGCCGGGAGAACGTGGCGGCAGTACTGGCACGTATAGCGGTCACGCAGGAGGATGTTCTTCCGCGACAAGGCGCGAGTCTGGAAAGGAATGTGCCGGAACTCCCGTAAACGGATCACCGAGGGAACCCGAAACGAGAGGTGAGCGGAATGAAGGTGAGCGCCATCTTCCTCTTCGGTGGTCGCCACGCCCTTGAAGAGCAGGACGACGGCGCGGCGGACGGGCGTGATATTAATCGGCTCGTACGACGCGTTGAGCACGAGCACCGGGGCCTGAAGCAATCGTTGCGGGGCCTCCGACATGGAGCATTCCCATCCTGTAAAATCCCATTATGCCGGTTCCCCTCCGGCCGCGTCAATCGCCCGGCCCGCTATCCGCCGTCGGTATTCACGCCACGAATCGCTGCAGAGAAGGGTCCGCGGCCCGCGCCAGCTCCTCCTGCGTCCCCTGGAAGGCAACCCGGCCCTCGCGCATAATCTGAAAAAGGACGGGACCGCGGCGGCGCGGCCCTCCATCGGTGAAAGCCGGAACCAATGCTTTTCTTTCCGCCGAATAGACGAAGTTGGTCAGCACTACCGTATCTTGCAGCCGGTGGGTGACGACGACCGAGGTTACGCCCTGAAGGTCACGCAGCTTGATGATCAGCACGTTGATGGTCTGCGCCGTGATCGGATCGAGGCCGGCGGTGGGCGAGTCGTACAGCATGATGGAAGGCGCGCTGGCGATGGCGCGGGCGATGGCAACCCGGCGGCGCATGCCGCCGGAAAGCTCGGCGGGCATTTTATCGATGGCGTGTTCCATCTCCACAAAACCGAGCACTTCCCGCACCCTGGCTTCGATCTTGGCCTCGTCGCGTTCGCCGTCCTCCCGCAGCCGGTAGGAGACGTTTTCGTAGACCGGTAAAGAGTCAAACAGCGCGCCCTCCTGGAAGACGATGCCCATGCGCTTGCGAATGGCGTTCAGCGCCGTCTCCGGCAGGGGAACGATATCTTGACCCTCAATCAGGATTTCTCCGCGGTCGGGCTTGAGGAGCCCCAGAATCAGCTTCAGCAGGAGGGATTTGCCCGAGCCCGTCGCACCCAGCAGAATCAGGGTGCCGCCGGGGGGAACCTGAAACGAGACGTCGTCAATGACCGGCTTTTCGTCAAAGGCCAGCGAGACGTGGCGCATTTCAATAGCCGGGGTGCTCATCTGGTCGCGCTTCGAGAATGGTTCCTCGGCCGGGGGCACCATCATTAGGCGAAGCCGATTCCAATCAGGAAGCGGGTGATGAAGAAGTCTAAGACGAAGATCAGCACCACCGCCACCACCACGGCTTCGGTCGTCGCCCGGCCCACTCCTTCCGTTCCCCCGGTGGTCCTCAGGCCGAAATAACATCCTACCAGCGAAATAATGACGGCAAACACAAAGGGTTTCAAAAGCCCCTGGACCACGTCGTGCGGACCCAGCGACTGATACGCGGGCACCCAGTATTCTTTGCTCGACAGGTGCGCCGTGCTGAAGGCGATCAGATATCCCCCGAGCAGGGCGATGAAGTCGGCCAGCACGGTCAGCAGCGGGAGGGTCAGCAAAGTGGCGAAAAATCGCGGAGCCACCAGCTTGCGCTGCGGATCGGTTCCCATGGCTCGCAGGGCATCGATTTGCTCGCTGACGAGCATGGAGCCGATTTCGGAGGCAATCCCGGAGCTGTTCCGCCCCGCCACGACGATAGCCGTCAGCACGGGCCCGAGCTCGAGCACCACCGATAAAGCCACGACTTGGCCGGTAAGGGCGACCTCTCCGAAGCGGGCGAGCGAGCGGTAGCTTTGCAAGGCCAGGACGGCGCCGGTAAAAAACCCGGTCAGCAGCACAATCGGCAGCGACCCGACTCCGATCACGTCCATTTGCACCAGCATGTCCGCGTAGTAGCGCGGTGGGCTGACAAGATTGCGGAAAGAATAAGCGAAAAGATAAACGAAGTCTTGAACGGCGAGCACCTTGCGCTTGAGGAAACTCTGCATCAGCTCATGGGCCTTCGCGCGGGCCGGCCTTTCGACACCACAGGCCTCGCCTGGTTCGAATGTAGCCAGGGCCCCACGCGAAGTCAAGCCAAGCGATCCCGCCGGCAGTCATTCCGGCGGCCTTCCGGGACGGTGATTCCCCCGGGGATAGTTTCTGGTACACTAAGGCCGATTGATTGAGGAGGTCGGCCATGAAAAGACTCTCCTTGGCCGTGCTGGCGGTCCTGGTGGCGTGCGGAGTCGCACGGGCCGGGCAGGATCACCACGATCAGTCCCAGCCGCAGTCACCGCCCGCCTCAGACCAGCAACAGAAGCCGCCCACACTCGGCAAAAACCCGGATGACACCCAGCGTCCGACGCTGGGTACGGCGCCGTCGCTCAAGGGTCCTCATACCTACAACACCACCGACCCCCGCAAGCTCCTCCGTATCCATACGATTTACATCGAGCCGATCGACGATAACCTGAACGAAAAGCTGGCCGATGACATTGCCAAAGAAGGCCCGTTCCGGATCGTCGCCAGCGCCAAGGAGGCGGATGCGATTCTGCGGGGAACGTGCCTGGACTCGGCGCGGTTGCGACACGTACATTCAGAAGTGTTTCTGATGGGTCGCAATGGCGAGTCCATCTGGCAAGATGTTGTGCGGCGGCCGTACCGGCCTCCGACGCTGGCCAAGGCGCTCGAGGACACGGCGGCGGCTGTGGTTGCCGATTTGAGAGCGAGCATCCGAGAGGCCGAGGCGAGGTAGCCGCCCTCGTCGGTTTAGGCTTGCCGGCCGCCCCGGGACTGCGGCGCTCCGCCCGCGATTTCGTGTCTGCGACCAACCGGCAAGCGGGCATCACCGCCGGGCCGCTGGGAGCAGGCGCGCGTCAATCCCCGTCCGGTATGGCTCGTATACCAACCTTCCATCAGATCATCGCCGGTTGCGAAAACGGACAGGCGGAGGCTTGGCGTTGGTTTATCATTCAGTATACGCCGGTGGCCTTTCGCGTGATCGACGTCTATCTGGACCCCGGAGGCGGCCGCGGCGTACGCCGGGAGGTATTCTGGCGTGACGTCCTGGGAGCGCTCGCCGCTGACGATTGCCAGCGCTTGAGAGGGTTCGAGCACCAGGCCGAACGCGAGTTTCTGATAGATCTCAGAAGGTTCTTGCTGGAGCAGGGCTGCGCCGCGCTCGATCCGGCATGGGACGACTCCCGCGCCGAACCGCCCACGTCCGAGAGACTGAAAGCCCTGCTGGCCGGTGTTCCTCTGCTGCAGCAAGAGATCGTCTTTTTCAAGCTCGCCGGCTATTCCGACGCCACGATCGAGAAGCTGCTGCGGATTAGCCCGGGCGTGGCGCGGCAAGGCATCGAGCGCCTGCAGGCCGACTATTCGATCGCTTTATCGCGCCAGATCGACCGCAGCATCTGGCCGTCAGGCTGGATGAAAGTGCTGAGGCAGGCCTGGGCTTCCAGGAGCGAGGGCTGCGCTCCGGTGCGGCAATTTATCCGGATCCAGGACGGCCAAACCACATGGTACGAAAAGGAGCCCACCGAGCACCATATCGTGCAGTGTCTGAGCTGCCTCGAGGCATGGACGGCCCTTCGGGAAGTCGGTCTTTTTCGCCGCGAGGCCTCCGGGCTTCCGGCACCGGAAGTGGAGGCGCTCTTGTCCGGCCTCAAGATTCCGGCCCCGGCCCCGAGGCGGAAACCGTGGTTTCGCCGCGCGTTCGGCTGACGTGCGGCTGGGCCATCCGCTTCCGGGGTGCCGTCGTGTCGAACCCAGCCCGGCGCCGGCGAGCCTCCCGATCAGGGTAAACTGAACCGCGCCCGACTTGCGCCTTGGGAATGTATTTTCAGTTCATGCGGGTCCGACTCTATCAACCTTCCGACCTCGAAGCCCTTTATCAACTTGACCAATCCTGCTTCCCACCCGGCGTCTCCTACTCGCGAGACGAGATCGCGCAATTCGTGGCCCACCGGCGCTCCCGAACCTGGGTTGCCGAGGCTGACGGCCAGCTCGTCGGCTTTCTGATCGCCTTCCGGCAGCCATCCAAGGCGGGGCATATTGTCACCCTCGATGTGGCCGAAGCCTGGCGCCGGCGTGCTGTCGGCACCGCCTTGATGGACGCCGCCGAGGCCTGGGTGCGCGGCGCAGGAGCCGAGCTGATCTACCTCGAAACCGCCGAGGATAATCTGGCCGCGCAAGCCTTCTACCGAAAGCGAGGATACCAGAAGGTGAAAAGAATCGAAGAATACTACGCCAACCGGGCGGCCGCCTGGGTCATGGCGAAGCGGCTATAGGCTTCTAAGGCTGGGGCGCGGCCAGGCGGCGAGCCTCCGCAGCGGCCTTCGGATCACCGGCGGCCAGCCAGGCCTGAGCCTCCGCTTCGTAGGCCTGCCAATATGAAGGATCGATGGCCGCGGCGGCTCGGAATTGCTCCGCGGCGGCGCGGTACCTGCCCAGCTTCATCCAGCACATGCCGAGATAGAAGCGCGAGCCGGGGTCGTCCGGATTCGCCCGCGCGGCACCGGCAAAGTACTCGGCGGCTCGGGCGTACTCGCCGCGCGGAAAGTAGACGGCGCCCAAGGCGTCGTAGGTCCGGTTCGAGCCCGAAGAAAGGCGCAAGGCGTTGTGGTAGTAGGACAGCGCCTCGTCGAGACGCCCTTCTTGCTGGGCAATAGCTCCCAGACCGATATAAGACTCGACGGTGACGCGGGGGTCCGGGCGCCAACTCGAGCGGTTAAGTCGCAGCGCCTCTTCATACTCGCGACGCGCTCCCACCAGGTCGTCGTCACGATAGCGCAGCTCGATGGCCTTGGCGACGTGGACGAACGGATCGCTGGGGGCCTGCTTCAATCCCTCTTGCATCAAGACCTCGTTGTCTCGCCAGTTGGGGATGGTACGGATCGTCACGAAGATCCAAGAGCCGAACAGCGCGGCCAGGGCGGGGAGCGCCGCCGTGGACCGAGCGGCGGCCGGTAACCGGGTGGGGAGGCCCCTCAGTAGCAACCCGGCGATGGCCATGCATGGCCCGACGGAAGGGAGGTAAGAAAAGCGGTCGGCGCAAAACGGCACGCTGAGCTGGCGAACATCGAGGCACGGTAAAAGCGCGACGAACCACCAGCTGATCAGAAACGCTGTCCCCGGGTCGCTCTTCCGCTTCAGGAGCGCGGCCGCCAGCACTCCCAGCGCGAGCCAAGGCCAAGGCGAAACCAGGGCGGAGCGCAACTCGAAAGCCCGATAGACGCTGAGATGAGCCGGCCACAGGAAGAGCTTGGCGTGCTGGCCGAGAAGACCCACGGCGGCGGCGGCGAGCCGGCCGGAAACCTCCGAGAGAAGACTGCGCTGGGTCAGATGACCGAGCGCGGCGCGCCGGACGACCAGATACACGCCGGTCGCGATGGCGGAGAAAAGCCAGCCAATCGCCGCGCGCCCCCTGGCCGGCCGCCGGGAGATGAAAAACCAATAAGCGAGAATCATCAAGGGGAAGCTCAGCGCCATTTCTTTGAAGAAGAGGGCTGGGAAATAAGCGATGGCGCTCCAGGCATAGTCCTTGAGGCGCCGCTCGGGGCGATTCTCAGCCTGGAGAAACCACCAGAAGGCCAGCGCGTAAAAGAAGCCCATGCCGACGTCGGGCGTGGCCGCAATCCACCCCACGGCTTCCACCTTCTGGGGGTGAGCCATCCACAGCAAGGTTCCGGCGAGGGCGGCGAGATCGCTGTTCAGGATCAGCCAGCCGATGCGATAGACCAGACAGCCGGTGGCCGCGAAAAGAATCAACTGGTAGAGGTGAAACGCGGCGGGGTTGGGACCGGCAAGGCGAAAGACCAACCAGTGCGACGCCATGTGCAGCGGTCGATAAAAATTCGTAAATGACTTTCCTTGGAACGACCAGACGCCGCCGGTGAAGAGGCGGGGCCACAGATGGGCGTTGCGCACCAGGGGATTCTGGATAATCTGTTCGTCGTCGTCCGACACGAAACCGTTGGCCAGGGCGTGAGCGTAAAGGATGAAGGCGAAGAGCCACAGCCCGGCCTGAACCCAAAAGCACCGGTCCCGCAGCCAGCCGTCCCAGCTTTCCCATCGGCGCTGATCCTGCCGGCCGTGCTGATCAGGCTGCCGGGCTCGATCCCGAGCTGGCCCCACCATCGCGTCCATCACCGTAAGATATCGGCAGAAACCGCCGAAGAGCTTCACACCACGAAGCGACATCGGCGGTCCGCCGCGACGAGCGTGGAGCTCCTGACTCATCATAGCGCGCTTTCGGTTGCCGCCGGCCGAGCCGGCCGCCGCTCCACCTCGCGGATCGGCAGCCTCTGCGAGCAGGCTCCGGCTTTGATACAATCGCCGCTTGACTCCGACGGCGCTCGATCCTTAACGTGGTGCGAAAGGTGAACTATGACCGAATGGACTGAACCCCTCAAGGTGCGTCCCGCGCGGGTGGACGACGCGAAAGAGATCGCCCGCATCTATAACCAGGGCGTGCAGGACCGTGTGGCGACCTTCGAGAATGCGTACGTCACCCCCGAGGAGCGCTATCTGTGGCTGATCGCCCGGCCTGACAAATATCCCGTGCTCGTCGCCGAGGTTAAGCATACGTTGATGGGCTGGGCGTCTCTCACCCCTTACAGCCCCCGCGCCTGCTACAGCGGGATCGCCGAACTGTCCATCTACATTGACCGCAGCCTGCGCGGTCACGGCGTGGGGCAGGAACTGATGAAAGGAATGCAGAAGGCCGCCCGCGAGAAGGGCTATTACAAACTGATCGGTCGCGCCATTGCCGCCAACGAACCCGCTCGCAAGCTGTGCCAGGTTACCGGCTGGAGGGAGGTTGGCGTCCATGAAAAGCACGGGAAGCTGAACAACACCTGGCACGACTTGGTGCTGATGGAGTACCTCATTTCCGAAAATTTGAAGTAACTCGCCGGGCGGCCGCGCCGGCCCGGCGCGGCGAAGAGTCGAAGTGGAGAAAACCCTTGACGCTGCCGGCCGGAGGGCTTACCATGAGGGCGCTTTTGGGGCGGTGAGTGAAACCGGGCTCGCGGGTTCTTTTCTTCTCTCTCACATTGATGCTCGCCGTGCCACTCCCGACGAGCGGCCAGGTGGCGACTCCGTCGCCCCTGCTCGCCGCCATGAGAGAAGAGCTCCTGCGCTCGCTCGCCACGCTCAAGTCGCAACCGGTTCCCCCCTACTTCCTAAGCTACGAAATCACCGACGACCAGGCGGTGTTTGTTGTCGGGTCGTTCGGCGACCTCAATTCCAGCACCGAGTCCCACACGCGGCAGCTGGATATTAATCTGCGTGTCGGAGACTATCACCTCGATAACACCCGCCCGATTCGCCTGGGCGGCCCGGGCGTCAGCTACGTCGATTCCTTGGCTTTTCCTCAGATTCCGGTGACCGACGACCCGGAAGCGGTTCGCAGCATCCTGTGGTACGACACAGACCAGCGGTATAAGACCGCCGTCGAGTAGCTGACCAAGGTAAAAAACCGACGTCAGCGTGGCGGTGCAGCAGGAAGATCAATCGGATGATTTTTCACGAGAACCCCCCGTCCACTCCATCGGACCTTTAACCGCCCTGTCGGTGGACCGGGCGGCTTGGGAACGGAAAGTCCGGGCCTACACGGCTCCCTTCTCCACGCATGGTGACATCTACCAGGCGCAGGCGACCCTCACCGCCGACGTCGAGACCCGCTGGTACGCGGCCAGCGACGGCTCCGAGTTTCAGGTGTCGGAGCCCTACTACCGGCTCTTCATCGAGGCCACGACCAAGGCGGACAACGGGATGGAACTGCCGCGCTAGGAGTCGTTCTTTTCGTTTACGCCGGAAGGCCTGCCGAGCGACAGCGTGGTTTTGGCGAAGGTTAAACAGATGATCGCCGATCTCGAAGCCTTGCGCGTGGCGCCCATCGTTGATCCTTACACGGGGCCAGCGATCCTCTCCGGGCGGGCCGCGGGCGTGTTCTTTCACGAGGTCTTGGGACACCGCGTCGAAGGATATCGGCAAAAGGAAGCCGAGGAAGGCCAGACCTTCAAAAAGAAGGTGGGCCAGATGGTGTTGCCGGCGGGCTTTTCGGTGTACTCCGATCCCACGCGGCGCCGGCTGGGAGACACTGATCTGGCTGGAGCCTACGTGATCGACAACGAGGGCTTGACGGCGCGGCGCGTGACGGTGATCGATCGCGGCATTTTCAGGAATTTCTTGATGTCACGGATGCCCGTCGAGGGCTTTCCGGTCTCCAACGGCCACGGACGCCGCCAACAAGGCTTTATGCCCGTGGCCCGCCAGTCGAACCTGATTGTCGAGGTGGCCCACCCGGTAACTCCAGCCGAGCTCAAGAAGATGCTCATCGACGAGATCCGGCAAGCCGGCAAGCCATTCGGGCTTTACTTTGATGACATTCAGGGCGGCTTTACGCTGACGGGCCGAACGTTGCCGAACGCTTTCAACGTGTTGCCGGTCATGGTCTATAAGGTCTATCCCGACGGGCGCGAGCAATTGGTGCGGGGCGTGGATCTGATTGGTACGCCCCTGACGACCTTCAGCAGGATCATCGCCGGAGACGACGCGATGGCCACGTTTAATGGCATCTGTGGGGCCGAATCCGGGCTGGTGCCGGTTTCGGCCTCGGCTCCCGCGGTGCTCATCGCCCAAATCGAGGTGCAAAAGAAGTCCAAGTCTGAGGAGCGGCCCCCCATTCTGCCGCCGGTCGAGGCGGGAAGAAGCGCGAACTGATGGCACGAGTCCTAATTGCAATCGCCCTCGGGAGTGCGGTCGCCGTTCGGGTGCTAACGGCTACGGCGGCTTGGGGCGCTGAGGACGTGGTTTTGCGCGCCATACGGGACGAGCTCGGGCGTTCCATGTGCCAGCTTCAACTGAAAAATCTCGAGAAGCCCTATTTCATCGCCTATCGCGCCGAAGACCTCACGCTGGTCACCGCCTCGGCGGACTTCGGGGCGCTGCTCGGAAGCAATCGCTTCCGCATGCGAATGCTGACGGTCGAGGTCCGGGTGGGAAGCCCGAAACTTGACAATACGAATTTCGTCACCATTCCCTTCCGCCTCATCGGCGCGGTTCAGCTCCCGCTCGATGACGACTATCTCGGCCTCCGCCGGCAGCTCTGGCTGGCCACGGACTCAGCTTACAAGAGGGCGCTCGAGGATCTGGCGCGGAAACGCGCCGTGCTCCAGAACCAGACCGCCACCGAAGATGTTCCCGATTTCGCGCCCGTGCCGCCTAGCCAGCATCACGAGCCGGAAGCCTCCGCGCCGCTGGACCTTACCGCCGCCGAGAAGCTGGCCGCATGGCTGTCCGGCGTGCTGAAGAACACGCCGGACATCTACTCCGAAATGGCCGTCGCGCAGGCAAGCCGGCTCTACACCCGGTACCTCAACAGCGAAGGCACCGAATATACCCGCAATGCGGCCGTAGCCTTGGTGAACGTGGTCGCCAACACGCAAGCGGTGGATGGCAGGCCGCTGAACGATAGCGTTCGGGCTTACGCGCCCCGGTGGGAGGAGATGCCCGCCGCGGGCGATCTGAGCGCGCAGGTCGAGGCGATGGGCGAACGCTTATTGAAATTGCGCAATGCGCCCCTTCTGGACCGATATAACGGGCCCGTGCTTTTTGAAGGCGAAGCCGCCGCCGAACTGTTCGCCCAGGTCTTCGCGCCGCATCTGATCGCCATGCACCGTCCAGTTTCCGATAACCCGCAGTTCGAGACCTATTACTCCCGCGTCAAAAACTCCTTTCAAGATAAGCTGGGAGGTCGCGTGTTGCCCGACTTTCTGAGCGTTGCTGACGATCCGACGGCGAGTGGCTACGGCAACGCGCCGCTGGTCGCCTCGTTCGCGGTGGATGATGATGGGGTGCCGGCCCGGCGGAAGCTGTTGGTGGAGAATGGGATGCTGAAGACGCTCCTTTCGACACACGATCCGGTTTCCGGCGTGGTGCCGGTTGGCGGCAATCGGCGCGGCTTGGGGGCGATGCCCAGCAACCTGCTGGTAAGCGTCGACAAGGGCCTGACGAATCCGGCGCTGCGGCGGAGGTTGCTCCGCCTGGTCAAGGATCGCGCTCAGCCGTTTGGCCTGGTCGTGGAACGCCTGGCCAACTCATCGTTAGGCGGCGCTGGAACGGTCATCGAGGCTTATCGCCTGTTTCCCGACGGCCGCCGCGAGCTCGTGCGCGGCCTGCAGACGGAAGACCTAACCGCCGGCTCCTTCAAAGACATCGTCGCCGCTTCAAGCCAGGCCGCCCTGTATAACACGCAGTGGGGAAACGGTCCGGTCATCTCGGTGGCGGTGCCGGACCTGCTTTTCGACGACGTCACCCTGAAGAAACCCAGCGGCGGAATACCCAAGCCGCCGCTTTCCGAACGTCCGGTGGGCCGGTAGGTCTGCGGATTCGCATTTGAAAGCCGGCTCAACCGGTGGTATGGTGGCCGGGAGGAGACCCGTCATGGCTGAAAACATTCTGCACGACCCAGCCGCTCAAACCCCGCTCAAGAGCCTGGATGAGTGGGAAGATTTTCTAAAACGGCGATACCCTGAGACCGCCGGTCGAGAGGAGGCGGAACGGTTGACCGCCGCGAATCCTCACAAGAAGAAAGAAGAATTTCGCAACTATCGAGCCGAGGCGCGGCCAACGGTGAAAGAGTTTTATCGACTCAATCACACGTATCAGACGCGGGATTTCGTAAAACAGAAGAAGCGGGAGTACCTGGGCCTCAACCACCGCCGGATGGGCGTTTGGGAAGCGATGGAGTATCTGAATCAACTCGTGGACGACAGCGACCCCGACACGGATCTTTCGCAAATCGAACATCTCCTCCAGACGGCCGAGGCGTGCCGTCGCGACGGGCGCCCGCGCTGGTTTATTCTGACGGGCCTGGTGCACGACCTGGGTAAGATTTTGTGCCTTTGGGGGGAGCCCCAGTGGGCGGTGGTGGGAGACACCTTTCCCGTCGGCTGTGCCTGGTCAGACAAGATCGTCTTTCCCGAATTCTTCCGCGACAATCCGGACTCGCAAGTGCCCGAATATCAGACCCGGTTGGGGGTATACGAAGAGGGATGCGGCCTTGATCAAGTGGACCTTTCCTGGGGCCACGACGAGTATATCTACCACGTCGCCAAAGATTACTTGCCCGAAGAGGGCCTCTATATGCTGCGCTATCATTCATTCTATCCCGCTCATCGCGAAGGCGCGTACGAGTACCTGATGAACGAACACGACAAAGAAATGTTTTACTGGGTGCGGGAGTTCAACCCGTACGATCTGTATTCGAAGAGCGCCGAGCGCCCGAATACGAAGGAACTGAGGCCCTACTACGAAGACCTGATCGCGGAGTATTTTCCGCCGCAGATCACCTGGTGAGGGCGGTCACCGGCCGAGCCCTGAGCGGCCGGGCTGGCGTCACGAGCCCGCCGCAAACCCGCCGGCCTGCTCAAAGGCGTGGGCGATGCAGAGCAGGCTGGCTTCGTCAAAGTGTTTTCCCAGCAGCTGCATGCCGACCGGCAGATGGGGCAGGCTGCGCGTGCGCCCGCACGGCACCGAGATGCCGGGCACCCCGGCCAGATCCGCCGTCACGGTATAAATGTCGGTCAGATACATCTGCAGAGGATCATCAATCCGCTCGCCGATCTTGAAGGGAGGAATGGGTGACGTCGGCGTCACGACGGCGTCGACCTCCTCAAAGGCCTGCACAAAGTCGCGCGCCAGCAGCGTGCGCACCTTCTGGGCTTTCAGGTAGTAGGCGTCATAGTACCCGGAACTGAGCACGTGGGTCCCCAGCATGATGCGGCGCTTGACCTCGGCCCCGAACCCCCGGTTGCGGGTCTTCTCATACATCTCGCGCAGATCACGATAGCCGGTGGAGCGCACGCCGTAGCGCACCCCGTCGTAGCGAGCCAGGTTGGAGCTGGCTTCGGCCGTGGCGATGATGTAGTAGCAGGCGATCGCGTACTCGGTATGGGGCAAGCGGACGGATTTGATCTGGCAGCCGAGCCGAGCCAGCAGATCGATCCCCTTTTGAAGATTATCGGCGATCTCCGCGTTGAGCCCGGCAAAATACTCGCCCGGCACGCCAATGCGCAGGCCGCGCACGCTTTCATCCAAAGCCGCGACATAGTCGGGAACCGGAATATCGGCCGACGTCGAATCATTCGGATCACGGCCGGCGATCGTCCTCAACACCAGCGCCACGTCGCGGACGGTGCGGGCAAACGGACCGATATGGTCGAGCGAGGACGCAAAGGCCACCAAGCCGTACCGCGAGACGCGCCCGTACGTTCCCATCATCCCGACCGTTTCACAGAAGGCCGCCGGCTGTCGAATCGAACCGCCGGTATCCGAGCCCAACGCGGCCGTGGCGAGCCGGGCGGCGACGGCGGCCGCTGATCCGCCGCTCGAGCCGCCCGGCACCCGCTCGAGGTCGTGGGGATTGCGCGTCGGCCCATAACCCGAGTTTTCCGTGGAAGACCCCATGGCAAATTCATCGCAGTTGGTCTTTCCCAGGAGGCAGGCTCCCGCCGCTTCCAGGCGCTCGACGGCCGTGGCGTCGTAGGGCGGAATGTAGTTGTCCAGAATCCGCGAGGCACAGGTTGTGCGCACGCCGCGGGTCAGGATCACGTCCTTAATGGCGATCGGCACGCCGGCCAGCGGCGGCAACGGCGCGCCGGAGGCAACCAAATGGTCAATCTCACGGGCTTTGGCGAGCGCCCTTTCCGGCGAAAGGGTCAGATAGGCGTGGATTTCCCGGTCGCGTTCCTCAATCTTCACCAGGTGCGCGCGAACGATCTCCTCGGCCGAGGCGCGCCGGCTCGTCAACGCGCTGCGAATTTCGGGGATGGTCAGATTCGTCAAGTCCATTCCGCAACGTGTATCTTGAGGGCGAACACCGGAGGCGCACGCCGGATACCACGCTACCACCGACACCCGGGTCGGCCACTGGCTTTCGGCTGCTTATCGTTCCCGATCGATGACTCGGGGCACCTTGAAGTAGCCGGCGGCGGACTCCGGAGCGTTCGCGGTGGCCTGTTCCGGGGTCAAGGCCTTCCGCGAAACGTCCGGGCGCAAGGCGGGGTTCTCACTCGCCGAGGTAACCACCTGCGCCATGGGTTCGACGTGGCTGGTATCCAATTCGTTCATTTTCTGGACGTAGTCAAGAATCGAATCGAGCTGGGGCAGGAACTTCCTGACCTCTTCGGCGGTCAACTCCAGATGGGCTAACGCGGCGACGTAGCGGACGTCCTTTTCGGTGAGAGCCATGGTAAGTTCGGGTGTGACCGCCCGCCGGGCGGATTCAGCCGGATCCGAGTTGCCCAAAGGTACCGGCGGCCGGCGGCCGGAGCCAGGCGGAGGCGCCGGACTTCTTCCCGCGGAACGCGGCGGACGCATACCTCGGCTGGGTTCTCACCCGCAGATCGCGCACGATGGCCGCGCCCAAAAAGCCGTTGATGCGGGTCAGTGCCGCCGCGGCCAGACTGTTCAGCGGCGCGGCCCACGATTGATCGTCGACGACCACCGTCAGCGTGCCGTGGGCGAAAACCGCCGGTCGGCAATTCTGCGCCAAAACCGCGCCGACCACCCGCGGCCAAAAGCAAGCCAGCGTTTCGACGACGCCCGATCCTTCTTTCCGCAGCCGCCGTCTGAACAGCGCCGCCAGAATCTCGCCGACCTCTTCCATGTCCCACCCGCAGGGGCGTAGTCTAACACAACTTTCGGAAGCGATGGAAGGCCGCGTAACGATGCCCGCCACACGGTTCTATCGGCTCGCAACCCGCTCCATCAATCTTGGCGCGGAGGTTTGGCGTTACAATGAAGTTCCCATGACGCTGATTCTTGCTTCGAGCTCCCCGCGCCGGCGCGAACTGCTGAGGGCCGCCGGCCTGGACTTTGAGGTGCGCCCGAGCCGCGCCAGCGAAGAGCGGCAGCCGGGAGAGACAGCCGAGCGACTGGCGGAGAGAGTGGCGCGGCAGAAAGCCTTCGACGTGGCCGCCACCGCCCCTCCGGCCAGTGTCGTGCTCGGAGCCGATACGGCGGTGGTGATCGAAGAAGAGATTTTCGGCAAACCCGCGGACGCCGCCGACGCGGTCCGAATGCTGCGCCGGCTTTCCGGCGCCGCCCATCGAGTCATCACCGGAATCTGCCTGGTCAGGGCACCGGATCGCCTGATCGCCCAGTACCATGAAACGACGTGGGTATATTTTCGCAAACTTGACGAGAATGAGATCCAGGATTACGTGGCCAGCGGCGAACCCTTGGATAAAGCCGGCGGCTACGGCATCCAGGGCCTGGCCTCAAAGTTCGTCACGCGTGTGGAAGGGTGTTATTTCAACGTCGTTGGGCTGCCGATTTCACGGCTGGCCGAGCTCCTCCGCCAAACCGGGCCGGGATAAGCAAGACACCTGAATTGGGGAACCCGAAAGGGTTTGGCGGCCTCACGCGGTGGCCGGTTCTTCATAGGTTCCAAAAACGCGGCGCAGCACATCGCAAATCTCACCCAGGGTGGCGTAACTGCGAACGCACTCGAGAATGAAAGGCATCAGATTGGCATCGGTGGCCGCCGCCGCCTCGAGCGCCTCGAGCGCCGTGCGCACGCGGAGGTTGTCGCGCTGGCGCCGAAGCTGGGCCAGAGCTGCGTGCTGGCGGCGGGCGGCGCTATCGTCAATCACCAGAATCGGGACGGGAATGGGGTCCGCCTCGACGAAGCGATTGACGCCAACAATAACCTTCTCTTGCCGCTCAACCTGCTGCTGGTAGCGGTACGCCGCCTCGTGAATCTCGCGCTGCGGGAAACCTTTCTCGATCGCCGCGATCATGCCCCCCATGCCGTCGATAGTCTGGATGTAATCGAGACTGGCCCGCTCGATTTCCAGCGTCAGCTTTTCCAGAAAATAGGAGCCCCCGAGCGGGTCAACGACGTTCGTCACCCCGCTTTCATAAGCGATCACCTGCTGAGTCCGGAGGGCTAGCGTGGCGGCGGATTCGGTCGGCAGCGCCCACGCCTCATCGAGGGAGTTCGTATGGAGCGACTGGGTGCCGCCCAGGACGCCTGCCAGGGCCTGGATGGTCGTGCGGACGACGTTGTTGTAAGGCTGCTGCGCCGTCAGCGAGCATCCGGCCGTCTGGGTGTGAAACCGGCAGTGCCAGGACCGGGGATTTTGAGCCCCGAACCGCTCGCGCATCACCCGGGCCCATATCTTGCGGGCGGCGCGGTATTTGGCGACTTCTTCGAATAGATCGTTGTGGGCGTTAAAAAAGAAGCTCAGGCGGGGGGCGAATTCGTCGATGTTGAGCCCTCGTCTTAACACCCATTCGACATATTCAATCGCGTCGCGCAGGGTAAAGGCCAGTTCCTGGACCGCCGTGGATCCCGCCTCGCGAATGTGATAGCCGGAGATCGAAATCGGGTTCCAGCGCGGAACTTCGCAGGTTGCAAAAATGATGGTGTCGGTCACCAGCCGCATCGAAGGCTCGGGCGGGAAAATATACTCCTTTTGGGCAATGTACTCCTTCAGGATGTCGTTCTGGATTGTGCCCGAAATTTTCCGCCAATCGGCGCCGCACTTCTCGGCCACCACCAGATACATCGCCCAAAGGACCGCCGCCGGGGAATTGATGGTCATCGAGGCCGTCACGTCTTCCAGGGGCAGGCCGCGCAGCAACGTCTCCATGTCAGCGAGCGACGAAACTGCCACCCCGCACTTGCCGACCTCGCCTTCGGCCAGCGCATGATCGGAGTCATAGCCCATCAACGTGGGCAAATCGAAGGCGATGGAAAGGCCGGTCTGCCCTTGTTCGAGAAGATATCGCAGCCGGCGATTGGTGTCTTCGGGGGTGCCGAAACCCGAAAACTGGCGCATCGTCCACAACTTTCCGCGATACATCGTACGGTGGATGCCGCGCGTATAGGGGTAGTCTCCCGGGTCGCCGAGGTCGCGCGCGTACTCGAACCCTTCCAAGTGCCGCGGCGTGTAAACGCGCTCGACGGGAATACCGGAAAAAGTCGTCCAACTGCGGGGAGCGGCTGGACCGTCTGAGGCCGCCCCCGGTGCGCCCGGGTCCCGGCGAGGAGATGTGCCGCCAGGCGGCTCAGGGCTGCGGAACTCCGCGGGCGGTCGGCGGGCTTTGCTCATCGAGGCCATTCCATCGTACTCAGGCTCAAAAGTCAAAGGTGGCGCCGCTCTGCCTGGGGCGCCGGATGGGTTACAATAGCAGCGAGGGTTTCAATGTCGCCTGCGCTTGAGATCGGCAGTACGGCGCCGGACTTCGTTTACCTGACCGTCCGCGGCCAGGAGAGGCACCTGGCCGAGTTGTGGGCGGAGGGAGCAGCGCTGGTCGTCTGGCTCCGCCATTTCGGCTGACCTTTCTATGCGGAAACACTTGCGCAGTTGCGCGAGCAGAGGGCACAGTTCGAGCGCCGAGGTGTGCGGGTCGCGTGCGTTGTGCAAGGGACGGCGACAGAGGCAGCGCAATTTTGCAGCCGGTACGGCTTCGAGCAGGCCTGCATCCCGGATCCGGACAAGGCCAGCTATCGCGCCATGGGCTTCGGTCGCGCCTTGTGGAAAGACATGATCTTCGCATCGCCCGGCTTGAGGGCGCGGCGGAAAGAAGCCAGCGCGGCCGGATGTAGGGTTAGCCTGGAGGGTACCTTCCGCAAGCATACGGACATCCTGCAGCTTCCCGGGGCGGCGCTCGTCGCGCCCGGGGGAAAGATTTTGTGGCTTCACCGCGGAACCCATCCGGGCGACATGCCCTCCGCCGCCGAGTTGCTGAAGGCGGTCGACGCAACTTTGCCCGCCCAGTAACCGCGGCTCGGGCGGCCCCGGGCACTCCCGGAAGCTAGCGGTTTTTTATGGCACAGCAGCCATTGCCCGACACTCAGCTCATACGGCCGGCCAAGGGTCTGGCGGGCTCCATCCGCATGCCGGGAGACAAGTCCATCTCCCACCGTTATGCCCTCCTGGGAGCCATCGCCGAAGGCACGACTGAGATCCATAACTTTGCCTCGAGCGCCGACTGCCAAAGCACGCTCGACTGCCTGGCAAAACTGGGAGTCCCCATCGAACGACGTCCGGATCGGGTCACGATTCAGGGAGTTGGTCCGCGAGGCTTGCGGGCTTCGCCCACCGCGCTCGACGCCGGAAATTCCGGCTCAACCATGCGGCTGCTCTCGGGCATTCTCGCCGGCCAGCCCTTCCGTTCCATCCTTACCGGCGACGCTTCCCTTTCCCGCCGGCCCATGAAGCGCATTATCGACCCCCTCACTCAGATGGGCGCCAGGATCTCCTCGGCGGATGGCGGCCTGCCCCCGCTGGACATCCAGGGTGGCCAGCTCAAACCTATCTGCTATGAGATGCCGATTGCCAGCGCCCAAGTGAAGTCGGCAATCCTGCTGGCAGGACTGTTTGCGGAAGGCGTCACCGAGATCCGCGAGCCGCTGGCGACGCGCGATCACACCGAAATTGCGCTCGAACAGATGGGCGTAGACGTCGAGCGCCGGCGCCGGACGGTCACGGTGCGCGGCCCCGCCCAACCCGCGGCGAAGGCGCTTTACACACCGGGCGACATTTCTTCGGCGGCCTTCTTCATCGTTGCCGGCCTGCTAGTCCCCGATTCGAACCTCGTGATCCAAAACGTGGGCCTCAATCCCACCCGGACCGCGATTTTAGATGTGCTGGCGTCGATGGGCGGTCAGATCAACGTCCTCAACGTGCAGACGATCAGCGGCGAGCTGGTGGGTGACTTGCACGTACAATCGAGCCGGCTGCAAGGCGGCGATCTACCGGTTGAACTGATCCCTCGGCTCATTGACGAGCTGCCCGTGCTGGCGGTACTCGGCACCCAAGCGGAGCGCGGCCTCGCGTTTCGCGGCGCGGCGGAGTTGCGCGTCAAAGAAAGCGATCGCATCAAAACCGTGGCGCAAAATCTGCGCCGCATGGGAGCACAGGTCGAGGAACTCGAGGACGGCTTGATCGTACCCGGTCGCCAGCCCTTGCGCGGCGCGGAGCTTGACAGTTACGGCGACCACCGCATCGCCATGGCGTTCGCGGTCGCCGGCCTCGTAGCCGACGGCAGCTCGATCCTACACGGCAGCCGCTGCGTCAATATTTCATTCCCTGAATTCTTCGCCACGCTCAATCAGGTGGCGGAATGAAGCCGCGCCCGCGGCCGAGCCCCGGTAAAGCCATCCGCCAGCACCCGCCGGCCCAGCCGTCGGCTGCGCCCGGCTTCACACCTTCAGCCCCAGACTGAGCTGCCGCGAAGGAAAGACTCGGGCGGGCCCGCGGCCTTTCTCACTGAGCCCGTAGCGGGCGCGCAGCACGTCCATCAGTCGTTTCACCCGCCTCGGGTACTCACCAAAAAGATAGGGCGAGCCGGCGTAGAGCCGGCGGTAACGGGCAACGAGCTGCGGGAATTCCTCCTCCAGGAACGGCAGGAAGCATTTCATGGCCGAAGGCTTGAGGAAGAGGAGGCGGTCTTCAATCGAGTCCGCTCCGGCCTCCGCGGCGGCTCGCACCAGCTTTTCGAGATCGCCGGGGTCGTCGGTAATCCCGGGGAGTATTGGCATGGCGTTGACGCTCACCCGAATCCCGCTGCGACTCAATTTGGCGACGACCTCCAGGCGCTTGGCCGGGGGTGG
This sequence comes from Acidobacteriota bacterium, assembly GCA_902812365.1. Classification (GTDB taxonomy): domain Bacteria; phylum Acidobacteriota; class Terriglobia; order UBA7540; family UBA7540; genus CADDZC01. The sequence continues at coordinate 45,621 of CADDZC010000001.1, read as the reverse complement.
AGCCTTGGGTTCTAGCCGCCGGGCGAGCCGCGCATGGGTCGTCGTGACGGTCACGTGTACCCTGAAGTCATGCCGCTGGGCGATGGCCCTCAGCAGCTCGAGGTCGCGAAGAATCAGTACGGACTTCGTGGTGATCGAAACGGACAGGCCCTCGAATTCCGCCAACACGCCTAACAAACGGCGCATCACCTCGAACTGCCTCTCCGCCGGCTGATACGGGTCGGTGGCGGTGCCGACGGCAATCGGCAGAGCTTTATCTTTGGCCCGGCGCAGTTCCGACCGCAGCAGCTCGGGCGCGTTCACTTTGGCAAAAATCTTGCGCTCGAAGTCGCGGCCGTCCCATATTTCCATGAACTCATGCGTGTAACGAGCGTAGCAGTAGTGGCAGCCAAACTCACAGCCGCGATAGGGGTTGAGGGTCAAGGCAAAGGGCATGCGGCCGCTCGACTGGCGGTTCAAAGCCGAACGGCAAGCCAGGGCGAAGTAGCGGACGTCCGAGCGCTCGCGGACGGCGGGGCTTGCCGCCGCCAAGCGGGCGATTCCGGCCCGGGTCGGGGTAGGCAACGGGAAGAGAGTCGACTCCATGCGAACCCCCGAGGGTGATGGCCTCGACCGAGTTTCGCTTTTTATTCGCTTTTGGTCAAGGGGTTTTTCGCCGCTGGAACCCGCCGCCGAGCCCCTAGCTCCTCACTCCGCTATCAACTGGTAGTGGTGGGGTCTGGGCGCCGCCGCCCCGCGCCGCTCTTCGATCACGTCGTTCTCCAGCCGGTCGAGATCGTCGAGCGCTCTCCCGAGGTGAGGCAACGGCTCGCCGGCGAGCGGCACCTGAAGGTTGCGCCAGCAAGCAAAATGGATGTCGTTATGCTTGACGGTCAGGGCGTGGACGCTGGCCGCCTGCTTCTCCATGGGCGTCGAAAAGGTGGCCAGATTCACCCCCTCCTCCAGTCGTTGCCGGGTGAATTCGCCCACCGGTTCGCCGTCAATCTGAAGCTTGTAGCGCTCGCCCTTCAGGCCCGTAATTTTGAGGGTTTCCTGGTCCAGAGCCTGCACGAAATCCGAGCACTGGAGCGCCAGCTTGACCGTCGGATCCGCCATGTCAAGGGGCATGGGCAGGGCGCGGTCGCTCTGGGTCCAACTCCATCCTTGATCGTCCGCCTGAAGGTCGCTGACGCGGGTGTTCTGAGCGCTCACCAGGCGGGGCCCGGCCGCGTCCATGGCCACCCAGCTGACCAGCGCCGGCGCCTCCCAACCCTTCAGCAAGGCCTCCGCCATGACCAAGTGGCCGCCGGCACGCGGATGAACGCGATCGGGCAGGATCTGCTTGGCGCCGTCGGGATCGCTCTTTTCGGCGCACTCGAGCGTCCGAACGAGCGGCGAATTCATGTCCACCACCAGCAGATGCCCGCGCTCACCGAGCTCCTTGACCCATTCACCGTAACGAATCAGGACGGCGTTATAGCCGCCCTCGAAGTTTGGCGGCCGAGTCACATCGTCGTATGGCGACGGCTGGATGAGCGTGAGGCGAATCCCCGGCAGCGCGCTGCGTACCGTATCGAGAATGTGCTCGTACCCTTGGGAATAGGTGTCGAACAGGGCTCGGTCGAAGGCCCGGTAACCGGCGTCGTTCATGCCCAGCATGATGGTCATCACCGTCGGCTTGTAGGCGATCACGTCGCGGCGCAACCGCACGTCGATCGGCCCGCCTCCGCCTCCCGTCACCCGATCGCCGCCCCAGCCCGAGTGCACAAAGGTGACGTTGAGGTCGGGAAAGCGGGTGACGACATAGTCTTCCACAAACGTTGTGTAGAGCCGCTGGTCCGTGATGCTGTCTCCGTAAAACACCACCCGGTCGCCGTTCTTCAAATAGAAGCGGCTGGGGGCTTGCCCGCACACCCGCGCACCCTGCCCGGCCACGACCAGCCCTACGAAAGCCGCGATCAGACGCGTCCAACGTTGCCAGAGTTTCATTGTTCCTCCGAGCGGCTCTATCCGCCGCGATCGCTGCCCCAAAACCGCCCGACACCGCTTTCAGTGGCAAAGCCCAGCCGGCCGCGCCCCGGGGGATCGCGGCTCAGCCCGCCTGCCCGCTTAGGGTTGGCCGCTCCCCAGCCAGCCTTCCCGGATTCTCACCTGCTCCGGCGTCGCCAGAGGCGATTCCCGGATCGAATACTCATTCGGCTCGGGCGGATCCAGTTGGACGGTGATCCGTTCCCGTTCCCCGTGACGCTGCACCGTGAAGGGAACCTCCGCGCCGGGGGGATAGATTCGCAGCCGTTCCGCCAGCGACTCGGTGGCCAGCGAAAACTCATCCACGGCAATCAGCAAGTCGTCACGGCTCAACCCGGCACGGTCCGCCGCCCCGCCCGGGCGGACGGCCACAATTCTAACACCCATATCCTCGGGGCGGGTGATGGCGTCGAGACTCGGAGGCTCGCCCGGCCTCGTTCCAATCGTCAGGTGCAATCCGGCCAAGGCCAGAACCTGATCATAGGGCAACGGCACCGTGCCGGCGACGTATTGCCGGAAAAAGGACTCGAAATCCGTGCCCGTGACCGCGTTCAGCGCGTTCAGGATGTCCCTTTCCCGATACCCGCGGCCGCTCAGGTAGTAGGTGGCGGCGCCGGACTGGTAGAAGTTGCGATACATCAGGCGCACGACGTCGTCGAGCGATTTTTCGCCGCGCGTGCGCGCCCGGATTTCGAGGTCGAGCAGCAGGCCCAGCAGCGCACCCTTGTTGTAATAGGAGATCGTCGTATTGGCGAAATTGGTCTCCTGCATCTGCGGCGCCCGGTCGTAAAACCACGCGTGGAAGCTCGAGCTTTCCGCCGACATCAGCGCGCGTCCCGGATCGCCCTCGAGCTGCCGAATCTCGCTCGCCAGGCGATCGAGAAACTGCCTCCGGTCCCACAGGCCGGAGCGCAGCATGTGGACGTAAGAGTAGTACTGCGTCACGCCCTCGGCGAACCACAATGACCGCGTATAGGCCTCGCGCGTGTAATTGAACGGTCCGAGAGCAGCCGGCCGCAGCCGCTTGACGTTCCAGGCGTGAAAAAACTCGTGCGCCGCGTCTTCCAGCGCCTCGCGGAGCGCACCGCCGCCCCAGGTGCCGCGAACGATGATTTGGCTGGAGTTGAGGTGCTCCATGCCGTCGCCGGCGCTGATGTCGGGCTCAAAATGGAGCAGGAACGTGTAATGGTCAAAGTCGGGCGCCGGCATCATCGCCATTTCGGAGTCCACGATCTTCTTCAGATCAGCCGCCAATTCATTGACCCGTTGCGCCCGCGTTTCGGGATCATCCCCGTAGCTGTGCACGACCACCCGAAACGTCTTCCCGCCCCCCGAAAACCACGCCATCGACGGGTCGGGAGTCATCTCGAGCGGGGTATCAATCAGCCGGTCATAGTTGGCGACCGGAAAAGTGCGATCACGGGCCGAGAGCGAAAACCCGCTGATCACTTTCCATCCCGCCGGAACCGCCACGGTGAGCGTCAGCGGGTCGTGCTTGTGGCCGGCCACGTACATGTAGATTGAAGCGCCGTTGAGGTTCGCGTGTGAGGCATCCACCTGCGAAAAAGTTCCGTTCAGGTCGTTGGCGAAGACCTTATAGCGGACGCGCAAGGCGCCGCCCGCGCCCGCCGTCGACACCCGCCAGGTTTCCTTGTCCGTATTCGTCCACGGCAGCGGCTGCCCTTGAGCGCCCCGCGCTTCGAATTCCTGTACGTTCTTGGCGAAGTCGTAGATGGCATAGCGCCCGGGAGACCATGCCGGCATCACGAAGTCAAGGCCAGGCTCCGGAGCGGGCGCCACGGTGATCTCAACTTCAGCGAGGTGGGTGGTGGGGCGGGCGATACGGACTTCATACTGCAAGCGGAGCGCGGCCCGATCCTGGCCGAACCCGGAACGAGAGAACGCCCCCATCGCCGCCAGCAGCGTCAATACCAGCCTCATGCCAGCCAGGGAAGGCAGGAAAAACCATCTTCGGGTCAGGAGGGTCATGAACAGAGACGGCCCGCGTTGCGCTCGGCGCCCGGGACATTACGGTACCGGACAGTATCGTCAGAAGCGGCGCTTTTGACAAGGCCGAAAAAGAAAAGCCCTGGTCGCCTGCCCGGAGCAGATGACCAGGGCCCTGGGATCGGTAGCCGGCCCCGCGGCCTAGAAGATGAACTTCAACCCCAATTGCATGATGCGCGCCGGCCAGGCGGTGTTGATCTGACCATTGCCGGCGTTGAAGCGCGTTCCCGCAATCGTCATGTCGGCGCACGGGCGGCCGAAGGCGGGTGAGCCGTCAACGTTGGGCGATCCATCGCAGCCGGCATTGACATACTTCCACTGCGGGTGGTTAAAGGTGTTAAACGTCTCCCACCGGAACTGCATGGTGGAGTGTTCACCCCGGAACCACGGCAGCGAAATGTTCTTCATCAGCGCCAGGTCGGTGTTGTTCCGGCCGGGCCCGGTCAGGGTGTTGCGCCCCATATAGCCGAACATGCCCGGCTCGCCGTTGGCGAAAAGCTGCGAATACAGAGGCTGGGTGTAAGCGAACCCGTTGAACCACGTCGGCGTGGGGCCGTAAGTGGGGTCGTTAAATACCCCTTTCTGAATTTTCAGCGGGCCGACCGAATTGCAGCGCACGGAACCTCCGATGCCGGTGCTGTAGCCGTTCACCCCGCAGCCGATGTTGATGGGCTCGCCGGAGAAAAAGCTGGAGATACCGCTGATCTCCCATCCGCCGAACAGGCCCTTGGCGAATTTGTTGGAACTGTTTTTGAAGAACGGCAAATCGTAGATGTAGTTGGTCGTGAGAACATGGGTGCGATTGAGGTCCGACGTCGCCTTCCAACGGCTCAAGTGATAGTCATCATAACCATTGGGAGAGGAAGCGTAAGTGCTGGTCGAGTCGTCGATGTTGTGAGCCCAGGTGTAGGCAACCTGGAACGTCAGGCCGTGGCCGAAGGTGTGACGCCAGTCCGCCTGCAAAGCGTGGTAGCTCGAGACGGCGGTGTTTTCCTTCATGCCGATGCTGCTATAGCCTCGATACGGCTGGAAGAAAAGCGCCGGACCCGTCTGATGGATCAGGAAGTTCTGCACATCGCAGTTGCCCTGGGCGTCACAGTAATTATCGCCGGCCAACTGCGGCACGCGCACCGTCCCCTCGCCCAGGGGAACCTGGGTCAAGCTGCGCTCGCGAGCCAAGTGCCGTCCCAGCATGCCCACGTACTGCAGGCTGAATAGATTGTTCTCTCCGAACTCGTGCTGGACGCCGAAGCTGAACTGCTGCTCGCTGCCCCACCCTTGACTGTAAGGCCACGCGGTGTAGCCGGTGGGACCGAGGGGCGCGGCATATTGTCCATTAACAAAGACGGGCTGGATGCTTTCGTAACCGGTCACATTGAAGTTCGACGGGCTCAGCGCGACCGGCGGGTTCCCCTCGCCGCCTTCCGCCTGAGCCTCGTTGCCGTTGCCCATCTCGTAGTAGATGCCGTACCCGCCTCGGATTACGGTCTTGCCCGTCCCAAACGGATCGTAGGCGAAGCCGAAGCGTGGAGCCCAGTTACCCCAGGTATTGGGGAGCTGGCAACCCTTGGGGATGCCATTATGGCCGCACTCCACCAAGCCGTTGCCGAAGGTCGTGTAGATATGCCCCGTCCCCTGGATCAGGTTGCCGTTGGCGTCGTACTGCGCCTCGTTGGCGGGGTTATAAAGGTTGGGCAGAAATCCCGAATCCACGGTCGGCCTGGTTACATCATGGATACGGGTCAGCCAGTAGAACCGTAAGCCCACGTTCAAAGTCAGCTTCTGGTTCACCTTGTAATCATCCTGGATGTAGGGTTCGAAGTCGGTCATCCGCCAGTGGCCTTTGGGATAACCGCCGACGGGAACGCCGTTAAAGGTTTCGGTTCCCTCCGTGTACTGCGTCAGCCGTCCGAGGAACATATCCGCCAGGGCGTTCCCGCTGGTGTTGGAGCCCCAGTTGGCGAACTGGGCGTATCCCTGGGTGTCCGCTCCGAACTGCTCGTTCTTGCGGTATTTCTCGAGGAAGAATCCAAACTTCATGGAGTGCCGGCCGGTGGTGTAGCCCACGTTGTCTTTCCAGGTGATGATCGGGTTCGAGTTAAACCACGGATGGTTCGAGGCATCTTCCGCAAAGCAGGGCCCTCCGCCGCACACCACGATGCCCGGCAGCAGCGGATTGCCGTTGTTAGCCGGGAAGAAGTGAGCCATTTGGAAGTTCGACGGCCGGTTGATCTGGCAGGTGCCGCCGGCGCACGACGTTCCGGGCTGGTTGTAGAGCAGGATGTGGTCGACGGTGTAGCCCATCACAAACTCGTTCATCAGGTTCGGCTTGAAGCTATGGGTGATGTGGAGCACGGCGCTCTTGCCGGGCCCGTCGAACGGCGTCTTGATGGTGTCAAAGTTCGACCACGACCAAAGGGACGGAACCGCCAGGGTGTTCCAGGCATCCTGCGTGTAGCGAACAAAGACCTGCGTCTTGTCGCTCACGTTCTGATCCACGCGAATCTGTTCCTGCCGCCAGTTGGTGGCCGTGCTCGAGGAGAGAATCCAGTTGTTCGGCCCGTTGTTGGGCAAAGGAACCAGACCATTAATCAGGTCGGTGGCGTTCGTGACGCCCACCGGGTCAAGGCCGGGGATTTGGTTGATGTTGTCGTAGGTGACGCCGTTGACCGTCGGCAGAACACAACCGCTGGCCACGACGGAATTGTAATTCGGCGAATTCTTGTCGCACTCGCTGAAGTCGCCTTTCCGCTCGAGAAGGCTGGGCACGCCGCTCGACACCACTTGGCCTTCCCGATAAGCCCGCCAGTCCTCCGACCAGTAAAAGAAAGTCTTCGATTTGTCGGTGTTGTAATGGTTGGGAATATAGACGGGGCCCCCCAGCGTGTAACCGTAGTCATTCCACTTCAGCGGCCGCTTGGGGGCGTGGCCGCCCGGAGGAGCAATCTGGCGATTCACAAACCAGTCATTCGAATCGAATATATCGTTGCGGACAAACTCGAAGGCGTCGCCGTGAAAATCCCGCGTGCCGGACTTGGTGGCTACCTCGATGGTCGCTCCAGCATGCTTCCCCATGTCAGCGCCATAATTCGAGGTCGAAATCCGGAACTCGGCGATGGTGTCCAGGTTCGGATAGGTATTAAACGTCCCCGCCGAGCCTTCATCGGTGTTGTTGCCGCCGTCAATCTCCCAGTTGTTGTACTGCGTGCGGCTGCCATTAAAGGAGATACTGTTGTTGCCGTACACGCCGACGTGGGAAGTGTCCAAACCGTTATCGGGCGAGGCCCCGGGAACCAAGAGAGCCAGCGTCACAAAGTTGCGGCCGTCCAGCTCGAGCTGGGAAATCTGCTGGCCGGTAATGACGTCCGAAATCGCCGCCGTCTCGGTCTGCACATGCGGAACGTTCCCGGTAACTGTCACCTCCTGCGTCACCTGCCCGACGCTGAGCTTCATATCGACCCGTTGAATCTGGCCCACCGTCAGCGTGATCCCCGACCGCACCAGCTTCTGAAAACCCGGCGCCTCGGCGGTCACAATGTAGTTCCCGATCGGTATCGCCGATATGGCATATTCGCCAGCGGCGTTGCTCACCAGGTGCCGGACAAACCCTTTTTGGGGGTTTTCCACCGTCACTTTGGCGCCCGGGATCGCCGCTCCCGTGCTGTCCATAACCGTGCCGACAATGTTCGCTGTGTCCTGGGCCCACACAGACACTCCCAGGCAGCAGAGCATCGGCAGTACCAGCCATACCGCTCTTTTCATATGCGCCCTCCAGCTTCCAAACTCTTCTCGCGCAGCTGTTTGAAAATTAGAAATAACTCACGTAGTCCGTTGTACTTGGGAAAGGCCCCAAACCATCCCCCGCTGTATGTGAAGCATCTACCGTGCCAAATTGGCGGAATAAGTTGAGAATATAAGAGTAATAGAATCAACGTATTCCAGCTCATCGAAGATACTACGACCGTCCGTCCGGTCGGTACTACGAAAAAACGTATACGAAATTTGGTAGCCCAAGCCCAACCATCCTCCTATTCCAGTGATCGAAAGCTAGATGCAACCAGGCGCATCCGTACAATCCCGGGGTATGCGATCGTAACACTATCACCTGAAATGACTTATACCCATAGCCGGCCGGCTCTCGAATCAGCCGGCGAAGGGTCGGCCCCAGACGAACATGCAGGCGCGACGATGGCCGACATCAACACTTTCTCTATTTAGCATCAACAGGTTACAGACATCTTCACGACTTGGCGAGCCAGCGACTTGAGAGGCTCGCCATCCCTCACTTTTTTCAGGTTCAGCACAATCGCTCCGTCAGCTCACCGTCGCAAGCTATCCGCGCTAGTGTTTTACCGGCCGGGTCCGGCAGCCGTCCTCGCGCCGACTTTGCCCCCCAATCTCTGCTCGGCGCCCGCGTTGGCCTGGAATATATCGTTGACCCGCCTCTGCACGCCACGGGTGGGAGGTGGTAGAATCAAGCTGCTTTGAACCATCGATTGTTAACGACGACCTGCGCTCTCTTGCTCTGGCTCGGCGGATGCCCAAAGCGCCAAAGCGGGGTGCGCCTGATCTATGTTCCCTCGCCTCCGCCGCCGGCACAGCCCGATTCCGCGAAGGCGACAGAAGCGCTTCTGATTGAGGAACCGCCGCCTCCGCCGCCTCCCGAGCCGGCGCTCGTCCTGCCGTCGAACGTTCCTGGCCAGTCGGCTCTGATGCCTCGCCGGCGCCGCCCGGTACGCCCAGAGCCCGCCGGGCCCGAGGAAGCGGCTCGAGTGGAGACGGTACCGGCGGACACCTTGAATCTCGAGCCGCGAGGCCAGCCGACGGCGCTTGAGCGGCGAGTCCGAGAATTGCAAGCCGGCGTCGAGCACCGCATCGCCATGCTTTCGCTCGGCCTCACCGGCTCCGACCGCCGGACGCTCGAAGACGCGCGATCGTTCCTGGCCCAGTCCAATCGCGCCTCCGAAGACGGCGATTGGCAGCGAGCCTGGGTACTGGCCGAGAAGGCCAGATTGATCGTGGCCGCGCTGGAGCGACGGTAGCAGGCCCGACTGGGCGGACGAGCTTTCGCCCAGGACACTCGAACCCGGTGATCGTTAACAGCCTATGCCTCTCTATTTTTCTGCCCATACCACCGCCTGCCTGACCAAGCAGGCCCTCCGCGAGCTGATGCGGGAATTGCTGGCAGCGACGGACGTGAAGGTGCGCCGCTGCGTCGCCGGCCAGGTCGGCGGACGGATGCTGACCGAGATCGAGGCCCCCGATCAACCCACCCTGGAACGGTGGTTCGAAGACCGCCATGTGAACTGCGAATGGATCATGCGCATCGATCTCGACGCCCAAAACGGCACTGTGACCGAATATTGACGTGGCTGGAGGTTGACCCGCGCCTTCCCCGCTGCGTGACTCCCCCACCCCGGCCCTTCGAAGCGCTTCACATCCACTGGTGGCGGTTGGGGTAGAAGGTCACCGGACGGTCCGGATATCGGGCCCGGAAGGCCCGGAAGCGATTGAGCACCGTCCGGTAGCGGCGCTCCGAGGTTTTGAGGGGTTTATGCGGCAGCGCGATCAGGGCCCGCTCGACGGCCCAGACGTTTCTCGAGGAGAGCCGCCAGTCCGTACGCACGAGCGCCCGCAGGTCGGCGACGGCGTAAGCGATGATGCGGCCCGAGCCGTCGACGTAAGGATCGGCGTAGCTGAGCGCCAGTTGGCGCACGGTGCGGAAGACGGGTTTTCTGCCGTGCAATCCCGCGTCGCGGGAGCGGGCCACGGCGCCCCAGCGTCCGCGCTGGCGAAAGAGAAACAGAACGTGGTCCAGGCGGTCCTGCGACTCGAAGTCGAGCAGCAGGGGTGGATAGCCGTGTTGCTCGAGAATTGTTGCCGCCGCCAGCGCCGCCTCCAGGCAGTGGGCGCTCCAGTGCTCGACGACACCGCGAAAGGTGCGCAGCGTCTCGCCTTGCTCCTCCCAGTTGTAAGGCAGCGAGCGCAGAAACTGCTGCACCTGGCGCGGCGTCCGGTAGGTCTGGATGATGCGCCACTCCTTGGGCCGGAAAGCCTCCCGGGGCGGGGCCGGGCTCGGCGACAGGCGACGATGAACCCTGGCTGATCGAGCAGGGGGATTCTCGGATCGGCTTGGCGGCATGGCGGTTCCTCCCCTGGCCGATCCTGGATCACGCGGCCCAGCGATCGTGCCACAGTTGGAAGCAGAGTAACGTCCACAACGCCTTGCGATGATCGGCCTTCTCGCTCCAATGCTCGCGGAGCAACGCCCGCACGAAGGCGGGGTCGAACAGACCGTCGCGCTTTAACTTTCCCGCGTTCAGCGTGTCGTCCAACAGGGGACGGAGTCCGTTTCGCATCCACTGCGCGATCGGCACGGAGAAGCCGCGCTTCTGCCGGTGAACGATGTCCGGGGGCAGCCAGGGCTCGACCGCCCGCTTCAAAACATGCTTGAGGCGAAAGCGCCGCACTTTGAGCGCGGCGGGCAGCCCGGTCGCGAACTCGATCAGGCGATGATCGAGAAAGGGCGTGCGGAGTTCGAGCGAACAGGCCATGCTGGCGCGGTCAACCTTCACGAGCAGGTTGTCCTCCAGGTAAGTGCGAAAGTCGAGATAAAGGACTTCCGCCAGCGTATCTTCAAATTGAATGCCCTCGAGCACCCGCGCAAAGGGGCGAAAGATGGCGCCGCTTGGCGGGCAGGGGCCGCTCCAGCCGCCCGCCAAGAGCCGATCCAGCTCTTCGGGCGAAAACATTCCGAACCAACTCAAGTGGCGCTCGGCGGGCGGCTTGTCGGCATGAGCCAGAAAACGGCGCAGGAACAAACCCTTGGGAACAGCGCTGGAGGAGACCGGCAGGAGCGGCCGTAAATAGCGGAAAACCATCCGCCGGGCGGGGGCCGGCAAGCGAAGATAGTATTGGGCCAGCCGAGCTCCCAGATAGGTGGGATAACCGCCAAAAAGCTCGTCGCTGCCTTCTCCGCTCAGCGCCACTTTGATGTGCCGGCGGGCAAAGCAGGACATCAGATAGGTTGGAATCACGGCCGGATCCGCCAGCGGCTCGTCGAGATGGCCGGCGAGCTGGTCGAGCGCCTCGCGCAGGCTCCGCTCATCGGCCGTCAGGATGTGATGGCGGGTGCGAAAGTGATGCGCCACCCGGCTGGCGTACGGTTCTTCATTAAAGCTTTTTTGGGGGAACGACACGGAAAACGTGCTGACGTTACCCGGCGTCAGTTCGCTCATCAGCGCCACCAGCGTGGAGGAATCAACGCCGCCGCTCAGGAACACTCCCAAGGGCACGTCGCTGACCAGGCGGGAGGTGGCCGCCTCGCGGATGCGTGCCCTGAGCTCGTCAATGATTTGCGCCTCGTCCGCCTCTGTCGGGCGCGGCCTCCCGGGGGGGCGAAGATAATCCTGAAGCCGCCAGAACGGCTTTTCGCACACTCTTCCGTCCTCCACGATCAGAAGGTGGGCGGCCGGAAGCTTCCGAATCTCGGCAAAGGCGGTGCGAGGAGCGGGGAAGTATCCGTAAAAGAAGTATTCCGTCAGGGCTTCGGGATCGATGGCGCGGCTCACCTCCGGATATTCAAAGATCGCTTTGATCTCCGAAGCGAACACCAGGGTGCCGTTCTTTTGCCAGTAGTAAAGCGGCTTTTCGCCGGCACGGTCGCGGGCCAAGACGAGCCGCCGGGCTCGCCCGTCCCACAGCGCCAGGGCGAACATCCCGTTCAGGTCGCGCACGCACTCCGGACCCTTTTCCTCATAGAGGTGCACGATGACTTCGCCGTCCGAACGGCTCCGGAAGCGATGGCCGCGACCGAGCAGGTCCCGGCGAAGCTCGCGGTAGTTGTAAATCTCGCCGTTGAAGACCAGGGCCACGTCCGCGGACTCATTTTCAATCGGCTGATCCCCGGTCTCCAGGTCGATGATGCTGAGGCGCCGAATCCCGAGGGCGAGATGCGGCAGTTCGAACTTGCCGGCACTGTCGGGTCCGCGATGGATCAGGCGCGCCGACATGGCGTCGATCCGCTGGCGGTGCGCGGCCGGCGCCAGGGAAACGTTGAAAATGCCGCAGATGCCGCACATAAGATCAGGGTATCGCTGATCCGGCGCGCGAAGCAGCAGGATCCATCCCGGCCCCGAGCCGGAAGCCGGCCGGGGACTGCCCGGCCACAGGAGTTTCCGGCTCGGCCGGGGAGGGCAGGATCACCCACACTGAGTACTGCCAAGCATCCCACAGCGGCCGCAGATGGCCGGCGCTCTTGGCGAGGGCCGGAACCAACTCGTTGCGCGCCATGACCAGCACCGGTTCGGATGAACGCTGCGTGAGAGCTTGGAATCTTTGGGCGTCCAGCAACAATGGCCAGTTGCCGACGGTCGCCCGCCGCAGTTCCGAAAACCGCGAAACGACGTAGTTGCTCGTCGTCTCGCCGCCGTCCGCCGTCACCAGCCCGACCGGCCGCCGGAGATAGAACGGCAAGCTGGTGCGAAAATAATAATACCCGTAGACGGGCCAGCTTCCTTCGCGGCCCTCGAGAAGACTGGCGGCCAGGCGGCGGCTGCTGGCGGTGGCAGCGTAAGCCGCGAGCGGCCGAATCCACCTTACCAGCAGGAGCGGTACGGTCAGCGCCGTCAGGATAAAGGCCAAAAGGACGCCGTGCCGGGCTCGCGATCGAGTCACCAGGTTCCGCCCGAGGACGCCCATGGCGGCCAGAGCCACACCGGTGTAGACGAGCGCCGGGACAACCAAGGGGAGAACCGCTGGATGGATTTTTTTCGCCTCGAGCCGCTCGACGCTGGCCAGCTTCAATAGGACCGGGGCGGCGGCGGTCGAAAGCCCCAGGAGAATCAGCGTGGCAAAGCCGGCCGTCAGCCAGTCGGGGTGGCGGGACAAATCCCGAAAGGCGTTCGGAGCGCTGTCCCAAAGCCGGGCCGTCAGGATGCTGAGCGGAACGAGCGCCGGCAAAATGTAAGCGGGCAGCTTCGAGCGGGAGATGGTGAAGAATACGAAAATGGCGCCCGCCCAGCAGAGCAGAAACGCCTCCGGCTGGCGGCACGGAGTGCGCACCTGCTTCCAAGCGGCGCGATGATTCCAAAGCCCGAAGAGCAGGAAAAAGCTCCAGGGTAGGAAGCCGCCCAGATAGACGGGGATATAGTAGAAGAGGCCGCCTTCGCGATGCGCGTGACCGGTGGCGAATCGCAGCAGGCTTTCCTGCCAGAACGCGTACCGGGGAAAATCCGGATTGCGAATCGAGACTGCCAAGAACCAGGGGAGGGCACAAGCGAGGAAGATGGCAACGCCCGCACCCCAGCGCAACCGCCCGAGATCACCCAAGCGGCCCCGCACCGCCAGGTAGGCAACGGCGGATAACAGCGGCAAAAGGAATCCCACCGGACCCTTGGTAATGGCGGCGAGCCCCATGGCCGCGAACATCACCCGGTCGCACCCGGGACGGCCGAAATGTCCTTGCTCGGCCAGCCAGAAGCCGGCCATGGCCAGCGTCACGAGCAACGTGAGCGTCATGTCGAAGATGACCGTGCGCGCCAGCGCCAGGGTGAGCGGAGACGTGGCAAAAATGAGGGCGGCGCGCCAGCCGGCACCGCTGCCGATCAGACGGCGGGCCAGCCACCATGTCAAAAGCATCGTGGCGAGGGCGGCGAGCGCGGAAGGCAGTCGGGCCGCCGCTTCGGAGAGCCCGAAGAGACGAAAGGAGGCGGCTACCATCCAGAAGTAGAGGGCCGGCTTGTCAAGATAAGGGAGGGCATCAAAGTGAGGTGTGATCCAATCATGAGTGGCGAGCATTTCGCGCGCCACCTCGGCGTTACGACCTTCGTCGGGTTCTAGCAGGGGCAGGCGGCCGAGGGCGACGAAAAACAGGCAGACCGCCACCGCGGCCAGCAGGACCAGCTGGAGTAGGGCTTGGCGGGATGCTGAATTCATGCAAAAGTGGGATCACCGAACGCGGAGAGTTCGGAATGAGCTCGGCGGTCACGTGCCGGCGCATCCATTGCGCCCTCTTACCCCCGCGCCGTGGCCTTTTCCTGGCGCGGAGCCATGACTTGCGCCGCCTCGGTGCCGTCATCAGGCCGCGCCGCGGGGAGCCTCCGCTCGTCCATCACTTCCATCACGGGTTCATAATCCAGCCAGTTTTTCTTCATCCAGCGGACAGCCCACACGTCGGCCAATCCTTTCGTCAACCGTCGCCAGGTTCCGTATTTGGTCTGGCCGCGGAGCCGCGCGCGGTGGCTGACCGGCACCTGAGTCACCCGATGTCCCCGCATTTTCAGCAACGTCGGCAGGAAGCGGTGCAGGCCGTTGTACAGCTCGAGGCCGGCGACACAGTCCCGACGATAGGCCTTCAGCGTGCAACCCGTATCGACAATGTCGTCCCCGGTGGCCCAGTTGCGAAAACGGTTGGCAATTCGCGAACTGAACTTCTTCCATCGCGTATCGACGCGACGGACGCGAACGCCGCACACGGCGTCCCAATCGTTCAGCATCTCAACCAGGCGCGGGATCTCCTTCGGATCGTTCTGCAAGTCGCCATCCAGGGTGACGATCCGGTCTCCGCGGGCCATGCGGAATCCCGCCGCCATGGCCGCCGTCTGGCCGCGGTTCTGGCGAAAGTGGACGATGCGGACCCGGGCGTCGAGTCCTCGGGCCGCCCGCAACCGATCCAGCGTGCGGTCGGTGCTGCCGTCATCCACGAAGAGGTACTCCACGCCTCCCGCAAAGCCTTCCAGCGCCCGCCCCAGTTCATCCACGAGCGGCTGCACGTTCTCTTCCTCGTTGTAAACCGGAATGACCACGCTCAGCCTCGGGCGTTCCGTTGGCGCCACGGTCATAGCCTCGGCCCCTCATCAGCCGTGCGGGACCGCGACTTCTCGCGGACCCTCGCCGATGAATTCTAACATGTTCTGGCGCGCCCGGCTTTCCGTCCGTCCGGCGCCCGGTGACCATGGGCGGAGACTTGCACGGAATCGAAACTGCGGAGTAGGCTACAGGCAAGGGGGAAACGAGGGCGAGGAGGCTTTATGCAGAGGCACACAGGATGGGTGGCCACCCTCGGGGTGGTGCTCTGTTTCGGGCGCCCGGTTTTGGCTTTCGGCCCGCCCGGAAGCCCGAGCGACCAAAGCATCGTGACCGACATCGAGGCGAAGCTGTTCCAGGATCCGGTGCTGAAGAGGCGCAACATCCACGTCAGCGCTCAGGGAGGCGTCGTGACCCTGACCGGCTCCGTGCGCAGCCGGGAAGAAAAGAGAGCCGCCGAGCGCATCGCCAGCTACGAACCGGGAGTCAAGCAGGTGATCGATTCCATGAGCCTTTCCGAGCCCGCGTTGCCGGAAGAGGCCCCGTCGCGTTCTTTGCACCCGGCGGTCTTCACTGTGCCGGCGGGCACGATCATTACCGTGCGGATGATCGACAGCGTCGATTCTCGCCGCCATCACCCGGGAGACGAGTTTGACGCCACGGTGGACGCTCCCGTGGCGTTGGGCAACCGCGTGGCGATACCCAAAAACTCGACGGCGCGGGTGCGATTGGTCAACGCATCGAACGCCGGTCATATGCGAGGAAGCTCCGCACTCCAACTGGAGCTGGTGTCCTTAACGGTGCGGGGCATCACGTACAACGTCGAGAGCGGTTACTACGAACAGCACGGCCTGTCACGAGGGCGGCGGACGGCCGAGACAGTGGGCGGGGGCGCGGCCATCGGTGCCCTCATTGGAGCCATCGCCGGAGGGCGCACAGGCGCGGCGATCGGCGCCGGAGCCGGAGCCGCGACCGGGGCCGGCATCCAGGCCGTCACCAAAGGTGCAGCCGTCTGGGTGCCGGCGGAGACCAGGCTCGATTTCACACTGCGAACCCCGGTGAGGATCACGGCGGGTTCCTAACCGCGCGCCGCCATGTTCGCGGCCCGTCTTCGGGAGCTTTTCCCCGAAGACTCATGTTGAGACTCCCCCATTCCGATAACTCCCGTGGAGGGTAGGCCGCACCTGCGGTCCGGCCGGAGGCAGGACTCCAGCCGATTCTGGCGCCTTTGGGCCCGCCGGAATTGCCCTCCAACAAGGTGGGCCGCTTCAGGCGGCCGGATGACGGTGCTCTGGTTCACGCCAATTGATACGCTGAAGGCGGCGTTTCCGACCCGGCGGGGCGGGCGGCCGGGCGCGGATGGCCGCTTTTTACCTGAAACGGTTGCACAGCCCCATAACCCTGGATATGCTCTTCTTATCCAATGACGGCCCGGCCTCCCCTGCCGCACTCCTCGAGCCCGCTCGTTCAGCGCTACTTCGAAGTCTCCTTGCTGGTGATGATGGCGACGAGCTTGATCACGCTGGCAGCAACCGGAAAGCTCAACCTCGCCGCGGTGGCTGTCGTGTTGCTGGCGCTCGTCGTCAAGTTGGAGGCCAGCCTGCGCGGCCTCGGCTGGGCGCTCCGACCCCGAACCGTGACGCGGCTCTCGATCGCTTACCTCCCCTTTTTCTTCCTGGATCTCGTGGTACTCGCGCCCGGCGCCAGCCGGGCGGATCGCCTGCTGCAATCCACCGTCCACCTGATCCTTTTCACGGTGGCCGTCAAGGTCTTGTCGGCCCGCCACCATCGCGATTACGGGTATCTCGCCACGCTCTCCTTCCTCACCATGCTGGCGAGCGCCGTTCTCACCGTCGGCACCATTTTTATCGTCGGATTCACGCTCTACCTGCTCGCTGCCGTCTCAACCTTCCTCAGTTACGAGATGCAGCGGGCCTCGGAAGCCGCCGCTAACCTAAAAGCTGACGTCTGGGAAACCCCATTTCGACCGCGCACCCCCAGTCGCCAGTCCCGAGCGGCGCTCGAGCGCGCGCTGGTTGGCATCAGCGGGGCGGCCGGCGCGGGCATCCTGCTCCTCGCCTTGGTTCTCTTCTTCGTAATCCCGCGGGGCCGCAGCCGAGCTTTCATGGGAATTGGAATGCAGCAGCAGAACCTCACCGGATTTTCTCAAAGCGTTGATTTGGGAGACCTGCGGGCCATCTTGCGCTCTAACGCCGTCGTGATGCGGGTAGCCGTGGACGGCAGCCCGCTCCGGTTTCAAGGCGTGAAGTGGCGAGGATTGGGACTGACCAGTTTCGACGGCCGGCACTGGTACGATGACAACAGGTCAGAATTCCCGCTTGAACCGGTATCCCAGGGCCGGTTCATCGTTCCCGGGCTGGAAAAACCGCCCTCCACGCGGAACCCGCTTCCGCGCGAGCCGTTGCGCTACCACGTTCTGCTTTCGCCGGTCTCGACGGACGTTCTGTTCGCCGCCGCCGTTCCCCGCGAGCTCGACGCCCGTCTGCGGCTGGTCACGCTCGACCAGACGGGCTCCCTCCACAACGGCCAGCACAGCTCTCTGCCGCTCAGTTACGAAGTCGCCTCTGACACCGGACTTCCCTCCCCCGCCGAGCTTCGCCGCGCCAGCACCGCCTATGAGCCCGAACTTCGGCGTGTCTATCTGACTCTGCCGCCCCTCAATCCTCAGATCGGGGATCTCGCCCGGCGCCTTACCGGCTCATCCTCTAACAATTACGACCGGGCGGTGGCGATTCAGGACTATTTACGAAGTCATTACGGCTACACGCTGGATCCGGCCGGCCTTGATCCCGCCGACCCGGTGGGCAGCTTCTTGTTCAAGGTGAAGAAAGGCTATTGCGAGTACTTCGCCGCCGCGATGGCCGTGATGCTGCGGACGCTCGGCATTCCTTCCCGGCTGGTTAACGGTTTCGCGACGGGAACTTACAATCCGGTGGGCCGAGACTTTATCGTCCGCGCGCGCGACGCGCATACCTGGGTGGAGGTGTATTTCCCCGGATTCGGTTGGATTTCTTTTGATCCCACGCCGGCTGATCCCGACGCTGGCCAGCGGCTCGGCGCGCTCGACGGCTGTGTGGACGCCGCCAGCCTTTTCTGGAACGAGTGGGTCATCAACTACGACTTCACTCACCAGATGCGCTTGGGGCGGCAGGTTGAAACCGACTCTCGACAATTTCACAACGCGATCGAGGAGCGGTGGGCTCGCCTCGAGCGGGACGGAACGCGCCGTGCCGCCCAGTTCGAGCAGTGGCTAGGCGCACACCGACGGATCGTGCTCGCGCTGGCGGCCACGCTGCTGGGGCTGCCGATAGCGGTCGGCCACCGTGACTCCATGGCCGCCATCCGCCTGATATGGATGGGGAAGCTCAAACGGAGAGAGTCCGTAGTCCAGCCGCCGGCGGCGGCGGCGCTCTACCGGGAGCTCCTCCACATCCTCGCCCGACACGGTTTCGGTAAACCTGCCTCGCAAACTCCGTTGCAGTTCTCGCTGGCCCTGTCGGCAGCCCGCACTCCGCCCGCCTGGGCTCAGCCCCTGGCCGACTTTACGCGGCTCTACAATGAGGCGCGGTTCGGCGGAAGAGCCGTCTCGCTTGGGAAGCTTTGCGGCTTGCTGAAGGAAATCAAACAAGGCGGGGGCAAAAATGTGAGCCGCGAGCAGCCAACCGCCAAAGCCTGACAAGCCCTTGCGTGTTGGCGTCGATTCGCCGCCAGCATCCCTTATCGAAGCGGTCAGCCTATGCAATTGACTGCCCACCGTCAACGGCGAATACCTGGCCGGTTATAAAATCCCCCGAGGTCGCCAAAAATAGCACCATCTCGGCAATATCCTCCGGACTGCCCGCCCTCTGCAAAGGCGCGCGGCGCACGGCCCGTTCGAGGGCCGGGCTCGGCTTTTCGTCGCCCATCAAAATCGTGCCGGGGGCAATGCTGTTCACCCGAATGGTCGGAGCCAGGGCTTTGGCCAGACAGCGTGTCAGCATAATGACCGCAGCTTTCGAAGAACAATAGTGCAGGTAATCGGGCCAAGCCAGCAGTCCCCCAAGCGATGAGATGTTGATGATGCGTCCGCCTTCCTGGCGCTGCATCAGACGCGCCGCGGCCTGAGCGCAGAAAAATGTGCCCTTGAGGTTAACGCCCAGGATGCGATCCCAGTCCTTCCCGGCCAGTTGATCCCAGCGCCGCGGAAAGAAAACCGCGGCATTGTTGACGAGCAGATCGAGACGCCTGAAACGTCTCTCGACAACGCGAAACATGGCCGATACCTGCGCGGGGCTTGATACGTCAGCGTGCAAAGCGACGGCTTCCCCCCCTTGGGCCCGGATCGCGCGAACCGTCGCTTCCGCCCCGGGCCGCGACTCGTGGTAGTGGACGACGACCTTGGCTCCGGCGCCGCCCAAGGTGAGGGCGATCACGCGTCCGATCCGCCGTCCCGCGCCGGTCACAAGGGCCACGCGGCCCTCCAGCCTGCGCTCCCCCGCGCGAGGTGCTCGTCGACTCCGGTCAGAATCCCGGCCGGCCACTCGGCTTCCTTGACCGCGTTCAGTTGAAACCATAGAATGTTCGTTTTCGATGATGCCCGAAATTGAACGTCGTGCCAAGCTCTCGGGCTGGCTGAGGTAAGTCGATCGCCGAGTCGCCGGACGCGGTCGCCAAGGCACAGCGACGGCGACGAGCCTGATCCCCCTGCTTCAGCCCGAACCGCCCGCAGAACCCGGTGCAGGCCCTCTCATGGAACTTGACCTTCTCTCCATTGCTGCCCACCCGGATGACACGGAGTTAACGTGCGGCGGTACGATTATTAAGATGGCCGAGGCCGGGTACAAGGTGGGGTTGCTTGACCTGACGGCCGGCGAGTCTGGCACGCGCGGCAGTGCCGCTCAACGCGAAAAGGAGGCGGCCAAAGCCTCGCGCGTCATGGGGATCGCCCACCGCGAGAATCTTGGACTTCCTGACGCTGCCATTGAAAATGTTCGGGATTATAAACTTCGGCTGGCGCAAAAAATTCGGGACCTGCGACCCCGGACGGTGATCTTGCCCTACTGGGAAGGCCGCCATCCCGATCACTATACGACCGGACGCCTGGGCTATGAAGCCTGCTTCCTTGCCGGCCTGGCCAAGCTGCCCCTCGAAGGCAGGCCGCATCGTCCTTATAAGATCATCTACGCCAGCTTCTACGTGCCCGCCGTTCGCCCGACGTTTGTAGTCGATATCACCGCCCAGCTCGGAAAGAAGCTGAAGGCCATCCTTTGCTATTCGTCCCAGTTCTCGCCCCGGCAGGATCTTCAGAACCTCTTCCCGGCCCGCGCCGACCTTCGGGAACGCGTCGGCTCGCTGGCTCGGCACTTCGGCCTGATGGTCGGCGTACGTTACGGCGAGCCTTTCGTGACGCGGGAAGTGGCTGCCGTCGACGACATTGTCGCTATGCCCGTGCGCTCAATCTAGCGATGAGGCATCACCCTCCGTCCCGCACCCGCGGCCCCGGCTGAGCGAAACGAACCCGCGACAAGGCACACCCCGGAACGCCTTCCTGGGCTTGACTTTGACCAACCGAGTCGCTAAATTTCCTGCGATCCGAAGACGATGCTGGCTCCTCACCACGACGCTGCCGAGGTAGTGTTCGGTCTCGCCTTAGTTGTACTTCTCGCCACCGGCACCTTGGTAAGCTTGGTGCTTCTGCGCCGCCACCAACGCCAAAAGCATTTCGCCGCCGTAGATCACCTGCGTGAGAACTTGGGTGCAATTCTCGATTCCCTGTTGCGGGGAGAAATCTCTTATGCCAAAGGTCTAGCCGCCGTGCAGGCCGGCAGGAGGCGGGCCGAAGAAAACATTTTCGAGGCTCTGTTCGAGGAAAAACTTCTCAAGGCGGCCAACATCCCGGTACTGCGGCAACTAGCCGCCGACCTGGGTTTCGTTGGCCGGTGGCAGCGGCGCCTGCAAGGCGACTTCGAAGCCCCCCGTTTCCGCTACGCTTTCGCCCAGCCCGGAAATCGCCTGGCCCAGGCCGGTCCGCTCAGCTTTTTGGTGCGTGCCAAGAGCGCCGAATTTCTTGGTCTCATCCGCCATCGGCCCAGTTGGCCGCTGCTCGTCCGAGCCCTTGACGATCGTCATCAGGATGTGCGCGCCGTGGCAGCCCGCTCCCTTGGCCTGATCGCCGAACCGGCCAGTTTCCCGGCCCTTGTCAAGCGCCTCCGCGACTCGTTGGAAGGGCGGCCACACAGCCTATCGATTCGCCATCTGCAATCGGCGATGTCCCGCTTTCCTCTGGAAGCCGCTCCCGAGCTCCTGCCCTGCCTCGACCACGCTCATCCCCGGGTTCGGTTTGCAGCCGCCGACATCATTCTGAAGATGATCGAGCGCCCGGCAGGATACGAACTGAACTTTGTATTGAAGCCCGCGCTCTTCCCTCCGGCACTGGTAGATTGCTTTCTCGACCGACTCGTCGTCGACCCCGACGCTGACGTCCGCGGCCGCGCCGCCTTGGTGATCCCCTACCTAGAGGACCCGCGCGTGATCCCGGCCCTGTGGAGGCTAACCACCGACTCGGTGTGGTTTGTGCGGCTCCACGCCGTTCGGGCGCTGGGACGTCGCCGCCGCCTGCCGGAAATCACTCCTTTGGCACGGTGCTTGACCGACGCCCACTGGCGGGTCCGCGAGGCAGCGGCACAGGCGCTCGCGCGGCGTGGTTCGGCAGGATTCGCCTTATTGCTCGAGCACTTCGTGACCACGCCGGACAGGTACAGCCGAGAACAAGTCGCCGAGCAGATGGGGCGCAGCGGCTTCATCGCAAGCCTTCTGCGGCGTCATGGCGAAGCCGGAGGGCGGGAGTTCCGGGCGATTCAGCTTTTGATCGAGACGGGCAAGACGAATGCGATTCGGTCCGCCCTCGCCGGCGGCCGGGATGAGAAGCTCGAGTTGCTGAGCCGCCTGAAAGCCAGCCCCCATGCCGCGGTGCAGAGCTTTGTGCGGCAGTGGGCGGGGAAGCCGCGGGCGGCTTACAGCGTGCCATCCGGGCCCGCGCCTGCCCCCGAACAAAGGGCTGAAAGCAGTCTTGACAGCTCGGGCTCGTGACGGCCAACCCGGTTGTTGTCGACCGTGCGGTTACGATCCGCGCTGGCCGGTATCGGCCCGAACCGTTGTGAAGATGAGCGCCGAGAAACTGCTGATAGAGCACTGGCTTTCGTTTTTTAACGTGGTGCTTGCCGGCTATTTTATCGCCGGCAACGGCGTCTACACGATCCTCATGGCGACGTCGCTGATTTCAGTGTGGGTTCACAATCGGCGCTTATGCTATCAAGGACTCCGCGAGCTCAAAGAATCTTTGGCAACGCCGCCCGTCACGATCATCATGCCGCTCTGGAATGAACAGGAGAGTGCCGTCGCGTCAGTTCGGTCAGCGCTCGCCGCCGATTATCCCGGGTTGCAGGTGATCGTGATTAATGACGGCTCCACAGACCACACGCTCGAGCGATTGATCGACGGCTTGAGCTTGGTTCGGGCCGACTTTATCTATCGTCCGCAGCTGAACACTCGACCCATCGAAGGATTCTACGTGAGCTCGGAAGTGACCAATCTGATCGTGGTTGACAAACAACACGGGGGCAAGCCGGACGCGCTCAATACCGGGATCAACCTGTGCCGCACGCCTTACTTTTGCACTTTGGACGCGGATTGCGTGCTCGAGCCCGATGCCCTGCTGCGCTTGATGCGGCCCGTCGTGAGCGCTCCCATTAACACCGTAGCCAGTGGTGGCATCGTTCGCGTACTGAACGGCTGCGAAGTCAAGAACGGCCGGGTCGTGAAAGTCGAGCTGCCCAGAACCAGCCTGGAGAGGTTTCAGGTGGTGGAATATTTGCGAGGATTCCTGTTCGGCCGCACTGGGTGGGATTTGCTGGGCGGCACCTTGATCGTATCCGGGGCCTTCGCGCTTTTCCACCGGCAAACCGTAGCCTCCGCCGGGGGATTCAACAGCGATACGGTGACTGAGGACATGGAGCTGATTGTTCGCCTGCGCCGCTGGGCACGCCATCAGAAGCGGCGCATCCGGATGTCGTTCACGTCCGACCCGGTCTGCTGGACGGAGTGTCCCACATCACTCCGCATGTTGGGGAGGCAGCGCCGCCGCTGGCAATTGGGACTGTGCCAAACCCTGGCTCGCAACCTGAGTATGCTGTTTAATCCCGCTTACGGAGCCGCGGGAATGGTGAGCTTTCCGTTTCACCTTTTCATCGTAGGACTGGGCGCTGTGGTGGAGTTCCTGGGCTACCTGAGCCTGCCACTCTTATTTTGGTTCCACGTGGCGCTGGCCAGGCTGTACGCGGCGTTCATCCTCCTCGGCCTGGCTTACGCCATGTTTCTTTCGGTCGGATCGGTCCTCCTTGAGGAGATCACTCACCGCCGCTATCCCCACCTGCGCGACCTGCAAGGGCTGTTGCTTTATGCCCTGCTCGAGAACTTCGGCTACCGTCAAGCCGAGCTTTGGTTCCGAGTCCAAGGGGTGGCTCGATTCTTCGCCGGATTCCGCCAGTGGGAAAAGGTGACTCACTATGGAGCTGAAGAGCCGGCCGCCACGTAAAACGGCGGAAGGCGGCAGCGGCAAGCAGGCTTACCGGCCGCTCGTCGTCTTGGCGGCGAGCGGTTCCGACTTTTTCTTACCTGCGCCGTGAGGAGTGACCGACCTGGGCTCATGAGGCCGCGCGCGACGACCCTTGAACTGGGGAACGATGTTTTTCATCGGAATCACCGGCTCCCGGCGGGGCATCAAGGCGTAGCCGAGCGTGCTCTGACACCGGGCCAGATTATCTTCGAGCGCCGCCACGCTCTGGTGTTGGCGGGCAACAAGATAGCCGACGTAGGCGGACAACTGCCGCTCGAGATCGGTCAATTCCCGGCTGGAGGCGCCGTACTGGGCTCCAAGATTGGGATCAACCAACCGCGTGACCGCGTGCCCCAGCTCCCCGACGCCCGGCCCCAAAACGTTCAGCGCGGCGTACGTCTGGAACGCCAGATACATGCTATCGGGCCGCTCGGCGAATTGACGGCGCCAGGGCTCGAGTTCCTTCAGCGCCTCGCGGACCTGCTCTGAGTCTGTCACGAGGTTGTTGTACTCGACCGCGCTGAGCTTCCGCCGATCCGGGTGAAGGACGGTTAGAAGGTCCGAGGCGCGATAAGCGGCCATGTACACTTTGTCCAGCAGCGCCTTGACGTCGGCCGGTTTCAGATATCCAGCTCCCCCTTCGGGCGGTGTCGCGTAATTCAGCGGTGGCGCGTTGGCGGGTACGGTCACGGTCTCCGTCGTCAGACCCGGGCCGCGGGAGATCGAACGAGGCGTTAACTTCGCCGACCGCGCCCCGAGTGCCCCAACATAGCGCTCAAGATCTTGTTGCCAGCGGGCCATGTCCGCAGCGGCCTGTCGGTAGAGCGCGGCGTCACCAGCGTCTCCATGGCGGGCCAGGTCATCGGCAAAGCCGCGAATTTCGGCCAGCGCGGTGCTGAGCATCTTGGTAGTCTGCTCGCCGGCCTCCAGATGATCCGGATCGTTGTAAAGCTCAGAGCGCGACTTCTCGAGGATATCCAAATCGGCGCGCAGAGAACTTACCCGCTGGCTAAAGGCTGCGAGGTCGGCGTCGCGGAGGTGCAACTGGGCAGGTTGCAGCACGCTCAACAGATCGGTCACCCGATAGGTTGCCATGTAAATTTTATAGAGTAATGCCCTCACCTGCTCGGCAGATAATGGAGCCTGCGGCGAGCTGGAGCCGTAAGCCCCCGGCGCCGAAGCGTTTTGGGTTGGCGGAGGGGAGGCCGAGGCTGTCGCTGGCTCGGAGTTGCCGGTCACCAGTGGGGCAACTGGGGCCGACCCCTCTCCCGTCCCGCCTGGGACGGCCCAAACTGCGGCCGCAGGAATCCACACAAGCAAGAGGAACCAACCGAAAGATCTCATCACATCCTCCAGGAGTAGCATCCGGACCTAGCATCGCAAGGTCCGGAAAGGTTCGTCCAGCAGTTTGTTGGCAATCACCTGAGGATTAAAAATGGGAGCGGTGTTGGCAGCGCCGGCGCCTTCGTCACATCCTGGCCCTGAACGGCTTCCAGGACCCGCTAAGCGATCCTCCGCCGCAGCCGTACTGGCGGTCGTCTTCCCGGTTGGGTGGGCCATCCGCCGGTTTCGGGTTATGATGACCCCTTATGAAATTTCAGCTTCCGACCCAACTGATCGTGCTGATCGTTATCGTGGCTGTGGGCGGCGGTGGTCTTGTCGGCGAATATTTTCTGGTGCGCTGGTATCCGATCCACGAGCAGCATGTAGCCGAGAAGACGCTGAGGCTGTGGCCGTACCGCAACGACAGCCTGGATATCAGCATGCAAATCGCTGCCGGAATTTACGGCCGGGTGGAAAACTTCCCCGGGGGAGTCCGCATCCGCCGGTGGAAACTTTTCGGCCCCGGTCCGTCCCTTACCATTACCACGCAGCCGAACCCCGACGGCGCTTTTGAATTCTCGCCGCAGATTCTGGCGCGGTGGCAGGCACAGGGCGTGACGGACAACCTGCCCGATTACAACTTCGAGCACGTCAAGATCAACAACCGTGACGCCGCCATCATCTGGCAGCGCAAAGGCCGCATCATGTTCGAGACGGCTTATGTGATTTCGCCGGAACGGATCATTGAAGCTGCCTGTTCCCCGGGCGCCGAGACGGACGAAAATCTCTATTTACAGGCGTGCGACGAGACGCTGCACACCATTCAGGTGGCGGGACCACAGCCTTCTCCCGCCCCGCATCCGGCGCTCGAAGAAGTCGAACCCGGTCATTGAGCGACGTCTCGTGGGCGGACGATCCGAAGAAATCGGGGGCGAGTGACCTTCCTTTCAGTTCGAAACGGAGACGGCTCAGCTATGCCAACGTGGGAAATCGTTCCAGGACACATCGCCACGCCGTTGGGATTCCGCGCCGCAGCGGTGCGCGCGGGGATTAAGAAGGCAGCGGGTGCGCTTGACTTAGCGCTGATCTGTTCCGATGCGCCGGAGACGGCGGCGGCGGGGGTCTTCACCTCCAATCTCGTCGCCGCCGCTCCCGTGCTGGTGTCGCGCCGGAATTTGGCGAAGAGCCGCGGCCGCCTCCGCGCCGTGGTGGTGAACGCCGGCAACGCCAACGCCTGCACCGGCCGCGCCGGAGTGCGCGTCGCCGAACAAACCACCCGCGTCGCGGCGCGCCTGCTGGGGATCAAGCCAGAACAGGTGGCGGTCGCTTCCACGGGAGTGATCGGCGTGCCCCTGCCGGCGGCTTTGATCTTCCGCCAGTTGCCCCGGCTCGCCGCCGGCCTTTCCCGCGAGGACGCCGCCGCGGTTGCGGAAGCCATCATGACCACCGACACGTTCGCCAAATCATGCGTGATGCGAACCCTCGCCGGGCGTCGGGCTGTTCACCTCGCGGGCGTGGCCAAAGGCGCCGGCATGATCCACCCGCGAATGGCCACGATGCTGGCGTTCCTGGCCACCGATGTCGCCGTGGATCCCCGGTGGCTGCGCCAGATGCTCCAGCACGCCGTCGATGCTTCGTTCAACTGCGTGACCGTGGACGGCGACACCTCGACGAACGACTCGGTCTTGCTGTTGGCGAGCGGATGTTCCGGGGTTCGCCTCCATCGCGCCGGAAGCAGGTGGTTTTTACGAGGATTGACGGAGCTGTGCCAGACGCTGGCGCGCATGATCGCGCGGGACGGCGAAGGCGCTCGGAAGCTCGTGACGGTCGAGGTGCGGGGCGCGAAGACGGTGCGAGACGCCGACCGGGTGGCGCGGGCGATTGCCAACTCGCCCCTGGTTAAGACGGCGATCGCCGGCAGCGATCCGAACTGGGGGCGCATCCTTTGCGCCGCCGGCTACTCCGGCGCCATGTTCGATCCCGCGCGGGTCGAGATCCGCGTTAATGATCTGTGTCTTTGCCGTCGGGGCGTCGACGCCGGTTTCGATGAAGAAGAGGCGAAGCGGCGCCTCGATCAGAGAGAGGTCACCATTCAGGTTGCGCTGCGCCAGGGGGCGGCGGCAGCGCGAATGTGGACCTGCGACCTAACCCCGGATTACATCACCATCAACGCCTCCTACCGGACGTAGCGGCGGGCCCGGGGCGCCGGTTCGGCGTCGTACCCACGGTCACGGTTCCACCTTGGCGAGCAACTGCTGATATTTCTCCTCTCGCTCCTTCTGATCGAGCCCGAGATGCTTCTCCATCACCTGGGTGGTATTCATGGAGCAGAATTTCGGCCCGCACATCGAGCAAAAGGCGGCGTCCTTGTAATAGTCGTCGGCAAGAGTCTCGTCGTGCATGGAGCGCGCCGTCTCCGGATCCAGCGAGAGTTCGAACTGCTTGTTCCAGTCAAACAGAAAGCGCGCATAACTGAGGGCGTCATCCCGATCGCGGGCTCCCGGACGGTGCCGCGCGACGTCGGCGGCATGGGCCGCAATCTTGTACGCGATGATGCCCTGACGGACGTCTTCCCGGTTTGGCAAGCCAAGATGTTCTTTCGGCGTGACGTAGCAGAGCATCGACGCGCCGTGCCAGCCAATCATCGCCGCTCCGATTGCCGAGGTGATGTGGTCATAACCGGGCGCGATATCGGTGACAAGAGGCCCGAGGGTGTAAAACGGAGCCTCGTGGCACAGTTCCTTTTCCTTCTCCACCTGGAGCTGGATTTGGTCCATCGGAATGTGGCCGGGACCTTCGATCATCACTTGCACGTCATATTCCCACGCCTTCTTCGTCAGTTCCCCCAAAACTTTGAGTTCGGCAAACTGGGCCGCGTCGCTGGCGTCACCGATACACCCCGGCCGCAGGCCATCACCGAGCGAGAATGAGACGTCGTACTTTTGAAAGATCTTGCAGATGTCTTCAAAGTGCGTGTAGAGAAAATTCTCCCGGTGGTTTTCGACGCTCCATTGCGCCATCAGAGCGCCGCCGCGACTGACAATGCCGGTAATGCGATGGCGCGTCAGCGGCAGGAATTCCCGCAGGACGCCGGCGTGGATCGTCATGTAGTCGACGCCCTGTTCAGCCTGTTCTTCGATCACTTCCAACATCAGCGCGGGCGTCAAGTCACGGACGTGTTTGACGCGCGCCACGGCCTCGTAGATCGGCACCGTGCCGACCGGAACCGGGCTGTGGCGGATGATCGCTTCGCGAATCGCGTGGATATCCCCCCCGGTCGATAGGTCCATCACCGTGTCGGCGCCGTATTTGAGCGCGACGGCGAGTTTCTCAAGCTCGGCCCCAACATCCGAGGTGGTGGCCGAATTGCCGATATTGGCGTTGATTTTGCATCTCGACGCCACCCCGATGCCCATCGGCTGAAGCTCAACATGACGGATATTGGCGGGCACGATCATGCGGCCGCGCGCAACCTCCGAACGCACCAGCTCCGCCGGCAGATTCTCTCGCCGCGCCACAAACTCCATCTCTTGGGTGACGATGCCCCGGCGCGCGTAATGCATCTGAGTGACGACCGGCCCGGTGCGCGTCTTAACCCACTCGCTGCGAATGGGAGGTAACATGGCAAGCCTCCTCCTGACCCTGCGCCGCTGGTCGAATTCGGAATCCAGTCTACAACCCGGTTCCGGCTCTCCGCAACCAGCCGCTTTCCAACCCCACCGCTCAACGCTGCTGGCCGACCCTCGGCCAGGCGGCTCGCGGACTACCGGGGCGTGCCCGGCTCGACGCCGGCGGTCGCGACCTCAATGGCATGGACATCGGCGCCGACGCTGCCACCATCGGTGGCCGCGCGCCGGAACCGACTGTTCGGAACCAGGCGGCAATCCATCCGAGAGGCATCGACGAACCCCACCTGATCAAGGGAGCTAGGAAAGAAATTCCCGGCGGGGTAGGGTCGGGATCCGGGAGGCTCGCCCACTAACACGTTGTGGGTAAAAACGGCGTCGGGCGCGTAGGCGTTGATCGACTCGGTGCCCGGACTTTTGCCGCCTCCGATGACTCCGTACTGCCCGTAGGTGAAAATATTGTTAGTGACGACCAGATGGCCGATCGTGGTAGCCGGCGGGTTGACATCCAGCGCGGCGATACCCTTCCCGTCGACAAAGCCCGTGTTATGGTCAATCCGCACGTCGTCGGTACCTGTGAAAATTTGAAAAATCCGCCCGTCCCCGCCGTACTTCCCGCTGCTAAGGTCCTCCAGCAAGTTGTTCTGGATCAAAAAATGCCTGCCGGCGCCGATACCGTGACCGCTCACGTCAAAACCGCTGCTCGAGTGCCGGATGATGTTGTGGGTAAAAACGACGTCTTCAACGACATCCCACGGATTGTCTTCGATGCGAGGTGTGAACAGGATAGCGACTCCGCTCTGGGCCTGCGCCCAGTTGTTTTCAAACAGGTTTCCGTCGATGGTGACGCGCCGCGCGTTCTTCAGCTCCAGCAGATTCTTCACTTGCCACAATTGGCCAGCGTAGCTCGGATCCCCTTGCCGCCAGGCCCAAGGCTTGTAGAAATAGTTGTGCCGAATCTCGATATCGGAAGGTACCAAGTCTTCGATGTGGGCCGTGGCGCCGCCGAACAGGATATTTTCCGCCGCCGCTTCCAAGAAGTTGTTGATGATGTGGAAGGGGCCGGGACCGTTCCAGCCCGCCAGCGCTTGCGTGTCTTGGCCGATCCCCTTGATATCCGAGAAGTAAGAATTCTCAACCGTAATGCCGGCGCCATTCAGGGCCATCCCACGCTTCAAACCGGTGTTCGGGTCGCCGTGCACGTAAACGCGGTCAAAAACGAAATCGTGAGGCAGCTGGCTGAGCTCCGCCTCGGTCCCGAGCCCAATGCTGATGAGCTCGTAGTTGTAAGTCCCGGCACGGGGATGAAACTCGATGCCGATAAATCGGTAGTGATGGGCGCCATTCGTGGCGGCGATAGCGGCGTTGGCATCAGAAGGAACGATCTTTGGCATGGACGGCGCGTCCGAAGGATTCACTCGCACCCCCTCCGGCGGCAGGCTGGAGAGCGCGGAGCCGGTGATCGTCACATAGGAGTTGCCCGATTTGGCGGGCAAATGGAAATCTCCCGTATAGGTCGCTCCCGCCTGCAACACAATCGTGTCCCCGGGGTTCGCTCGGTCGAGGGCCTCCTGAAGACTTGCTCCGGCGGGGACGTCGATGGCCCGCCCGGATCCCAAGGCCGCTTGGTCGGGCGAAAGCGGCCTTCCGTTCGACCTCGGGCTCGAGCCCGCGCAGTCCAGCACGATCAGGGACAGGCCGGCAATGATCAAGACGTAGGTCGCGGTCCGGGAATGCGCGGAACGACTCCCGTTCAGTTTCATATCTGTATTATAAGCGCTCTGCCGGTCGTGGAGTGCCGGCAACTGTGTGGTGGCGCGGGCGAGATCGATTTCGACGGCACCCCTGAAAACGGCGCGGCGAGCCGTGACATTGGAGTCCAGCGGAGCGAAGTTGGCCTTGGCGCTGGCTGCGGACGGGCTAGCCGCGACTCATCTCAGTTTCTCGCACACGGCGAGCCCATCGCGGAGTGGAAGGATCGTCGTCAGCAGCCGGGGCGAGCCGTAGATCAACCCGTTGAACTTCTGAATGGCGCGCGTCGCGGAGTCGCCCCGGGCGGCCGGACGGGCGGCGCGACCCGACCAAAGAACGTTGTCGGTGATGAACAGACCACCCACTCGCAGACGGGGCACCGCGCGCCGGAAGACCTCGGGATACTGCTCTTTGTTGACATCGTTGAAAATCAGATCAAAAGACCCCTCGGTTGAGGCGAGGGACTCCAGCGCGTCACCCACGAGCATCTTAACGCGAGGGAGCAGCCCCGCTCGGCGCAAATTGGCTCGAGCCCGCTCGGCATTGGCCGGATCGCCATCCGTGTAATAGACCGTCCCCTTCGGGCCCGCGGCCCGGGCCAGCCAGATGGTTGAATATCCGATCGCCGATCCCATTTCAAAGATTCGCCGCGCCTTGATCAAGCGGGCCAACTGATACAGAACCCGTCCACACGCCGGCCCCACAATGGGTACCCCATGGGCTGCCGCATAGCGTTCCATCCCGCGCAGCGTCGCGTCCCGCGCGGGAAGTAAGGAATATAAGTATCTTTCCGTTACCGCATCGACGATCCCTGCCATTGTCCCTCTCTCCCAATGGGGCGGTTGGTCAATGGCAATCATAGCCGCCTTTTGGCAAACTTCCCACTGCCGGGCAAAAATCCTCCCGGCTTGGTCCGAAACCGGTTGAGCCGGGAGGCGATGACCCCCGTACAGCCCGTGCCCGAGTGACATCGCGGATGGGAGCGACATGGATACCTCTGTGACCGTCGGTGGAGCCACAAACGGCATCTGCCCGACGCCGCTCGCCCAGCCCGCGAGCGAATGCCATCACACTCATCACGCGCCGCTAGTCTTCAATGCCCTTGGTGGGTGGCTGGGAAACGGGAAGCGCCGTCTGAGGGAACAGTTATCTCAGCATGACGAACAGCCAGCAAATCGTCGCCACCGAGGGCGTAGAATACACGCATACTTACTTGGCGGCGGTCATTGATAGTTTCCTGTGCGGTGCGATCTGTTCCATCGCTAACCTCAGTGAATGCGCGCCAGTCGCGAGGACGACCATGAGAGTGGGAGACAACCTGACCGGTGTCTGTAGGACTGAGCCTGATTGCTACGGTGGCGTCACGCCACGCTGTCTGCGAGATACGGTGATCGAAGACATACCGTGGACTCCGGGTTCCCCGTACTGGCCAATCTTCTCTCAGTTTTCTAAGAACCACTCTTCAGCTGCGCCGTCGAATTTCTTGTCGAGCCGGGCCTGCCAACTGCTCCGCGAGGCAGGAGTGACACGCCAAGGGGTCCTGGAGGCCCTCCGGGGGATGCCAGCGGTCCTTAGACGGCAGCACTCCCGCTGGATCGAGCCCATCCGGCTCGAGCTGGGGGGCCGAGGAGGGTCGGTTCGAGCCGACCGGTAGCTCGCGCGGTTGAAAAACAGCTAAGTCATTGATTCTAATATTTGTTAAGGGGTAGCGTATTGGCCAGCGGAGGCCGTCCGGACGAAGTCTTGCGGCTCCGGGAGCGGTTCTGTCCTCCCCACGCTGATCGACCGCCTAACCGCGTGCTTGCCAACCTCCGCTCGCCGTATAATATCCACACAGAGCCCAGAGTATGGCCCGGCTATTGGTGATCGACGACGAAGAATCCCTCTGCCAGATGCTCGAGATCGCCTTTCGCCGCGCCGGCCATGACGTTGAGACCGCCTCCACCGCCCCGACGGCCCGGCAAAAGATCGAAACCCGCCTCTACGACCTTATCATCTCCGACATCCGGATGCCCGACGCCACCGGCCTGGAACTCCTCGAGCACGCTCGGGCCACGCGCAGCCCCGCTCTGTTTATTCTCATCACGGCCGTGCCGACGGTCGATACGGCGATTCAAGCCCTCGAGCTCGGTGCCTATCGCTACGTCATCAAAACCGACCGGCTGGTGGAAGAGCTGAAGCTGGTCATTGATCGGGCCCTCGAAGAGCTCGCCCTTCGCGAAGAAAATACACGCCTGCGGCGGGAAATGCTGCGGGCGTTCGCGCGCGATAACATCCTAGGGAATAGTCCCCAGATGCGGCAGGTTCTGGAAACCGTGCGCAACGTCGCTCCCACCAACAGCACCATCCTGGTGCTGGGTGAGAGCGGGACGGGCAAGGAGCTGGTGGCGCGGGCGGTCCACGAGGCCAGCTTGCGGCGAGAAAAGCCTTTCGTTTCAATCAATTGCGGCGCATTTCCGGAGACTCTGCTCGAGAGCGAATTGTTTGGCTATTCCAAGGGAGCTTTTACGGGAGCGGACACCAGCAGAAAAGGCATTATTGAATCGGCCGATGGCGGCACGCTGTTGCTTGACGAAATCGGCGAAACGAGCCTGAGCATGCAGGTTAAGCTGCTTCGCGTGCTCCAGGAGCGGCGAGTCCGCCCCTTGGGAGGTACGGCCGACATTCCGGTGGATGTCCGGCTGGTGGCCACGACCAATCGCGACCTCCAGAAGATGGTGGCGGAAGGCCAGTTTCGCGGAGATTTCTATTACAGGATCAGCGTGATCCCGATCCACCTGCCGCCGCTCCGCGAGCGCCGCGAGGACATCGAGTTACTGGCCCGGCACTTCCTGGCCGCGTTCGCCTCGGAGATGCGAAAACCGGTGAACGACTTCGATCCTCAAGCGGTGTCCACCCTGCTCCGCTATCGCTGGCCGGGAAACGTGCGCGAGCTGGAAAATGCCATCGAGCGGGCAGTCGCCGTGAGCAGCGATCGGGACCGCGTTCTGCGACCTGAACATCTTCCGGAATCCGTGACGGGATCCGCCCCCGAAGCGCCCGAGGCCTTGGATATCCCTGACAGCGGAGTGGATTTTGAAGAGCAAGTCGGCCACGTGGAAAAGAGATACTTGGAGACAGCCCTTCGGAAGGCGGGCGGAGTCCGAACTCGCGCTGCCGAGTTGTTGCACATCTCTTACCGCTCGTTTCGCCATTACGCCAAGAAGCATGGAGTGTAGCCGACCTGGCAGGCTTGGGATTTTCCGGCCGGACCTGAGAGACAAAAAATGTCACTCCGGCTTGACATAAAATGTTGATTACGCCGGCCGCCGGCCGGCCAAGCTTCTTCAGGCCGCGGCGGTCTGGTTCTAAGTAGGGACGACACATAGACTTAGAACGCGGCCGCGGAAGCGATTGAGGTTGGAGTCTGTGGCATGCAGTTTGCTCGATCCTATCCGGCCACTCGATGCGGGACGAGCCATATATCATGGGTGAGGTATTCAATGAGAAGCGATTCTCGCGGTTTTTCGCTGATTGAATTATTGATTGTTGTAGCCATCATTTTGATCATCGCGGCCATTGCCATTCCGAACCTGCTGAAGTCGAAAATGGCGGCGAACCAAGCCTCGGCGGTGGCTTCACTGCGGACGATCAATACGTCCGAACTGACCTACAGTGCGACTTATAACCAGGGCTACTCGTCGAACCTGGCTCAGCTTGGCCCGCCGGCCTCCGGCCCGGCAACCTCGGCGGCGGCTGGGCTGATAGACAGCGTGCTCGCGGGCGGGACGAAGAGCGGTTACGTCTTCAACTATACCGCCGCTCCCGCGGTCAACAACGTGACCCCCAGTTACACGGTTACGGCGAGCCCCATATCGGTGGGAACGACCGGCCAAAACTTCTATTTCACAGATGAGTCGAACGTGATTCGTCAGAACTCGACCGTCACCGCCAGTGCCACGGACTCGCCGATCGGCGGCTAAGCGCGGCTCGGCTAGGGGCTCGGGGGAGCCGGCAGAACTCCGTGCGCCTCCGGTTCCCAAGGCCGTTGGTCTTGAGGGAACCATGCAGAAGAGCTCACTGGGATTTTCGCTAATTGAGTTGTTGATCGTGGTGACGATCATTCTAATCCTTGCGGCGATCAGCCTTCCGAATTGGCTGAAAGCACGGATGGCTGCGAATCAGGCCTCGGCTGTCCAGTCGTTGCGCACCATCTCGAGCGCCGAGATTACTTATAGCGCTACATACAGCCAAGGGTTTGCGTCAAGCTTGACCCAACTGGGTCCTCCAGCTTCCGGCCCGCCCACCTCGGCGGCAGCCGGCATGATTGACGATGTGCTGGCCTCAGGGATCAAAAGCGGCTACAGCTTCAACTATACGCCGGGGGCAACGGTGAATGGTGTGACACCCACCTACAGCATCACCGCCAGCCCGATGACCCCGGGCACCAGCGGTCAAAATTTCTATTATTCCGACTCCACCAACGTCATCCGTCAAAACCTGATCCAAACCGCTTCGAGTACCGACTCGCCGATCGGGGGATAATCGACCCTTCCCGCCTCTGCCAGGGGAGCCCTCGGGGCCTCCCGCGCCACTTTCCCGGCCGGGCCATCTTCGACGCTAATACTGAAGACGGTTCTTCCACCCGCGGCAGGGTAGGATCGGTTCGTCCCCTGGTTTTTGTGAAAAAAGCTTAACCATGTCTCGCTATTTCAGGCGCGCCGGGTATCGCAACAGTGACAGCACACGGATTTCACCGCGTGCGGCAGTGGGCTGGAGACAGAAAATGACAAGAGTTGTCAGCGTGAAGTGACAAAAATAGTCCAGCCTTAGCAAATAACGCTGTGGCGGCTTCATGAGTCGTCTCTCATCCGGGTAACAACTGGCGTTCGCTCACGAGGATACCGGGCGAGCAGGCCAGAGATTCAGATTAAAAGCTTTGGCACTGCAGTTGCTTCCACCTCTATCGCCATCACCGGAAACTCTGGAATGGCAACTCTCGTCAGGAGGAAGGAATGCGAAAGAATTCGCAAGGTTTTTCACTCATTGAACTGTTGATCGTCGTGGCGATCATTCTGATCATCGCGGCGATTGCTATTCCGAACCTGTTGAAGTCAAAAATGGCGGCAAACCAGGCTTCGGCGGTGGCATCTTTGCGCACCATGAACACATCGGAGGTTACCTACAGCTCCACTTACAACCAGGGCTACACCTCGAACCTGGCCCAGCTCGGGCCTCCGGCCTCTGGCCCTGCCACATCAGCGGCAGCCGGCCTGATTGACAGCGTGCTGGCATCCGGAAGCAAGAGCGGCTACAGCTTTGTTTACTTGGCTTCGGCTGCGGTCAACAATGTGACGCCCAACTACACCCTGACCGCCAGCCCCATTACCGTCGGGACCACCGGCCAGAACTTCTACTACACCGATGCGTCGAACGTGATTCGCCAGAACTCGACAGTTACGGCGAGCGCCACGGATTCCCCGATCGGCGGGTAGCTTTGCAGATGCAGCGCGGCATTGGAGTATCCGGGGGAGCACAAGGCTCCCCCATCTGCTTTGTCGCCCGGAATCGACTGCCGCAGCCGGGCGCCCAGCAAAGGTCGATAAGGTAGCCATGCCACGGCCGAGAGCGATCCATCGCACACCTGATGGCTGCCCAAGAAACTTGAGTTTTCGCAGTCATGACCCGCGGACCCGATCCGGCGGGTTTTCGCTCATCGAACTGCTGATCGTGGTGGCGATTATTCTGGTGATTGCGGCCATCGCCATACCGAATTTCATCCGCTCCAAGATCGCCGCCAACCCAGCGTCGGTGGTACAATCCCTGCGCACTCTGAACTCGGCCGAAGTCGTCTATTCGGCGACGTACGCTCAGGGGTATAGTTCGAACATCGTTTCTCTCGGACCGCCTGCGCCCGGCACTCTATCGAGTGCGACCTCCGCCAACTTGATTGACAGTCTGCTGGCCTCAGGAACGAAGAGCGGATACGTGTTCGTTTACGCCGCCACCCGGATGCCAATGGTCACTACAGCACTTACGCGATCAACGCCAACCCAGCGTCCGTGGGGACGACGGGCACGAATTTCTATTTCACCGACGCTACTGGGTTGATTCGCCAGAATTCCGCCGCCACCGCCGGGCCAACAGATAGTCCGGTGGGCGGCTAACCGCCCGAGTCCGGCGGCGTCCGGCGATCCCGATCCGGGTTTATACTAAACCGTTGACCATTCTGTGCCCGGCCCCTCCGTACCCGGACTTCGGAGGCGCCGGCACAGCCGGCAAGTACGGCAGCCAGTCATGTGGGGCGTTGAAACCAACGATCTGACCAAGGAGTACCGACTCGGTTTTTGGGGTCGACGCCGGAAACTGGCCTTGGATCGGCTTACCCTGCGGGTGGAACAAGGTGAAATTTTTGGTTTGTTGGGACCGAACGGAGCCGGCAAGACGACCACGCTCAAGCTTCTGCTCCGCTTGATTTTTCCCACCTCGGGCACCGCCCGCGTCCTCGGCCGGCCGCTGGACGACGTCTCGATGCACAACCGCATCGGTTACCTGCCCGAGAACCCCTGCTTCTACGACCATCTGACGGCGAGAGAATTCCTCACTTACGCGGCCAATCTTTTCGGCATTCGTGCGCCCTTAAGGGGCCGCCGCGTTCAGCATCTGCTCGAGCGGGTGGGGCTCGCCGAGTCGGAGGGGGTGGCCATCCGCAAGTTTTCCAAAGGCATGGTGCAAAGGCTGGGGATCGCCCAGGCTTTGGTCAACGATCCCGACTTGATTTTTCTCGACGAGCCGATGTCAGGCCTGGATCCGATCGGGCGGCGCGAAGTGCGCGATCTGATTGTGGAATTGCGGCGCGAAGGGAAAACCGTGGTTTTTTCCACCCACATCCTGCCGGACGCCGAGGCGCTGTGCGACCGTGTCGCCGTGCTGAGCCGGGGCCGCTTGCAAGGCTGCGGCGAGTTACGCCAGCTCCTGTCGGGAGAGATCGCCGGCACCGAGATTACCCTGGAAGCTCCGACGCCTGAGGTGCTTCAAGTTGCGGAGCTCTACGCTCGTTCCCTCGTCCGCACCGGCGAGCGACTCCGCTTCGACGTTCCGCCGGAGTTCGACGTCGAGGCGGTGCTGGAGGCGCTGCTGCGGGCGCGCGCCAAGATCATCTCCCTGAATCCGATCAAAAAATCCCTTGAAGACTACTTCCTGGCCCGGGTCAACGCCGCGCCCGCGCAAGCCGGCGAGGCCGTTCGGGCCGAAATCAGAATGCCGCAATGAGCCACCGCGTCGCCACGATCGCCCTGCACACTTTCAAGGAGTGCGTCCGCGAGCGGGTGCTGTACACCCTGGTGGTGTTCGCTCTGCTTCTGATCGGCGCCGCGATCTTGATCGGCAGCGTCTCGATCGGGATCGACAAGGTTCTGCTGGTGAATCTCGGATTGTCGGCGATTTCCGTGTTTGGCCTCCTCATCGCCATCTTCATTGGCATCAGCCTGGTCTCCAAGGAGATCGAGCGGCGCACGATTTACAACCTTCTCTCCAAACCGGTGGCGCGTTACGAATTCATCCTGGGCAAGTATCTGGGTCTGTTGCTGACCCTGGTGGTCAACACCGGCGTCATGACGGCCGGGTTCTACCTGACGCTTTTCTACCAGCAGCGCGGCCTTGGCAGCGACGACCTCGCGCCCTTGCTGAGCGTTTACCTGATTGGGCTCGAGCTGGCGCTGGTGGTAGGCGTGGCCCTGTTGTTCTCCACCCTGTCCAGCCCCGTGCTGTCCGCCATGTTCACGTTCTGTGTCTTTATCGTGGGAAACTTTCTCGATGACATCCAGGACTTCGGCCGCCAGGTGCACGATCGCGTTGTCGGGCAACTGGCCAACCTGCTGTACTACCTGCTTCCCAATTTCAGCACCTTTAACCAGATTACGGCCGCGTCTCACGGACAGAGGGTTCCCGCCTACCTGGTCACGTCCAGTTCCCTTTACGCCTTGCTCTACGTCACCATTCTGGTGGGCGCCGCGATCCTGATCTTCGAGGAGAGAGAATTTCGCTAAAGGGCGTGGTCTGGATGAGGGCTCATGGTCAGCGAGAGTGAAACTCGGGCGGCACGGCGACGAAAGCTCCTGCTGAGCGCCCTGCTGGTCTTGGCGCTGGCGGCCACGCTGCCGCTGCGCCGAAAACTGGCGGCGGAATCCGCCGTTTCGGCCGCGACCCCGGACCTGCTGTATGTCACTTCCGGACAGACGCTGCGGCGCCTCTGTCTCGGTTACAACGGATTGCTCGCCGATCTGTACTGGACGCGCGCCGTGCAGTACTTTGGGCGGCAGAAACTGCGCCGGGCCACGGAGTTCAACGCCTTGGGGCCGTTGCTCACCGTGGCCACCCGACTCGATCCGCAACTGCTGATCGCCTACCGGTTCGGGGCTGTATTTTTGGCCGAGAAGCCTCCCGCCGGTGCCGGCCGGCCGCAGGAAGCGCTGGCCTTGCTCCGCCGAGGCGTCGTGGCGAATCCCGACTACTGGCGGCTGTGGCAGGATTTGGGTTTTATCGAGTACTGGGACCTTCATGACTACCCCGCCGCCGCGCGCGCCTTCGAGATCGGCAGCGAGAGGCCGGGAGCAGAGTTGTGGATGAAGACTCTGGCGGCCACGGTCGCCGCCAAAGGCGGACGATGGGCAACGTCGCAGGCGCTGTGGTCCGAAATCTATCGCCAGGCTCAGAACGACTCCATTCGGGCCAGCGCCCGCGAGCACTTGGAAGCGCTCCGGGCTCAGGAGGAGATCAATCATCTTGATATCCTGCTGGCCGAGTATCGGAAAAGTCAGGGACGCGCGGCGGTTTCGCTGACGGACCTGGTGCGGGCGGGGATGCTGCCCGCCGTGCCCATCGATCCGTCCGGCGTCCCTTACGTCGTGGGAAAAGACGGGCGGGCCGCGGTGTCGCCCCAGAGCCGGGTGAACCTGGCGCTGGCGCAATGAACGAAGGAGGCTGCCGGGCGGCATCGCATCGTGTCTCGGCAAGAGGATCGGTAACCGGCGGCTGAGAACCGGCAACGAGGGCTCTATGGCCGAAGTGGAATTCATCTTTTGGGAATCGATCAAGGCGCTGGCCTTGATGTTTATGGCTCTGCTGGCGCTGAAATCGGCCGCGCACTGGACAGCCCAAGAGCGCGGCCGCGATCCCCGCCGGGCGGGAACGATTCGGATCCTTCTCTACACGCTCGTGGCCATTCTGGTGGCGCTCGGCGCCTACCCGATCGGCGTCGCCATCGCCGCCGAGATTTACGACCGGGCAAGCCTGAGCAACTTGAGGGACGGCCAATTGCCCAGGGCCTATGCCAACGCCGCGCGGGCGGTGGCCATGCGTCCCGCGCAACTCGGCTATTGGCAAACGCTGGCCCGCGTCAAACTCGCCGGACGCCAATACGAATCGTT
Source organism: Acidobacteriota bacterium (assembly GCA_902812365.1). Lineage (GTDB taxonomy): Bacteria > Acidobacteriota > Terriglobia > UBA7540 > UBA7540 > CADDZC01. The sequence continues at coordinate 6,079 of CADDZC010000001.1, read as the reverse complement.
GCTGGAAGACGAACCGGCGTTTCGCGCTCTCAGCCACGGCCAACTGGATGAAGACGACGAGGTCCATTTCGGTTTCTGCCATTTGTTGCTCGGGCACTACGAGCAGGCCGCGGCCACGGGAAACGATCTCATCCGCAAAGACCGGCTTAACCCTCTCGCCTATCTTCTCGCCGGCGCTGCCTATACCGACTCCAAAAACTATTCCGAGGCTGAGCGCGTGTTTCTCGCTTTCTTGCAGTTCGTTCCCACCCAAACCGACGCCGTCGTGGGCCTCGCCCACGCCTATTTCCTCGAGGGCCATGCCGCCCGCGCTGAGGCCGTGCTGGATGCCACCGCCAAGTATCCGTTTCCTCCCGAAGCGCGCCGGCGTTTCGAGGCCTTAAAAGCCCTTTATGCTCAGTAACCGTCAACTTCGGCTCGCGCTGCGCCTGGAAGACGTGATCGCCCTGGTTTTCTTCGGACTGAACCTCCTCCTGCAACTCCTTTTCCGCGAGATGCGGGGTGAGAATCTGAGCCCGGCGGACGTGCTCATCATCATCCCAGCCGTGGCCCTGCTGCTCGGCAAAGAGGTGGTGCACTACTTCCTGGCCGGCCGGAAGGCGCCGGAAGAATCGGGCGATGTCTTTCCGTTCGTCCGCCCGTACTGGGAAATCGTGCGCGACTGGTTCCCCTTCCTGATCATCCTGATGATGTACTACTCGCTCTGGGGTGGCGCCACCCACGTGCTCGTCACGCATGACCGCGACGCCGCCCTGATCGCGTGGGACCAGCGGCTGTTCGGCTGCCAGATCAGCCTCCTCTTGCAGAAAATCGTCAGTCCGCCGCTCACCGAATGGATGGACTTTGCCTACGCCTTTCACCTCTTCAATATTCCCATCGTCGCCTGCTTCATCTACCTGCGCCGCCCGCGGGCCCGTTTCCGCGAGATGATGCTGGGCCTGATCGTCATCAGTTTTATCGGGCTGCTCGGCTACATCCTGGTTCCCGCCGTCGGCCCCATGTATACCTTGCGGAATCAATATACGGTCGGGCTGGAAACGCCGCTGACCGTCTTCAACCGCGAGATGGCCTTCATGGACTTCGCGCGCGTCCGCCGCGACGTATTTCCGAGCCTCCACGTCGGCATCTCGTTCGTCGTATGGCTTTACGCCTGGCGCAACTCGAAGCGCCTCTTCTGGATTCTGATGCCGTTGATCCTCAGCCTCTGGTTCTCCACCGTGTATCTGCGCTACCACTACCTGATCGACTGCGTCGTCGGCTTCATCCTCGCGCCCCTCAGTTATCTTCTGGCCAACGCGCTTTACCGGCGCTGGGGAGAGATTCCCGTCACCATCGGGCTGCCGGCGGCCTGGGTCGAATGGATCCGGCGGCTGGGAGTTTCGATGCCGGCGGAGTGACAACAGCGAGTTGCTCGCGCGCCGAGCGACAAGATGATCGGAGCTCTGTTCATTTGAAAACCGCGCCTTCACCGCTTCCACCCCCGGACCGCGGCCCCGCCCGCCACGCAACCAGCTCGATCGCGCTGCTGGCCCTGATCGCCGCGCTTCCCTATCTCAACACTCTGTTGAACGCTTTCGTTTACGACGACAACACCCAGGTCATGAATAATCCTTTCATCCAGTCCTTCGGCCACCTGCGGGAAATCTTCACCACCACGGTCTGGTCCTACGTGGGCGCGCAAGGGCTGACGAACTATTACCGGCCGATGATGACCCTGGGCTACCTGATTTGCTACCAGCTGTTCGGACCTTTGGCTTACGGATTCCACCTCGCTAACGTCCTGCTCCACGCCGCCATCGTCGGCTTACTCTTTGCCGTCACGCGCCGCCTGTTCCCGCAGCCGCCCGTGGCCTTCGTCACCGCGAGCCTTTTTGCGCTGCATCCCGTTCACACGGAGTCCGTCGATTGGATCGCCGCCGTCACCGATCTCGAGCTGACGCTGTTTTACCTTCTGACGTTCTGGTTCTTCCTCGACTTGGCCCGACCCGCAGGCCGGCGCTCGGAACGGGCGCTGAGCGCGATGACGGCCAGCTTTGTGCTGGCCCTCCTTTCCAAGGAACAAGCTTTGACTCTCCCGGCTCTCGCCACGCTCTACGAACATTTTTACCGAAGCGACCGCGCGGAAACGACCTTCGGCCAGAAAGTGTCCCGCTACGGCGTACTGTGGTTGCTGGCCGCCGCTGATCTGCTGTTTCGAGTCCGGTTTCTCGGAGCCATCGCACCGGTCACCCAATTGCCCGGTTTGACGTGGCCGCAGGCGATTCTCTCCGCTGTCGCCCTGGCCGGCCAATACGTTATAAAATTCCTCTGGCCCGTGCACCTGTCGGCGTTCTACGGATTTCACCTCAGCGCCAGCCCCCTGGACGCGCGCTTTCTCCGCGGCTTTCTTATCCTGGGCGCGCTGGTGACGTTGTTTTTCTTTCTGGGGCGGCCGCGCGGCCAGGCCGCCACCCTCGATGACGGCCGCCGGCTCGCTTCGTTCGGCATCCTCTGGTTTTTGGGCACGCTGGCGCCGGTCCTGAACGCACGCTGGATGGCGGCGAACGTGTTCGCGGAGCGTTATCTTTACCTGCCCTCCGTCGGTTTCTGCTGGCTCCTCGCCTGGCCAGCGGCGCGGCTCTGGGCTTGGGCCGGGCGCGCGGGCGGCCAGCCCCGTGCCTTCCGGGCGCGCCGGTACCGCGCGGCGTTCGGCACAGGGTTTGCCATCCTGCTGGGTCTGGGCGCCGTCCGCATCGTGACGCGCAATCGCGACTGGCGAAACGACGTCACGCTCTACCGGCGCACGCTGGCGGCCGAACCCAATGCTTATCCGATTCGCAATAATCTCGGGACAGTGTATTGGCGGGAAGGAGACGCCGCGGCGGCGGAGCGCGAGTGGCGCGAGGCGGTGCGGCTGGCGCCGAATAATGCGATCATCCTCAACAATCTCGCCCTGCTGCTCAGCCACCAGAAACGCTACGACGACGCCGTCGCTCTCTACCAGCGGGCCATGCGCCTGAAACCCAAGTACACCGATCCTCACTTGAACCTCGGGATCACCTACCGCGAGCTGGGCCAGCCGGCGGCCGCCGAACTTCAGCTCCGCGTCGCTACCATCCTTTCTCCCCTGAATGCTTCGGCCCACCGTGAACTCGCCAAACTGTACCTGGACGAAAAGAAGACGGCGCTCGCGCGAGAAGAGTACGAAACGTCGCTCCGCTGTGAACCCCACAGCGCCGCTTTCGACGGCCTGGGGGACATTGAGCTGGCGCTTGGCGAGCGGGCCAAGGCCGAAGACGCCTTCCGCCATGCGCTCGAGCTCAACCGCTTTGACAGTCACGCCCGCTTTGCGCTCGGTGCGCTTTACGCTGCCGAAGGCCGCACGGCCAGCGCCAGGGCTCAGTACGAGGCCGGCCTCGAGACCGACCCGCGCAACCCGGAAGCTCTCGCCGCGCTCAAGAAGCTCAAGCCTTAGCGCGGCGCCGGCCGGCGGACGGAACCCGGTTCCGGCGTCCGAGGGCGGCCGAGCGCCGGCCCGGAAAAACGATGCGGCTCGGACGCCGATCTGCGGCCTGACATTACTGATCGCCGGGCCGTATAATAGGCTGGATTCAAGCGAGCGGGGGCGCGGGTGTCTGACCGAAGAGTGAGGCAGGTGGCGGCGTGCGCGCTGGCCGCGGGCGCGGCGGGTCTGCTGCTGGCCCAGGCTCCACGTAATCCCGAGGCTCCGGCCCTCTCTTTTCGCGATGATTTTGAGTCGGAGAACCTGAGCGCCTGGCAGGCTCCGCACCCCGAGGACTGGGTCATCCTGAGCGATGGGATCAATCATTACCTGCACCTGATCCGGCCGCGAAATCCGGGCGTGCCGCGGCGCCCGCTGCAGTTTGTCCGGCTGCAGGGCATCCGCGTCGGCAGCTTCGACTTTCGCGTGCGCCTGCGGCGTGAAGGCCGCTCGATGATCATCGTGTTCGATTACGTGGATACGCTGCACTTTTATTACGCGCACCTCTCGGCGGATCGCGGGGAAGACCAGAGTGTGCACAACGGCATCTTCATCGTCGATGGCCGTCCGCGCCAGCGGATCGCCGGACAAGACGCACCCCCGGCGCTGCCTGATCGGAACTGGCACACGGTGCGGGTGCTCCGAGGCGTAGCGACCGGCTCCATTCAAGTGTTCCTGGATGAGCAGGACCGGCCGCTATTTTCTGCCGTTGATCACACTTTCGGCTGCGGGCAGATCGGACTCGGATCGTTCGACGAGACCGGCGACTTTGACGATGTGCAGTTGGAATCGAGCGAACCGGATTGCGCCCTTCCCGACTTGAGTCACACCCGAAAAAAGAAGCGCGGATCACGAGAATAAGGCCCATCGCGGCATCATCCGCCGGTGAGGCCCGGCGGCGCTCCCTTCAAACTTCGGGCGACCTCGCCTTTACTCGCGCGGATGGAGCCGCGGGATCCTCTGGCCGACCGCCGGGAGAGGCGGAAACGGTGCGTGCGGCTCGGTCTGGTACCAGTAGGCCACGGAGTAGTAATTGTCGCCGCGGTCGTTCGCGTGGCCGTGCTCGATGGTGGCTTTGAGCGACCGAGTGAACGGGATGGGCGAGTCGAGGTGGAAGCGATAAACCGACCAGCGCTCGCCGGCGCGTTCGCGGCCCACCACCGGCGCCCCAAACAGGCCGTAAGAGAAGGGAACGCCGCCAAAGTCCCAGGCGCCGAGGAAATAATCTTCCGAGCCCGTGCCGTTGATGGAAGGCCGCCGCTCGCCGTCAATGAAGAACATATCGTCGCCTTCGCCCCACCAACCGTCGGCGTTTTCGAGCACCGACATCGTCACGCCCACGAAGTGCCCGCGTCCGGCCGCTTCCATCCAGACGTAGTTGTGGGCCCCGTCGAGATTCAAGCCGTCGCCGGCGACGGCTTGGCATGGCGCGCACTGCCGGTATTGAGCGTGGAAGTAAAGCGTATCGGCAGGCAGGGGGCGGGAATAGACGCGGTAATCGATGTTGAAATAAAAGGCGTCGATCTTTTCGCTCCCTTCGTTGGTGGCCGTGACGCGGGCGTGCCGGAGGAAGGGCATGGGAAAGAAGCAGTTGAGGGCCTTGTCGGAGCCCACCGCGAGCGGCACGGATTGATACCGGAAATAGTCGCCGAGGCCAAGCCCAAAGAAGTCGCCGAGGGGCGCTTCCACACTGGGGCTGGCTTCGCCGTCCCAGTACATCCGCAGGACGATCTTCTTTAAGTGGTAGATTTCGGGGCTGGCAATGGTGATCCATAGGTGGGAGATCAGGCCGGGGCCGTCGGCATCGAGCAGCGTCAAGGTCTCGCCCGGCTGAACCACGCGGTAATCCGCGTTGCCCCCCGTCCGGTCGTAGCTCGACGAACGCTTGAGCACGTACGCTTGGGGTTGCGCCAGCCGCTCCCAGCCGGCGCCCGCGAGCTCCTGGCCGCTGGCCGGCGTGCCGCCCCAGATGATGGCAGTCAAAGCCATTGACAGCATGAAATGCCCTGTTCGCCCCATGATTCCTCCGCCGCTCTGCGGGTCCAGCCTTGCAAAAAGGCAGTGATTGTAACACGTGTCCGGGTTCCGGTACATCCGTGACGCGTCCGGTTTGGCTCTCTCCACTGGCGGCTCGGCTTGGCTCCTATCTAGCACATTTCTAGGGCCGGTCTTTGTGTGTTCCGTCAAAGCAGACCTTAGCTTTTTTCGCCCGGCCAGCGAACTGAGAACCAAAGAAGGTCGCCCATCGTCTGAATCGCGCACCATCACGGTTCGTAGCGGATCGCTGCCGTTTTGGAGACCGCAGCGAAGCGGGGCGACCGAGGGCGATCGGCGGGGGAGCCGGAATCTCCATAAAGTTATTATCAGTTTTATTTTCATATACTTAGTGGCTTTCCGAGGCCGTTGGCTCCGAGCTTCGACGTATTTTCTACATCCTGTCCGAACCCCCCATTTCTCAACTATCTCCATTCTTTTCATCAACCTAGTGGCTTTGTCCCGCGCCCCGCCCCTCGCCTGTCTTTTCTCCCCTCCTGTTTTCAATCACTTACACCAAGCTCCCGACCCCCATTTCCACCCATCTGATTGATCCTAAATAAC